>SCSV01000343.1 GCA_004297555.1 Salinibacterium sp.
GCTGATGCGGAAGCGCGAACGCCACGGCGAGGTAGCTCAGCAGGTGCACGCTGTGCCACAACTCGTGGCTGTAACGCCGCCGAAGCGCGACGAGCGAGGTGATGACGACGAGGATCAGCAGCCCGAGGGCGACGAATGCGAGCGGCATGTCGGGCAGTGCGAGCATGGGGCCGATTTCGCTGATCGGATCGATGCCCGAGCTCATGCCGTAGCCGATCAGCAGCACCACGCCATGCGCGATGAGCAAGTACAGAGCGGGCTTGCCGAGGGCACGGTGCAGCGCGATGGCGCGGTCGTGCCCGATGCTGCGATCAATGATCGGGATGCGCGCGGCAAGCACGACCATCACGAGCACGAAGTCCGTTCCAATCAGCCCTGCGATAATTCCGATGCTCGTGACGGCGTCGGCCAGAGTGCCGAATTGGTGCGCTCCGCCGTACGAGAGGAACAGCGCGACGGCCACAGCCGCCGATGCGCACAACAGCGTCGCGAGGGCATCCGCAATGCGCGCCCTCCGCGCAAATTGCCGTCGGCGGTCGAGGCCAGACGGCCCAGGGCGCTCACGCGAGAACGGCGCACGCGTTGCAGGCTCGGTAGTCACGGCACCAATACTGCGGCATCGGGCGGTGAGAAACCTTTGATTTGGATTTGGGTTCTAAAAGGTTTGGGTCGCGCCGAGGAGCGTGCCGATAAGGAACGTCGCCGCGAGAGCGATCGCGCCGCCGATGACGACCCGCAGCGTGGGGCGCAGCCAGTGGCTGTCGCCGATCCGCGCCCCGGTTGTCCCAGTCGCGGCGAGCGCAATGAGCACGGCCGCGAAGGTGAACGGCACCCGCACCTCCGCGGGCGGCAACAGGATGGCCAGCATGGGCAGTATTGCGCCGAGAACAAAGGCGAGAGCGGATGCCCCAGCCGCCTGCCACGGGCTCACCACATCCGCCTCGTTGATTCCGAGCTCGATCTCGAGGTGGGCGCTCAGCGCATCGTGGGCAGTCAACTCTTCCGCCACCTGCATGGCAGTTCTCGCGGACAAGCCCTTCTTCTCGAACAGGCCGGCGAGTTCGGCGAGTTCCTCGTCGGGCTGTTCGGCGAGCTCGCGGCGCTCCTTGGCGATAAGCGCGTGCTGGGTGTCGCGCTGGCTGCTCACGGAGACGTATTCCCCAAGAGCCATCGAGACCGCGCCGCCGACGAGACCGGCAGCACCGGCAATGGCGATCGGCCCGATTTGGGTCGTTGCCCCGGCGACACCCACCACAATCGACGCGACCGAGACGATGCCGTCGTTTGCGCCGAGCACGCCCGCGCGCAACCAGTTGAGCTTGCTCGCGAGTCCGTTGCCGTGCGGCTCGTTGGAGTGACCAGTGGGGGAGTCGGGCACAATCATGACGCCAGCTAAGCACTCAGGGCGGCTCGATTCCAGCCAGGCAAGCCTTTGCTGAGAGCGACCCGCGGGCTCGATAAGCGGTTCTTTGCCCATGAATTGCCGCGCACGAATCTTGGTGTCGTTTCTCCCACGCGAGGCCTATCTCCAACAGAATGGGTCAAACGCTTTAACGAAGTGGAGATCAGAATGGCGACAGTCAGCCTCAATCCGTACCTCGGTTTTCGTAACACGGCGCGGCAGGCGATGGAGTTCTACCAGTCGGTGTTCGGCGGTGAACTGACTTTCAGCACTTTCGAGGAGTTCCACGCGAGCGAAGATCCGTCTGAGAAAGACAAGATCATGCACTCCACGCTTGTCGCCAAGAACGGTCTCAACCTCATGGGCTCCGACACGCCCAACGACATGGAGTACACGCCCGGCACGAACTTCTCCGTGTCGCTCAGCGGCGACAATGCTGAAGAGCTGCGCGATTACTGGTCGAAGCTCTCCACCGGTGGCATGGTCGCCATGCCGCTCGAGAAGGCGCCCTGGGGCGACACCTTCGGCATGTGCGTCGACAAGTTCGGTGTGAGCTGGATCGTCAACATCACTGGCAAGTAGCCGCTACAGCACTCTTACGAGCTGCTTGCCGCGGCTGCCGCCTGCCTCAAGCTCGCGGTGCGCTTCGGCGATTTCAGCGAGCGGATGCACGGAGTCGATGATCGGGCGCAGCTCTCCCCGATCGACGAAACCAGCCAGATCGGCCAGAACTTCTGCTTTGGGGCTCGCGGTGAACGAGCGCACCCGGCGTTCGCGATAGATCATCGAAAACAGAATGTAGGCCACGCCCTTCGTTGCGGTGCAGACCATTCGGCCGTGCTCCGGCAGCAGGGCGCGATAGCCCGCCATGTTGGCGCCGTTGAGGTCGAGAATCACGTCGAAGGGGCCGACCTGGTCGGGGCCGTGCGTGTGGTAGTCGAGGGCAGCATCCGCCCCCAGCTCGCGTGCGAAGTCGAGGTTGTTCGGCCCGACCAGGGCCGTGACGCGGGCGCCCATGGCTTTGCCCAGTTGCAGCGCGGCGGTTCCGACGCCGCCGTTCGCGCCGCGAATCAACAGCTTCTCGCCGGCCTTCAACTCGCTGTACTCCCGAAGAGCGAGCAGGGCGGTCACTCCCGCCATCGGGAGCGCGCCGGCATCCACGAGATCGATCGTGGTCGGTGCGGCCGAGAGCTGATCCGCTTTCGCGACGACGAATTCGGCGGCCGCGCCGGTCGGGCCCTTGGGCAGGCCCGGCAGGAAACCCCAGACTTTGGCATCCACCGCGAGTTTGACGCCATCACCGATCGCGGTGATCTCACCGGCGAAGTCCATGCCGGTGCCCTTGGGAAAGCGCCGACCGGTTGCGATGCGCACGGCACCGCGGCGCACCGCGGCGTCGACACGATTCACGCCCGAACCGTGCACCCGAACCACGACTTCGCCGGGCCCGGGCACCGGTACGGCAACCTCAGACACATGCAGCACCTCAGGCTTGCCATAACGGTCGTACTGAGCCGCGCGCATAGTGTCGGTCATCGGGGGTCCGTTGTCGCTCGGGCGGCCGCCCCGAGGATGCCCGCACTGTTGCGATGCACCGCGGGCACGATCGGCGTGGTCAGGTTCAGCAGGGGCAAAAACTCGTCAGCGTGCTTGGAGACGCCGCCACCGACGATGAACAGATCGGGGGAGAAGAGCGCCTCGAGGTGCGTGTAGTACACCTGCAGACGCTGCGTCCAACGGGCCCAACTCAGACGCCCGCGCTCTTTGGCGGCATAAGACATGCGACTCTCGGCATCCTTACCGCCGATCTCAATGTGGCCAAGCTCGGCATTCGGGATGACCACGCCGTCGTAAATCAGAGCGGAGCCGATGCCCGTGCCGAGCGTGGTCAGCAGCACGAGGCCGTCGACGCCTTCCGCCGCGCCGTAACGCACCTCGGCGTAGCCGGCGGCATCCGCGTCGTTCAGAAAATAGATGCCCCGGCCCAGCGCCTTCTCAAACAGCTTCTCGGCCTCGAGCCCGATCCACTTCTTGGAGATGTTCGCCGCCGACATCGTGCGGCCGTTTTTGACGATCGCGGGAAAACAAATGCCGACCGGCATGTCCTGTGTCTGGCCGCCGATCTGGTCGATGAGTTCGAGCACTGTCGCGACGATGTCGTCGGGCCGACCGCCGTCGGGAGTGGCGAGTTTCAGGCGTTCGCTGACCAGGTCACCGGTGTCGGTGTCTACGATCGCACCCTTGATGCCGGTGCCGCCGATATCGATTCCGAGAGCGTGGGGCATAGTGCCATTGTTCCTTACGGTCAGTGTCCTTTACGGCAGGGTGAGGATGTCTGCGCCGCGCTCGGTGACCACGAGGGTGTGCTCGAACTGCGCGGTGATGCTGTGGTCGCGGGTGACGACGGTCCAGCCGTCGGGCCACTCGTCCCAGGCGATGGTGCCGGGATGCCCGGGAGTGCCGAGGGTGAGCATCGGCTCGATGGTGAAGACCATGCCGACCTCCATCACAGTCGTAAAGGAGGGGGTGTCGTAATGCGGGATGATCAGGCCGGAGTGGAACGCGCTGCCCACCCCGTGCCCGGTGTAGTCGCGGATCACGCCGTACCCGAAGCGCTTCGCGTATGACTCGATCGCGCGACCGATCACGTTGACCTCGCGGCCGGGCGCGATGGCCTTGATGCCCCGGTTCAGCGCTTCGCGGGTTCGTTCCACGAGGTCGGCGATCTCGGGGGTCGTGCTACCAACCACGAACGTCTTGTTCAGGTCGCCGTGCATCCCGTTCTTGAAGGCGGTGATATCGACGTTGACGATGTCGCCGTTCTGAAGCACCGTGTCGTCGGGAATCCCATGGCAGATCACCTCGTTGATGCTCGTGCAGCACGACTTCGGGAAACCGCGGTAGCCGAGCGTCGACGGGTAGGCGCCGTGCGCAACCAGAAACTCGTGCGCGACGGCATCCAGTTCATCGGTCGTCACGCCGGGCCGAATCGCGGCGCCGACGGCCTCCACCGCCTGGGCGGCGATGCGCCCCGACTCGCGGATGAGCTCGATATCGGCGGGGGAGTAGACATCGGAACCGGTGAATCTGCTCGGTTCGGGCCGACCGACATATTCGGGGCGGCGGATGCCCGCTGGCACGGCTCGCGGCGCTGAGAGTGTGCCCGGGACCAGGTGTCCCAAAGCATCCCGCGGCATAGTGTTGATCCTAGCTTCGATGGATGCGCGAGAGCCGGAGGTGCCCGATGACCGAGTGGTGGTACAACCACAAGACCGGTGAGGTCGAGAAGGGGCCGCAGTCGCTCGGTTCCGATCGCGACGGCCCCTATGCGACCCGCGAGGACGCAGCGCGAGCCCCCGAGATCGCGCAAGAGCGAGCGCGCAAGTGGGCTGAGGAAGACGCCGAGGACGACTAGGCGTTACTGCAGTTGCTGGCTCGCGATCGCGATCGTGTTGCCTTCGCTGTCGGTGAGGAAGGCCATCCATTCGTCGGTGCCGGCGAGGCCGATGCTGTTGTCAGCGTGGCTGAAGATCACGTTCGGTTCGACGCTGAAGGTGACTCCCTCGGCTTTCAGCTCGGCGGTCTTCTTCACAACGTTATCGACGCGGAAGTAGAGGATCGCGCTCGGGGCGCCCTCGGTGAGCATGAGGCGCGTGCCGCCGAGCATGAAGAACGCGAGCCCAGATTCGGGAAAGAAGGCGTCGATTCGTCGGCCGAGAAGTTTTTCGTAGAACGCGATGGCCCGGGTCAGGTCAGTGGCGCGCTGTGCTACCTGCAGGAGCTCCATGTATCAATCATCGTATGAATGCTCGGGCCCCGGGTACAGACCCTCCGAGACGTCGCTGCGGAAGCTCGTCACCGCCTTGGTGAGAGTGGACCGCAGGTTCGCATACTGCTTCACGAACTTCGGGATGCGTCCCTTCGTGAATCCGGCCCAGTCGGTCCACACGAGCAACTGCCCATCGACGTCCGGTCCCGCGCCCACGCCGATGGTGGGGATGCGCAGTTCCTTGGTCACCGTGCCGGCAGCACCCTTGGGCACCATCTCGAGCACAACCGCGAATGCTCCGGCATCCTCGACCGCGTGCGCATCCGCGAGCAACTGCTTGAGTTGCTCGCCGCGCCCCTGAATCACATGTCCGCCGAGGCCGTGCTCGCTCTGGGGTGTGAACCCGATGTGGGCCATGACCGGGATGCCCGCCGACACGATTCGACGAATCTGCTCGGCACTGCGCACCCCACCTTCGAGCTTGACCGCGTGCGCGCCGGTCTCCTTCATGAAACGGAAGGCGGTGTGCAGCGCTTCGTCGGGCCCGGTCTCGTACGAGCCGAACGGCATGTCGGCGATGACGAAGGCCCGCTTGACTGCGCCCGCGACTGCGCGGGTGAGCGGAATGAGGTCGTCGATCGAGACGGGAAGCGTGGTGTCGTAGCCGTAGACGTTGTTGCCCGCGGAGTCGCCGACCAGGAGGAAGTCAATACCGGCTTCGTCGAAGATGCCCGCGGTGAGCTGGTCGTAGCTCGTGAGGCCGACGATCTTGATGCCGTTCTCTTTGGCGCTCTGGAAGTGCCGCGTGCGAACGCGCTTGAGGTGGGCCTCGGCGGTGGGCGTATCGCCCGGCTTGCCAGCACCCTCGCTGGACTCCGAAGGCGGCGCGGAAGGGACGCTCATGGCTTGAGTCTAGTGATCGAGCGCATCAATGTACCCGGCCGTAGACCTCGCGTCGGTGCCCGACTTGCACAACGAGAACGACCAATTCCTGCTCAAGAATTTCGTACACAATGCGATGGTCGCCAGTTCGCACTCGCCAGGCACCGGCACCTCCGACCAGCTTGGTCGCTGCCGGTGGGCGCGGGTTGTCGGCGAGAATCTCGACGGTGCGCGCGATCCGCATTTGGCTTGCCCGATCCAGCTTGCGAAGTTGTCGTGCCGCGCTCGCGGTGTACCGCACCGCGTACGCGCTCACGGCGCGAGACCGAGCTCGCGCATCAACTCCTCGTGCGTGACAGTGGGTTCGTTGTCATCTCGGGCAGCACTGACCGCGGCGAGATCAGCGGCATCTTCGAGGGCCTGAATCGCGCGTTCGAAAAAGTCCTGACTCACGAGCACGGCGACATCCCGACCCCGTCGAGTGATGTGCACTGGCTCGGTCCGTGCGGTGTCGAGAAGTTCGCTCCAGCGGATGCGTGCGTCATTTGATGCTGCAGAGGCCATGCTCGAATCATACGAAACGTACGAGTCGTAAGCAATGTTGTTGGTTGGGCGAATTGGCATGCTGAAGGTTGTCAGCGCTCCGGACGAGCCACTTGCGAGTGGACAACGAAGGTGGATAGTTGGCGGTTGAAGGCCGCTGTTGGGGGGACCAGCGCGCCTCCCAAGCGTTTGATATCAGCGAACTCTTGTACGTTCCTGACGTGGCAATGTCGACTTTCGAGCGCGCAATCTTCCGAGCGTTGCCCGCGGTCATGGTGTTTCTGGTTGCGAATATCGCGTTCATCGAGAGCCAGCGACCACTGGGGCCTTTCGGTACTGGGGAACACAGAATGGTTCTTCTCAACAATGCGCTCAACTATTTTGCGGCCGAAATCTTCTAGGGCATCCTCGTCGCGTTCTTATTGGCGATTGCGCTGCTCTGGAGGAGCGCTTACCGCTGGAAAGCCGGTGCCGTGCGAGCACGATGGTTGAGCGCTGCGCTCGCCGCAATCTACTGCGCCACGGCAGCATGCGCAGTGATTCTCGATGGCAACATGAAGCAGTTCCCCGCCATTCCGTTGATTTCTTTGGGCTGGGTCATCGTTGCGTTGTCGTGGGCGGCTCTGGCACTAGCGATTTTTGTTGCCCGGGAAGCCGCTCCCATGCTTGCGACGGCGAACTCGGATGCAATCGACACACCCGGTCGGCCGTCATCAGTCAGCCCGCCCGGTACGTGATCGGCAGGCGGCGGTCGCGGCCGAAGGCCATGCCGCTGATCTTGGGGCCGATCGCGCCCTGGCGGCGCTTCCACTCGGCGCCGTCAACGAGGCGCGTGACGAAGTCGACGGTCTCAGCGTCGTAGCCGAGAGTGATGACGTCCTCGCGACCGAGCGCGCGCGTGACGTAGGCATCGAGGATGCCGTCGAGCACGTCGTAGGGAGGCAGGGTGTCCTCGTCGAGCTGGTCGGGGCGCAGCTCTGCACTTGGCGGCTTCGTGATTGAGTTGTCCGGGATCGGGGGAGTGCTGCCCGACGAGACGGCAATCGAATTTCGCCATAGCGCGAGCTCGCGCACGAGCGTTTTCGGCACATCCTTGATCGGCGCGAAGCCGCCCGCCGAGTCGCCGTAGATCGTCGAATAACCGACCGAGAGCTCGGTCTTGTTGCCGGTCGTGAGCACGAGGTGTCCGTGCATGTTGGACTCGGCCATCAGAATGATGCCCCGGATGCGCGCCTGCAGATTCTCCGCCGCGATCCCGGTGAGCTTCAGCTGGGTCTCCACCGGCAGCACGAGGTCGGCGATCGGTTCCACCGTGTAGTGCAGCCCGATGCGCTCGGCCAGGTCGTCGGCGTCGGTGCGCGAGCCCTCCGAGCTGTAGCGGCTGGGCATCCCGACTCCATAGACGTTCTCGGCACCAATCGCATCCGCAGCGATCGCGGCGCAGACTGCCGAATCGATACCACCCGAGAGGCCCAGGATGACCGAGCGGAAGCCGTTCTTCTTCACATAGTCGCGCGTGCCGAGCACGAGGGCATTCCACAGCTGCTCGCGGTCGTCGGGGAGTTCGGCGACGTCGCGGGGGAGCGGCGCAGCCTCGGCCGCGACCGGATCGGGCGAGATCTCCACCCGGTTCGTGTTCGGCGGCAGCGTCGCATGTCTCGGCGGCGCGACCTCGACATCGACAACGAGCAGGTGCTCGCGGAACTTAGGCGCGCGCGCCAGAATCTTGCCGGTCGCATCGACGACAACGCTATCGCCATCAAACACGAGGTCGTCCTGGCCGCCGACGATGTTGACGTAGGCGACGACCGATTCGGCCTCGGTCGCGCGGCGGTTCACGAGGGGCAGGCGCACTTCGTCTTTGTCGCGCTCGAAGGGCGAGGCGTTCACCACAACGAGCAGGCCAGCATCCGTCTCGAGCACTCGCGAGACCGGGCCGTCGTCGCGCCAGAGGTCCTCGCAGACGATCACCGCGACATCCACCCCCTTGAGCCCGAGCACGAGCAACTCGTCGCCGGGAATGAACACGCGAAACTCGTCGAACACCGAGTAGTTCGGTAGATGGTGCTTCGCATAGCGTGCGATCACGCGACCGCGGTGCAGCACGCTCGCGCAGTTCTGGGCGATCGCCGTCGGCGCATTGCTCGTGACCTCGCTGCGCTTTTCAAACGGACCATCCGGATGCCCGACAATCACAGGTAGCTCGCTGAGCCCCTCCTCGTGCAGCCGCTCAGCAAGCGCGACCACTGCGTTGCGTGCGGCCGCAAGGAAACTCGGACGCGAGGCGAGATCCTCGATCGGGTAGCCGCTGATCGCCATCTCACCGACCGCGAGCAGTTCGGCACCTTGGGCGTGGGCGCGGCGCGCAGCATCCAGAATCTGCTCGGAATTTCCCGCGAAATCCCCCACCAGCGGGTTTGTCTGGCCGAGAGCTAAGCGGAGGCGGGGCATAGCCAGTAGCCTAATAGCGGCCAGAACAGAGAACTCAGAGGAGCTTGATGGACAAGCAGCGCGACTTCGTTCTTCGCACAATCGAAGAACGGGGAATCAAGTTCGTTCGGCTCTGGTTCACCGATGTCGTCGGCACGCTCAAGAGCGTCGCTGTCGCCCCGGCCGAGGTCGAGGGCGCTTTCGCGGAGGGCCTCGGTTTCGACGGCTCGGCGATCGAGGGATTCACCCGGGCGTACGAGGCCGACATGCTCGCGCATCCTGACCCGACGACATTCCAGGTTCTGCCCTGGCGCGGCGAGATCGACCCGACCGCGCGTATGTTCTGCGACATCACCACGCCCGATGGCCAGCCCGCGGTCTCCGACCCGCGCAACGTACTCAAGCGCGCGCTCGCCGCAGCGGCCGATCGCGGCTTCACCTTCTACACCCATCCCGAGATCGAGTTCTACTTGCTCAAGTCGAGCTCCCTCAAGGGCGGCGTGCCCGAGCCGGTCGACGCGGCGGGCTTCTTCGACAACGTCCCCGGTGGCACCGCGCACGACTTCCGCCGCCGGTCGGTGCGGATGCTCGAAGACCTCGGCATCTCGGTCGAGTTCAGCCACCACGAGGCCGGCCCCGGCCAGAACGAGATCGATCTGCGCTATGCGGATGCCCTCACCACGGCCGACAACATCATGACTTTCCGCACCGTCATCAAAGAGGTGGCGATCGAGCAGGGCGTCTACGCGACGTTCATGCCGAAACCGTTGTCCGGGCATCCGGGGTCGGGCATGCACACCCACATGTCGCTCTTCGAGGGCGACACGAACGCGTTCTACGACGCGAGCGGCCACTACCAGCTCTCGAAGATCGGCCGCCAGTTCGTCGCCGGCCTGCTCACCCACGCGCCGGAGATCACCGCGGTCACCAACCAGTACGTCAACTCATACAAGCGGCTCTGGGGCGGCGACGAGGCACCGAGCTTCGTCACCTGGGGTCACAACAACCGTTCGGCGCTTGTGCGCGTTCCGCTCTACAAGCCCAATAAGGGGCAGAGCGCGCGCATCGAGTACCGCGCGATCGACTCGGCCGCGAACCCGTACCTCACCTTCTCGCTGCTGCTCGCCGCCGGACTCAAGGGCATCGAGGGGGAGTACGAATTGCCGCCCGAGGCCGAAGACAACGTCTGGGAGCTTTCGGATGCGGAGCGCCGCGCCCTCGGCTACAGCCAGCTGCCGGCGAGCCTCGATCACGCGGTCTCGCTCATGGAAGACTCCGAGCTCGTGGCGGAGACGCTCGGCGAGCAGGTGTTCAACTACGTGCTGCTCAACAAGCGTCGCGAGTGGAAGGAATACCGCGCGCAGGTGACTCCTTACGAGCTGGAGAGCAACCTCGAGATTCTGTAGCGGCACGCCATGCCGAATTCGTTGACGCTCACCGAGCTAGCCCGTCTCGGCTTTGCCGAGTTGGGGGCCGCGAGTGAACGGTTGGCACTGCTTGACGCTCCGGCGCTCACCGAGAGTTTCGCGCGGGCTGCCGACCCGGACCAAGCTTTGCGACTGCTCGTGGCCCTGCGCGAGCAATCCCCACGCCCGGTCAAAGCCCTGCTCGCCCATCCTGAATCAGCTGAACGGCTGATCGCGGTACTCGGCGTCTCCTCCGGCCTCGGCGAGTTCTTCGAGCGGCGCCCCGCGGAGCTGTCTTCTTTGAAGCAGCAGATCGCGGTGCCGCTCACTGCGCAGAAGTACGCCGCCGACATTCTCAAAGCGGTCGACGGGCTCTCCGGCGACGAGGCGCGCGTGGCCCTGCGCGTGCGCTACCGCCACCACCTCGCCCAGCTCACGGCCTGGGATCTCGCCCAGCGCGACCCACTCGCCGCGGTCTCGGTCGTTGCCGCCGCGCTCGCCGACCTCGCCGCCGCCGCACTCGACGCCTCGCTCGCGGTCGCGCGCCGCGACTCGAAGTTTCCCGCAGCCGACGTCGCCGCCACCCGCCTCGCGATCATCGGCATGGGCAAGGCAGGGGCCCGGGAACTCAACTACATCTCCGATGTCGACGTCATCTTCGTCGCCGAGGGCTCCGAAGGGCTTGCGGATGACCGTGCCGTGGAGATCGCGACCCGCCTCGCTGTACAGACCATGCACGGCATCAACGAGCTGACCGCCGAGCCCGGGCTGTGGGAGGTCGACGCGAACCTGCGGCCGGAGGGCAAGGACGGCGCCCTCGTGCGCACCCTCGAATCGCACCTCGCCTATTACGACCGCTGGGCCAAGAGCTGGGAGTTCCAGGCCCTGCTCAAGGCCCGCCCGCTCGCGGGCAACCTCGAACTCGGGCAGCGCTACGTGGACGCCGTCGCGCCCAAGGTCTGGTCGAGTGCATCCCGCGAGAACTTCGTCGAGTCGGTGCAGCGCATGCGCGAGAGGGTGACCGCGAACATCCCGGCCGATGAATTGGACGTGCAGCTCAAGCTCGGGCCGGGCGGCCTGCGCGACGTCGAGTTCACGATTCAGTTGCTGCAACTGGTGCACGGACAGACGGATGCCCAGGTGCGGCAGATCGCGACCCTCCCGGCGATCACGGCTCTCGCTGACCAGGGCTACATCGGTCGCGTCGAAGCGGCGTCCTTTGCCCGCGACTACCGCTTCCTGCGGGTGCTCGAACACCGCCTGCAGCTCTCGCGGTTGCGGCGTACCCACCTCATGCCGCGCGACCCGGCGGCGCTCCGGGTGCTGGCACGGGCATCCGGACTCTCGACGAGCGCCGAGGATCTCACTGAGCAGTGGCAGAACACCAAGATCGCGGTGCGCCACCTGCACGAGCGGTTGTTCTACCGGCCGCTGCTGTCGGCGGTGGCGGCGCTGCCCGACGACGGGCTCGCGCTCTCGAGTGAACAAGCGACCGCGCGACTGGCGGCGATCGGCTTCCGCGACCCCAAGGGCGCGCTCGCCAATATTGCCGCCCTCACCGGCGGGGTCTCGCGCAAGGTCACCGTTCAGCGCAACCTCCTGCCCGTCATGCTCCAGTGGTTCGCGGAAGGAGCCGACCCCGATCTCGGCTTGCTCGCGTTCCGGCGGCTCAGCGACGAGCTCGGCGACGCCTATTGGTTCTTGCGCATGCTGCGTGACTCCGCGGGTGCCGCGCGCCAGCTCACTGTCGTGCTCTCCGGCTCGAAGTATGTCGGCAACCTGATCGAGCGCATCCCCGAGGCGGCCGCTTGGCTCGGCAATGAGGAGGAGCTTCGCCCGCGACCGCTGTCGATGCTGCTCGACGAGACCGAAGCGACCGTTGCACGACACCGCGAGGATGAAGCGGCCGCCGCGCTCGCTCTGCGCACGGCTCGCCGCCGTGAGGTGCTGCGACTCGCGATCGCGGGCATCCTCGGGGCGATCACGATCGAAGAACTCGGACAGGGCCTCTCGGATGTGACGAGCGCGCTGCTCACCGGCGTGCTCGCCCTCGCGCACCGCTACGGCGACGGCATCGAGTTCGGCATCATCGCGATGGGCCGCTACGGCGGCGAGGAACTGGGCTTCGGTTCGGATGCCGACGTGATGTACGTCTATCGGCCGGCCGGGGCATCCGATGATGAAGCGCAGCAGCGGGCGGAGCAGATTGTGCACGCCCTGGTGCGGCTCACCGATGACCTGCGCATTCCACTCGACCTCGACATCGGGCTGCGGCCCGAGGGAAAGAATGGGGCAATCGCGCGCTCGCTCGAGTCGTACCGCGCCTATTACGCTCGCTGGTCGCTCACCTGGGAGGCCCAGGCGTTGCTGCGCGCGCGGCCCACGGTCGGCGACCCCGGTGTGCTGCAGGCCTTCGAGGAACTCGTCGCCGACGTGCGCTACCCGGAGACGATCGCGGAGAGCGACGTGCGTGAGATCAAGCGCATCAAGGCGCGCGTCGAGAACGAGCGCCTGCCGCTCGCCGCCGACCCGGCCCGGCACCTCAAGCTTGGTCGCGGATCGCTCAGCGACGTGGAGTGGTTTGTGCAGCTGCTGCAACTGCAGCACGGGGCTCGCGTCGGAGGGCTGCGCACGCCCTCGACGCTTCACGCCCTCGCTGCTGCCGAAGCCGAGGGACTCATCTCCTCGGCGGATGCCGCCAAGTTGCGGGATGCCTGGGTCCTCGCGTCGCGCGCCCGATCCGCTCTGACCCTGTGGACCGCGAAGACATCCGACCTGCTCCCCATCGACCGACAGCAGCTTGAGGGTGTCGCGCGCTTGCTCGAATATCCGCCCGGCTCGGCGAGCACCTTCGAGGGCGACTATTTGCGCGTCACGCGGCTCGCCCGCCAGGTCTTCGAGAAGACCTTCTACGGCGCGAGAAAGCCGCCGCCGGCGACGGCGTAGGGCTTAACGGCAAAGGCCGCACCCCGAAGGATGCGGCCTCTGTCGTGAACGGGAGCGTTACACCGAGAAGTACAGCTCGTACTCGAACGGGTGCGGGCGCTGCGCGGCGGGAATGATCTCCTTCTCGCGCTTGTACTCGATCCAGGTCTGGATGAGGTCCTCGGGGAACACGTTTCCTGCGGTGAGGAAGTCGTGGTCTGCCTCGAGGGCGTCCAGCGCCTCGGCGAGCGAGCCGGGAACCTGAGGAATGAGCTTGGCCTCCTCGGGCGGAAGCTCGTACAGGTCCTTGTCGACGGGCTCGTGCGGCTCGATCTTGTTCTTGATGCCGTCGAGGCCAGCCATGAGCTGAGCAGCGAAGGCGAGGTACGGGTTACCCGAGGAGTCGGGTGCGCGGAACTCGATGCGCTTTGCCTTCGGGTTGGTACCGGTGATCGGAACGCGGATCGACGCCGAACGGTTACCAGCCGAGTACACCAGGTTGACCGGAGCCTCGAAGCCGGGCACGAGGCGACGGTACGAGTTGAGGGTCGGGTTGGTGAAGGCGAGCACCGAGGGAGCGTGCTTGAGCAGACCACCGATGTACCAGCGAGCGATGTCGCTCAGGCCGCCGTAGCCCTTCTCGTCGTAGAACAACGGGTCCTTGCCCTTCCACAGCGACTGGTGGGTGTGCATACCCGAACCGTTGTCGCCGAAGAGCGGCTTCGGCATGAACGTGGCAACCTTGCCCCACTCGAGTGCCGTGTTCTTGACGATGTACTTGAACTTCAGGATGTCGTCAGCTGCCTTGACCATCGTGTTGAAGCGGTAGTTGATCTCCGCCTGGCCAGCGGTGCCGACCTCGTGGTGAGCGCGCTCGAGCACGAGCCCGGATTCGATCAGCTTGAGGCAGATGTCGTCACGCAGGTCGGCCTGCTTGTCGACGGGGCTGACCGGGAAGTAGCCACCCTTGTACTGCGTCTTGTGTCCGAGGTTTCCGCCCTCTTCGACGCGGCCCGTGTTCCAGGCTCCCTCGTCGGAGTCGACCGCGTAGAAAGCGCCGTTCTGCTTCACTTCGTAGCGAACATCATCGAACATGTAGAACTCGGCCTCGGGGGCGAAGAACGCGGTGTCTGCGATGCCGGTCGAAGCGAGGTAGTTCTCCGCCTTCTTGGCAACCTGGCGCGGGTCACGGCCGTAGATCTCGCCGTTACGCGGGTTGTAGATGTCGAACACCATGACGAGGGTGCGCTCGGTGCGGAACGGGTCGACGTACGCCGTTGTTACGTCGGGAATAAGTTGCATGTCTGATTCGTGGATGTTCTGGAAACCGCGAATGGACGAACCATCAAACATTTGGCCAGAGGAGAAGAAGTCCTCGTCGACGGTGGATGCGGGGATGTTGAAGTGCTGCTGTACACCGGGAAGGTCGGTGAAGCGAAGATCAAGGAACTTGACGTCAGTGTCCTTGATGAACTTGAGCACTTCGGAAGAATCACTGAACATGTGAAAAGACTCCAATGGCTTTGTCGGGCATGGTGGCGGAGCGGTCGCGGGGCGCGGCCACTCTGAGCGTAAGAGTAGGGGGTTTCCCTGGCATCACGCAAATGTTTCGGGGAGGTTACGCCTCGACCGATCGGTACAATCGTCGGATGCCGACTGAGCCCGAGACATCCGCTGATTGGCCGGGCAAGAGGCTCGGGCTCCCGCCCTCCGGGCCCCGCTCGATCGCTCGCCCCGGCCGGCGTTTCGCGGCCCTCGCGGTCGACTGGCTGGCAGCCGTTCTGGTCTCTATCGCATTCTTCAAATACGACTCCTGGGCAACGCTTGCGATCTTCGCCGTCGTACAGATCGTGTTCCTGCTTGTCGTCAACGGCAGCCCCGGACACTTGCTGTTCGGGATGCGCCTCGTGCCCGTCGCGGGCGGCTATCTTGGCGCCTGGCGGCCGTTCGTGCGCACCATCCTGTTGTGCTTGGTGATTCCCGCAGTGATCTGGGATCGCGATCAGCGCGGGATGCACGACCGCTTGGTCGGCACCGTGCTGGTGCGGCGCTAAGCAAGCCCTAGCGCGGGCGCTGGCCGCGGATCTTCGTCGGGTCGATTCCCTTGGGAATCGGCAGGTTGCCCTTGGAGAGCGACGAGAGTCGGTTAGAGACGGCGACCACTTCGGGCTTGCGTAGTGCGGGCTTAATCGTTCGCAAATTCGTCAGGAGCTTGCGCAGGGGAATCGAGTCTTCATCGGGCCCGACGTAGAGCAACTTGACCGGCACATTGGGCAGGATGCGCGTGACCGCGCGGCGCTCGTCTTCGAGCATCCGTTGGGTGCGGCTGCGCGGTCCTTCGCCGATGAGAGCGATTCCGCCGCGACCGACCGCACGGTAGACAGCATCGTGAGTTTTCGCGCTCACGTTCACCGGCATTTCGCTGGCGATCCACCCTCTTGGCACGTTCTTGAGCACGGCACCGACGGCCCCCTGCTGCCCTTCGATCTGCGAGTAGACGGCCTTCTCGGCCATGCGCCCGAGCACGATCAGAACGAGTAGCGCTCCGCCGAGCACCCCGATGATGATGAAGACCACGAACGCAAAAACGCTGCCGCCTGAAACGAAAACCGCCAGCAGGACGCCCGCGGCTACAGCACCGAGGAATGCGCCGAGGAGATACCAGACCGTTGCCGGGTTGTACTGGCAGGTGATCTTGAAGACCTGGTAGAGCTGCTTGAACCGGCCTGGCTCTTTGGTCTTCTGAGTCGGGGTTGGGGTGCGTGCCATGAACCTAGGATACGGCCTGGGCGAACCCCAGATTTGCATCGGCCAGGTGGGCGAGCTGCGGGGGGATGTCTCGTCCTTTGCTCTGCATTGATCGCGCCCAGAGGCGTCCTGCGCGGTAGCTCGAGCGCACGAGTGGCCCGGCCAGCACACCCAGGAATCCGATGGCCTCGGCCTCAGAGTTGAGCTCGGCGAACTCCTCCGGCTTGACCCAGCGCGCGACCGGCAGGTGGCGCGGGGTCGGGCGAAGATACTGCGTGATGGTGACGATGTCGGTCCCCGCGTCGTGCAGGTCGCGCAGCGCGTCGCTCACCTCGTGGCGCTCCTCGCCCATGCCGAGGATGAGGTTCGACTTGGTGATGAGACCGGCTGCGCGCGCTTGGCTGATCACGTCGAGCGAGCGGTCGTAGCGGAAAGCCGGGCGGATGCGCTTGAAGATTCGCGGAACCGTCTCCACATTGTGGGCGAAGACTTCGGGCCTCGAGGAGAACACCTCGCCGAGCAGATCGGGGTTGCCGGAAAAGTCGGTCGCGAGAATCTCGACCCCGGTGCCGGGGTTCTGGGCGTGGATCTGGCGCACGGTCTCGGCGTGCAACCAGGCGCCTTCGTCGGGCAGGTCGTCCCGTGCCACGCCGGTGACCGTGGCGTACCGCAGGTTCATCTTGGTAACGGACTCGGCGACGCGGCGCGGTTCATCCCGGTCATAATCCGCGGGCTTGCCGGTGTCGATTTGGCAGAAATCACAGCGCCGGGTGCACTGGCTGCCACCGATGAGGAACGTGGCCTCGCGGTCTTCCCAACACTCGAAGATGTTCGGGCATCCGGCTTCCTGGCACACCGTGTGCAGGCCCTCACCTTTGACGAGGTCTTGCAACTGGCGATACTCGGGGCCCATCTTGGCGACGGTCTTGATCCACTCGGGCTTGCGCTCGATGGGTGTCTCGGCGTTGCGCACCTCGAGTCGCAGCAGCTTGCGCCCGTCGACCTGATTGGCTTCGGGATGCCCTGGGCTGCTGTGACTCGCTGCTGAGTGGCTCACGCGCTCACCGTCATCGCGGCCTCGAACCGGCGTTGCACGAGCGGCACGAGATCTTCGGGGCTCACATCGCGGCCGAGCACGCGCGAGATGGAGGTGACGCCGGCGTCGAGGATGCCGCAGGCGACGATCTTCGTGTACGCGTCGAAGGAGTTGTTGCAGTTGAGCGCGAAACCGTGCATCGTCACGCCTTCAGCGACACGGATGCCGATCGCTGCGATCTTCTCCGCGCCGACCGGTTGCTCGTAGCCGATCCAGACCCCAGAACGCCCGCGCACGCGGCCGGCGTCGATGCCGAGTTCGGCGAGCACCTCGATCAACAGTCCCTCGAGCTGGCGCACGTAGCTCACCACGTCGATCGGTTCGGGCAGCCTCAGGATCGGGTAGCCGACGAGTTGGCCCGGACCGTGCCAAGTGATCTTGCCGCCGCGATCGGTGTCGATCACCGGCGTGCCGTCGGCCGGTTTCTCGAATTCTTCGGTGCGTTTGCCTGCGGTGTAGACGGAGGGGTGCTCGAGGAAGATGACAGTGTCGGTCGCGCCATCAACCACCGCGCGGTGCGTCTTGCGCTGAAGCTCTAGAGCTTCGAGATACGGGACGGCGTTGGCGCCGAGCCCCGCCACGACATAGTCCACCACCCGTCAAGTGTACGTCGCTCCTCTCCTCGGCCCGGTTGTGTGACGAGCGCTCTGCACGGATGCCGCGGACGCCCGATCCGCTCGCGCTCGTCGGTGGAGAGTCACTGCATGGCTCTCGACTCCCTGGGTGGATACCGGCTCGTGCGCAAGCTAGGCGAGGGGGTGCGCGCGGACGTGTTTCTGGGGCATCCGCAGTCCGGAGCGGGGGAGGTTCAACCGAGCGCGATCAAGGTCTTTCGGGCGGGTGTGAGCGACGAATCGATCATGGCCGAGATCGAAGCGCTGAGCCGAGCCAATGGCGCGCACGTGGTCGAGTTGATCGATGTGACGACCGCGCCGGATGGCGCGCCGGCCGTCATTCTTGAGCGGCTGCCGGGTGGCAGCCTCGGTCGATTGGTACGAAGCCGTTCGGAGCTGAGGCTGGGCGAAGTCATCACGATACTGGCGCCGATCGCCGGAGCGGTGGCGCGGATGCACCGCGAGGGCGTCACCCATGGAGCGGTGCGGCTCGACTCTGTGTTGTTCGACCGATCGGGCGCACCTGTGCTCGCCTGCTTCGGTCGCAGCGGATTGATCGAACCCCACCTCGCGCCCGCGCGACTCGAGGCGGAGCCCGGGGTAGCGACGGATATCGCCGCGCTCGCCGGCTTGGCGACAGGTCTGCTCGATCTCGCCGACGAGCGAGCTGCTGAAGCGCTGGCGCGCTGGGTGCACTCAAGCGATCTCCGCGCCGACGACTGGATCGACTCCCTGATCGCGCGGTTGTTCAATGTCGCCGAACCAGAGCCGATTCGGCTTGACGAGGATCGTGTGGCGGATGGTGGGCGCGACTCGCTTGAGCGGGCGATCGGGCGGGAGCTGTCGTTGGGCCGCGAAGTTCGACTGGGAGCTTCTCCGGAGCGAATTACCACAGCCGATCCGGTGTCTGCAGAACCCGCGCGCATGAGCGGGTTCGCGATCCCCGCCTGGCTAGAGGCACGGGTGGCAGGTCTGCGGGATGCGTTGGGCGATCGCCCAGGTGCCCAGGATGGCTCGGGCATCGGGCCCCAGGTTGCGTCCGCGCTCGCTCGGGTGAGGGCATCCCTCGGCCTGGTTCGAAAGCGGGTCTGGGTGCTGGCCGGGTTTGTCGCGATCGCGTTCATTGCGGCGACCGTGACCCTTCAGCCCGGGCAATCCGACGCAAGACAGGCACCCGAGGCAACAGCGACCGCAGAACCCGCGGAGTCGCACGACGCGAGCCCGGTGAGTGGCGATGACCCGGTCGCGGCGTTGCTGGCACTGCTCGATGCGCGGGAGCAGTGCATCCGCGACCTGTCGGCGCTGTGTCTTGACGATGTCGATGAGCAGGGATCTTCCGCCCTCGCTGCCGACCAGGCGCTCGTGGGCAGCGTTCAGTCGGGAGAAGCCGGGGCCGTCGACTGGGCGGTCGATGCGTCGGAGGTCACCGTCACAGAGCGGCTCGGCAGCTCGGTGATTCTGCGAATCGGGGACGGAGCGCGGGGGGAGAGCGCAAACGGGAGCGGAGCGAGCGGGGAAGGCGCAAACGGCGAAAGCACCAGCGACCGCGCAAATGGCGAACCGGCCTCGATCCTCCTGATGAAGGGCGAGGCCGGTTGGCGGATTCGGGACTACCTCGACGGCAGCACCGGGTGAATTAGATGCCGAGCGCGCTCTCGAAGTCGCCGCTCTCAAGGCGGTCTTTCACCGCAACGAGGAACCGGGCCGCGTCAGCGCCATCGACGATGCGGTGGTCGTAGCTCAGAGCCAGGTAGACCATCGAGCGGATCGCGATCGCGTCGCCGCCGTTGTCGCTCACGACCACGGCCTTCTTCGACACGATGCCGGTGCCGAGAATCGCGGACTGCGGCAAGAACACGATCGGGGTGTCGAACAGCGCACCGCGCGAGCCCGTGTTGGTGAGCGTGAACGTGCCGCCTGCGAGCTCGTCCGGGGTCAGCTTGTTGTTGCGCGTGCGGTCCGCCAGGTCGGCGATCTCCTTCGCGAATCCCGCAAGGTTCAAAGCCGAAGCATTGCGGATGACCGGAGTCAACAGGCCGCGCTCGGTGTCGACCGCAATGCTGATGTTCTCCTGCGGCGGGTAGACGATGTTGTCGCCCTCGATCGTCGCGTTGATGATCGGGTAGGCGGTGAGAGCCTCGGCCGCTGCGAGAGCGAAGAACGGCAGGAAGCTGAGGTTCACGCCCGTCTTCGCCTTGAAGTCGGCCTTGTAGCGGTCGCGGAAAGCGGCGACGAGCGTCACATCCACCTCGACGACGCTCGTGAGCTGGGCGGACGTCTGCATCGAGATGACTGCGCGCTCGGCGATGACCTTGCGCAGTCGCGACATCGGAACGCTCGTGCCGCGCAACGGCGAAACCTCAAGCTGCTTGGCAGGGGAGCTGGTCGGAGCGGCTGCGGTCTGAGCCGGCGCTGACGCCGATAGCACGTCTTGCTTGCGGATACGACCGCCGACGCCCGTACCCGACACGGTGGCCAGGTCGACGCCGGTGTCGTGCGCGAGCTTGCGGACCAGGGGAGTGACGTAACCGGCATGCGAGTCGCCGGCGGCAGCGGGAGCGGCAGGTGCAGCGGCAGGAGCAGCGGGTGCGGCAGCCGGGGCGGCGGGCTCGGGCGCCGCGGCAGGAGGTGCTGGGGGTGCCGGCGGAGTTTCCGGGGCCGCGGGTGCGGCAGCGGCAGGCTCTTCTGCAGGGGCATCCACCGACCAGACCGGCGTCTCGGTGACTGGAGCGGGTGCCTCGGGTGCTTCGCCCGCGGGCTCTGCAGCGGGCGCTTCGGCGGCAGGAGCGGCAGCGGCAGCACCGGAACCATCGCCGATGGTCACGAGCGGAGTACCGACGACGACCGTCTCGTCTTCAGCGACGAGAATCGCCTCCACGACACCGGAGACCGGCGACGGGATTTCGGTGTCAACCTTGTCGGTGGAGACCTCGAGCAGTGGTTCGTCGACCTCGACGCGATCGCCTACTTTCTTCAGCCATCGGGTCACCGTGCCCTCTGTGACACTTTCCCCAAGTGCCGGAAGGTTGACGGATTCGCTCATCAGTGATGCTCCTTTGAAACGCTTCTTCGCAACAGCTTAGTTCTGTGGTTCGGCCGAAACGGGTATGGATGGTTCGCGAGGGTTAGATCGCGTGGAGTGGCTTGCCTGCGAGGGCAAGGAATGCTTCGCCGAGCGCCTCGTTCTGGGTGGGGTGTGCGTGGATCAGCGGCGCGATGTCTTCTGGGTACGCTTCCCAGTTGACTGCGAGCTGAGCCTCGCCGATGAGTTCGCCGACACGGCCGCCGATCATGTGCACGCCGACGACGGGGCCTTCGTTGACCCGCACGACCTTGATCGAGCCCGAGGTGCCGATGATGTGGCTCTTGCCGTTGCCGGCGAGGTTGTAGTCGAAGGAGCTGACCTTGTCGGCACCGTACTTCTCGACGGCCTTCGCCTCGGTGAGACCCACGGATGCGACCTCCGGGTCGCTGTAGGTGACCTTCGGGATGTTCGCGTCTTCGATGACGATCGGGTTGAGTCCCGCGATCTCTTCGGCGACGAAGATGCCCTGCTGGAAGCCGCGGTGCGCGAGCTGCAGACCGGGCACAATGTCGCCGACGGCGTAGACGCCGGGAACGTTCGTGGCCAGGCGCTCGTTGGTGAGCACGAAGCCGCGGTCCATCGCGACGCCGACCTCTTCAAAGCCGAGGCCCGCGGTAACTGGTCCACGGCCGACCGCAACGAGCAGCAACTCGGCTTCGACGGTCTCGCCATTCTCGAGCGAGACGACCACGCCGCTCTCGTTCTGGGTGACGCCGGCGAAGCGAACGCCGACCTTGAAGTCGATGCCGCGCTTGCGGAACGCGCGCTCGAACTGCTTACTGATCGACTCGTCTTCGTTGGGCACGAGGTGCG
>SCSV01000344.1 GCA_004297555.1 Salinibacterium sp.
GCGACCGATCACGCGCGCGCGATGGTGGGGCAGCACGGCTCCTGGTCTCCCGCCGAGATGCGCGTGCCGCTGTTGCGCTTCGGCGCCTTCGCGAACTAGCCGGGCGAGCGACAGGGCGAGGGCCGGCTACCCAGCCGGGTCAGGATCGACCCGCGCGCCGAAGACGATCTCGTCCCAGCTCGGCATTGCGGCACGACCTCGGCGCGAGCCGCGCGTCACGCCCTGCGGAGCGGTGGTGCGGTTGTCGGGCTCGTCGGCGAATTCGGTCAAGGGGAGTTCGACCGCACGTATCGCGGGCTGTGGGCCCTCGTCGAAGGGCATCGCGTCGCGTTCACCGCGACGGCGGCGCAGCGCCTCGAGCAGGTCTGCGGTCTGGTGGCCATGACCCGGCGACTCCTCCCCGCCGCTGTGCGTAACGCCGACCGAGGCGAGCACGGGGGATTCGGCGAGCGACTCGTCGAAGGAGAACGCGCCGCTGTCGAAGCGTGCTGATGCGGCATCCGGGGCGACCGCGCGCAGTCGCGGCATGAGCGGTCCGGTGGCAACATCACCCTGCTGGGAGAGAGTTGTCGCCTCGGTGTTGGCGGGGGAGAGGGATTGCTTCTTCGGGTCGAAGTGCCAACGGGCGTCGTGCTCGATCTGGTTGGCGACGAAGGAGAGCTTCACGACCCAGCCAGTGCTCAGGTCTTTCCAACTCGCCCAGCGCTCGTTGATCGCGCCGATGTCGTGCAGGCGCTCGCGAATCGCGGTGCCGAAGGTCTTTCCGAGGCGCATCGGGTCGTTGTCGCCCGTCGCGTGCACGGGTACGTCAAGTGCGGTCTGCACGACGAATTCGCGCTCGGCGAGCACGGGGCCCTCGAATCGCTGAATGTAGTCGAGCGGAACGCCGGTAATCGACGCAACGTCTTGAGCAGACATCCCCGATCTGATGTGGGCCTGTATCTCGCGCGGAGCCAATTTTCGGCTCATCCCTGCATCAGGAACGCTCTGCCTCAACTTGGAGTGCAACACTTCGTCGATGGGGATGCGGAAGCGCTCACCGTCGTCTGAGGCGGCGACGAGCGCACCGCCCTCGACTCCGACTACTCGCAAATCCTGCATGCTGAAACACCCTCCAGCTGTCATGGTTCGGCACCAGGATCGCACGACAACCGGCCGTTTCGCGGGAATAGATCGGGCGTGCCGAAAGTTGTCTGCAGCACGTTATTGCTACTCGTGGCAAGTGGTTTGCTATTCCCCTTGGGATGATGCAAACTGGGCCGCGATTTCGTCACCGCGTTTCACCAAACGCGGGTCGCTGACAGAACTGGATGGGCATGGCAACCGACTACGACGCACCGCGCAAGACCGACGATGATTCGGAGTCGATCGAAGCTCTCAAGGAGCGCGTTCCCGACAAGATGTCCGGGTCGGTCGATGTCGATGACGCCGACAACCCCGGTAGCTTCGAACTCGCGGGTGCTGATCTTTCCGACCTCGATCTCGATGTTGTGGTGCTCCCGCCTCAGGCGGACGAGTTCACTTGCGTGAACTGTTTTCTCGTGAAGCACCGTTCACAGATCGACCACGAGACGAAGCTCGGCCCTATATGCCAGGAGTGCGCGGCGTAGCAGACTTCGCCGCCTCGAGCGCCGCGATCAGCTCAGCTGGGCGCCGCGTCGAGAGCAACCAGTACGGCGTCGGGTCCTGTTCGTCGTTCAGTTCGACGCGCACCACCGGGTCGACCCAGCCGCGAATCAGCAACCACGCCCGGGCGTCGAGCCGCTGACCGCGCTCGAGTCGGGCATCCTCTCCCGAAAACGCGTCCAGGGCACCGACCACCGAGATCGGCAAGCGGGCGCGGCCTGCGACGAGTTCACCCGATGACACTTCGATCACGGGGGATGCCCGCAGCAGCATCGCGACGCAACCGGCGTACAGCACGACGGCGACGACGATGCCGACCATTTGATTGATCGGCAGAAACACCAGCAAGCTGGCCGGTATCACCAGAGCGGTGCCGAGAAACAGCCAGGGCGCGGGCCACAGCCGCTCGCGAAAATTCTGCACAAGCCCATTACACACCGCCTGATCGGTGTCGAACTCCCAGTGCACTGCACTACCCTCGTGACGTGGCTGACAACGTCGATGTGCTGATTTCGTCGGGTGCAGTTCCCGCCTATTCGCATCCGGGCGACGCCGGGGCGGACCTCACCGCAGCCGAAGCCGTCGAACTCGCCCCGGGCGCTCGCGCCACGGTCGCGACCGGAGTCTCGATCGCGCTGCCCGACGGTTTCGTCGCCTTCGTGGTTCCGCGCAGCGGGCTCGCGGCAAGACACGGCATCACGATCGTTAACAGCCCAGGAACAGTGGATGCCGGCTATCGCGGCGAGATCAGGGTGACGCTCTTGAACACCGACACCGAGCATCCGTATTCCGTCCAGATAGGCGACCGCATCGCCCAGATCGTCGTCATGCCCGTCTCGCGGGCCCGCTTCATTCCGGTGACGAAGTTGCCGGGCAGTCATCGCGGCGAGGGCGGCTTCGGCTCGACCGGGCTGCGCAGCGAATCCACCGAACCCAGTACTGAACCCACGACCTCGGGAGTCCTTTCGTGACCGATACCACCTTCGGCGAGCCGGATTTCGTCGCGCCAAAGTCCGCCCCGGCGGATCGCGCCACAGCGGGACCGCTCGACGAGAGCGAAGCGAACGCGGTGCGGCCCTACGTCGACCTCGGCGGGGTGAAGATTCTGCCGCGCGCCGACCTCGAACTGCGTCTCGAGATCGAGGAGGAGAGCAAGCGGGTGGTGGCGGTGAGCCTCGACTATGCGGGCTCGACGCTGCAAGTGCAGCCTTTTGCCGCGCCGCGCTCGAGCGGACTGTGGCACGAGATTCGCGAGCAGATCGTCGACCAGGTGAGCAAGCAGGGCGGCTCGGTCAAAGCGAACGTCGGCAGCTTCGGGCCCGAGTTGATCGCGCAGGTTCCGGTTCCGGGCGAGCAGCCGCGCCTCGTGCGCTTCATCGGCGTCGACGGGCCGCGCTGGTTTCTGCGTGGCGTAATCGCCGGCGCGGGCGCGATGGATCCGGATGCCGCGGCCAAGATCGAAGACCTCTTCCGCTCCATCGTCGTGGTGCGCGGTTCCACGCCCATGCCGCCGCGCGACCTGATTCCGCTGCACATCCCCGCGACCAGCCAGAGCGGGGCGGGATCGCTGCCGTCGTGAGTGAGGACGAGAAGGTCAGCTCGGGTACCCCGGAGCCCGACGAAGCCAACCCGGAGGCCGTCCCCAGCTTTCGCGACGCCTTTGCGACCGCAGCTCGCGAATCCGCCTTCGGCAAGCTCAAGCCCGGCCAAACCCCCGATGCGAAAGCACTGCTCGGCGCGGTCGGCGGTGTGCGCGGCATCATCGAGTCGTTCCTTCCCGGCATCGCGTTCCTGGTCGTGTACTCGATCTGGGGCCAACTAGCGCCTGCAGTTCTCGTGCCTCTCGCAATCGCATTCCTGTTTGTAATCGCTCGCGCGGCAACGCGCACTCCGGTGACTACCGCGCTGATCGGTGTGATCGGGCTCGCGATCTCCGCGGGAATCGCCTTGCTCACCGGTCGCACCGAGAACAATTTCGTGGTGGGCCTCTGGCTCAACGCCGGCGGCCTGGCCACCTTTCTCCTGAGCATCGCGCTGCGGCGCCCGATCGTCGGTTCGATCATCGCGCTCATCAGCGCCGACCACGATTGGCGCAAAGACAAGGCCAAACTGCGCGTGGGCACGATCACAACTCTGCTGTGGTCGGGCTTGTTCGGCTTGCGGCTCGTGATCGAAATACCGCTCTACTACGCCGGCCAATCGCAAGCTCTCGGTGCATTCAAGTTGCTTCTCGGACTACCGATGTACGCGATGTTGCTCTGGGCCACCTGGCTTCTCGCCCGCTCGGTGAACACGCCAGCGGAGTCGGATTGACGGTATATTTCTCTTGATGTCGAGATAAATCCGGCATCGAAAACAACAGCAGGGAGTCGACAATGTCAGCAGTCAACAGCTTCGGAGCAAAGCAAACGCTCACCGTCGATTCCACCGATTACGAGGTCTTCCGCATCGACACGGTGCCGGGCTTCGAGCGGCTCCCGTTCGGCCTCAAGGTGCTGCTCGAGAACCTGCTGCGCACTGAAGACGGTGCCAATGTCACCAAGTCGCACATCCAATCGCTCGGATCATGGATGCCCACCGCCGAGCCTGACACCGAGATTCAGTTCACCCCCGCCCGCGTCGTCATGCAGGACTTCACCGGCGTTCCCTGCATCGTCGACCTCGCCACGATGCGCGAGGCGGTGAGCGCCCTCGGCGGCGACCCGACCAAGATCAACCCGCTCGCTCCGGCCGAACTCGTGATCGACCACTCCGTTATCGCCGACCTCTTCGGCACCGAGAACGCTCTCGAGCGCAACGTCGAGATCGAGTACGAGCGCAACGGCGAGCGCTACCAATTCTTGCGCTGGGGCCAGACCGCCTTCGACGACTTCAAGGTCGTGCCACCGGGAACCGGCATCGTGCACCAGGTCAACATCGAGTACCTGGCCCGCGTGACCTACACGCGCGAGGTCAACGGGGTACTGCGCGCCTACCCCGACACCTGCGTCGGCACCGACTCGCACACCACGATGGTCAACGGCCTCGGTGTGCTCGGCTGGGGCGTCGGTGGCATCGAGGCCGAGGCGGCAATGCTCGGCCAGCCCGTGTCGATGCTCATCCCCAAGGTCGTCGGTTTCAAGCTCTCCGGCTCCATTCCACCAGCGGTAACAGCCACGGATGTCGTGCTCACGATCACCCAGATGTTGCGCAAGCACGGGGTCGTCGGCAAGTTTGTCGAGTTCTACGGGCCCGGCGTGGCATCCGTTCCTCTTGCCAACCGCGCCACGATCGGCAACATGAGCCCCGAGTTCGGCTCTACCGCCGCGATGTTCCCGATCGATGACGTCACGCTCGACTACCTGCGCCTCACCGGCCGCAGCGACGAGCAGGTGAAGCTTGTGGAGGCCTACTCCAAGCTGCAGACCATGTGGCACGATCCTGCGATCGAGCCGGTCTTCAGCGAGTACCTCGAACTCGACCTCGGCACCGTCGTGCCGTCGATTGCCGGCCCGAAGCGCCCGCAGGACCGCGTCGAGCTCAGCCGCGCGAAGGAACAGTTCGAGCACGACCTGGTCGACTACGCCGACGTCGACTCCTCCCGCATCGATGCCGCTGTGGAGGCCACCTTCCCGGCATCCGATCCAGTCGGATTCACCGCCCAAGACGAGGTGAGTGCGAACGGCTTCTCGCACGCTCACGCGAGCCACGCTCCGACCAACGGCTCTAAGCCCACGAAGGTCACCCTGGCCGACGGCACGAAGTTCACGCTCAACCACGGTGCGGTCGCGATCGCGGCGATCACCTCGTGCACCAACACGTCCAACCCGAGCGTCATGCTCGCCGCCGGCCTGCTCGCCCGCAACGCGAGCAAAAAGGGCCTCAAAGCAAAGCCGTGGGTCAAGACCACGCTCGCTCCGGGCTCGAAGGTCGTCACCGACTACTACGAGAAGTCGGGCCTCGCCGAGTACCTCGAAGACCTCGGCTTCTACACGGTCGGCTACGGCTGCACGACGTGCATCGGCAACTCGGGCCCGCTCATCGAGGAGATCTCGGCCGCGGTCAACGAGAACGACCTCGCTGTCACGGCAGTGCTCTCGGGCAACCGCAACTTCGAGGGCCGCATCAACCCCGACGTGAAGATGAACTACCTGGCCTCGCCGCCACTCGTGATCGCCTACGCTCTCGCCGGCTCGATGAACTTCGATTTCGAGACCGACGCGCTCGGCAAAGACCACGACGGCAACGATGTCTTTCTGAAGGACATTTGGCCGGATGCTGCCGAAGTGCAGTCCACGATCGACTCCTCGATCGACACCGGCATGTTCAGCCACGAGTACGCGGCGGTCTTCGACGGCGACGACCGCTGGCGCAACCTGCCCACGCCGACCGGCTCGACTTTCGAGTGGGACGAGAAGTCCACCTACGTGCGCAAGCCCCCGTACTTCGAGGGCATGACGCTCGAGGTGAGCCCTGTGGCATCCATCTCCGGAGCGCGCGTGCTCGCGACCCTCGGAGACTCGGTCACGACCGACCACATCAGCCCGGCCGGTTCGATCAAGGTCGACAGCCCGGCGGGGAAGTACCTGGATGCGCACGGCATCGACCGCAAGGACTACAACTCCTACGGGTCGCGGCGCGGCAACCACGAAGTGATGATTCGCGGAACCTTCGCGAACATCCGACTCAAGAACCAGCTCTTGGATGGGGTCGAGGGCGGTTACACGCGCGATTTCACCCAGGCGGATGCCCCGCAAGCGTTCATCTACGACGCAGCGCAGAACTACGCTGCCGCGAACACGCCACTTGTGATCTTTGGCGGCAAGGAGTATGGCTCGGGCTCGAGCCGCGACTGGGCCGCCAAGGGCACCTCGCTGCTCGGTGTGAAGGCCGTGATCACGGAGAGCTTCGAGCGCATCCACCGCTCGAACCTCATCGGTATGGGCGTGCTGCCGCTGCAGTTCCCGGCTGGCCAGACTTGGGCCTCGCTCGGTCTCGACGGCACGGAGATTGTGTCGGTGTCGGGAGTCGAGGAACTCAACGAGGGACGCACCCCGAAGACCCTGCATGTGACCGCCGCGCCGAGCGAGCATTCGCCCGCCGGCAAGAAGACGGTGGAGTTCGACGCGGTGCTGCGCATCGACACTCCCGGTGAGGCCGACTATTACCGCAACGGGGGCATCCTGCAGTACGTGCTCAGGTCGCTCGTCTAGGCTCTTTCCATGACCCTGCTCGAGCACATCGAAGGTCCTCGGGACCTCGATCGCCTCAGCCAGGACGAGCTGGTGCAACTCGCCAGCGAGGTTCGCGAGTTTCTCGTGCGCGAGGTGTCGAAGACCGGCGGGCACCTCGGGCCGAACCTCGGCGTCGTCGAATTGACGATCGCGATGCACCGGGTTTTCAATTCGCCGAACGACGCGATCGTGTTCGACACCGGCCACCAGAGCTACGTGCACAAGCTGCTGACCGGTCGGCAGGATTTCAGCAAGCTGCGTGAAGAGGGCGGACTCGCCGGGTATCCGCAGCGCGCCGAGTCCGAGCACGACATCGTCGAAAGCTCCCACGCTTCGAGCTCGCTCTCGTGGGCGGATGGCATTTCGCGTGCCTTCACCATGACCGGGCAGGCCGACCGGCACGTGGTCGCGGTGGTCGGCGATGGCGCGCTGACCGGGGGCATGACCTGGGAGGCTCTCAACAACATCAGCGATGACAACAGCCGCAATCTGGTCATCGTCGTCAACGACAACGGCCGCTCCTACGCGCCGACCATCGGCGGCATGGCGCACTTCTTGAACAGCGTGCGCACCAGGCGCTCGTACCGCAACCTGTACAGCTCGAGCCGCAAACTGTTCGACAAGCTCGGCCCTCCTGGACGCGCCTTCTACCGCGCGGTGCGCGGTGGTACTCACGGCTTCCTCGCTCGCTTGACCAATAATGAGGCGCTCTACTCGAACCTCGACATCAAATACCTCGGGCCGGTTGACGGCCACGACATCCGCGCGCTCATGGAGACGCTCGTTCAGGCGCGCGACTACGGCGCACCCGTGATCGTGCACGCGATCACCGAGAAGGGCCGCGGCTACGAGCCGGCCCTCGCTGACGTCGCCGACCAGTTCCACGCGGTGGGGCAGATTGACCCGGAGACGGGCGAGCCCCTCGATAACTCGGGTGGGACATCCTTCACCTCGGTCTTTTCCGACGAGATCGTGCGCTTGGCCGACCGCAACCCGCGGCTGGTGGGCATCACCGCTGCAATGCTTCGGCCGACTGGACTGCACGCCTTCGCCGAGAAGTATCCCGAGCGGGTACTCGACGTGGGCATCGCGGAGCAGCACGCCGTCGCATCCGCCGCCGGTCTCGCTTTCGGCGGTCTGCACCCGGTTGTCGCGATGTACGCGACGTTCGTGAATCGCGCGTTCGACCAGGTGCTGATGGATGTCGCGCTGCACAAGGCCGGCGTCACTTTCGTGCTCGACCGGGCTGGGGTGACAGGCCCCGATGGTGCGAGCCACCACGGAATGTGGGATCTGGCGATTCTGCAAGTGGTGCCCAACATCCGCATCGCCGCGCCGCGCGACGCCACGCGACTGCGCGAGGAACTCGGCGAGGCAGTCGCCATCGAGGATGCCCCCACAGTGGTGCGTTTCTCGAAGGGCTCCGTCGGAACCGTGTACGAGGCCGCGCGCCGCACCGAGGACGGCGTCGACGTGCTGCGCGAGGCGCCGCACCGGGACGTGCTCATCGTGACGGTCGGGCCGATGGCCAAGCTGGGCCTCCAGGTCGCGGAGCGACTCGCCGCTCAGGGCATTGGCGCGACCGTGATCGACCCGCGCTGGGTGGTGCCGGTTCCGCAGAGCGTGATCGAGCTGTCGGCCCAGCACCGTCTCGTCGTCACGATCGAAGATGGCGTGCGCGTCGGTGGAATCGGCACGCGCATCCGCCAAGATCTCCGCGCCGCGAGCGTCGACACCGCGGTCACCGAGCTCGGTCTGCCCGACCAATTCCTCGAGCACGGCAGCCGGGACTACATCCTTGACCAGGTCGGTCTCACCCCTCAGGCCATCGCCCGGGATGTCGTCGCCCAAGTTCTCGGCAGCAAGATCCCGGTCGCGCGCCCCCTCCCCGACGAGGAGTCCGCGAACGCCCACCTGCACGCCGACCCGAGTTGAGCGAGCGCGGCGTTTAGTTACTCCGCGTTATTCCGCGAAGACGTCGCTCTGGGTGAATATGGCCGCGGCCGGATCGGCCTCAAAAGGATTCTCGGGCCACGTGTGGGGGTCCGCGCCAAGAGTTGTATCCACGGGAAGGACGAGAACCGTCGCACCTGTCGGGCGTAGTCCTTCGACATCGTCAAGGGACCGCCAGGTGCCGCTGTCATGGGCGATCTGGTACAACGCGGAGCCGAGATGGTTCACATCGCGCTCGGCATCTTGTTCGGTGTCGTCCGCCCAGATGCGCAGGTATGCGAGTCGGCCGGCCGAAATGACTGCATCCTCATCAATGACTTCATAGTCGCGTCGCTCAAGAATCGACAGGCCACTCACAGGACTGCGGTCCTCCTCCTCGTCCTCCTCATCCTGGTTCTCGAGGTACTCATAGACACCGCCCAGCGGTGCCGTGATGCCCGTGTAGTCAAACTGGGCACCCGCGAATGCAACTAGGGACTCCGCCAACTGTTGAGCCGAGTCAAAGACAGCAGTCGAGTCGGACCTGGCAGACAGTCCAGCGACGAAATCGCCGTGCTCGATGATGGCTTGTGCGGCGTCCCGTGCCGCCACGCGCAGTCGTTCTGCGCCCTCCGGCGTCCAGGGCGTGAAGTCGAAATCGTCGTCTGTCATACATCGAGTCTGCAGGATGAAGCGCACGAAAGAGGCGCTTCGAATTGTGCACTTCCTGTGCGTCAGTTGTAACATACAATATGTACTAGAAGCCATATTCTAGAAACGGGTGGTCGAAGTGACAGAGGCCTCGATTCTTGTGCGCGCCGCCCGGAAGAGTCATGGGCTTACCCAAGAGCGATTGGCGGAGTTGTCGCGTATCGACCAGGGCAGCGTGTCGCGCTCTGAACGAGGCCGGGACGCCGGATTCGGCACGATCGACCGATTGCTCGCCGCTGCGGGCCATCGACTGTATTCCGCACCCACTAGGCGCGATGATGCGGCTACGATCGCGGCGGAGGTCGGTAAGCAGCTTCGTGCCGGAGACCGTGATCGCGCCTTGCGCGCTCTCTTGCAACTGAACGACAACCTCGTCGCGGAGCATGGTCTCGTGCGCGGAATTCTTGGGCTTGCTGAACCGGAGTCGACCAAGAACCCGGCGTGGGATGCCGCGATCGCCGCCCTTGTGGCGTGGCGGTTGGGCCAAGATCGTATCCCGTTGCCGGCTTGGGTCGACAACCAGGGCCGCTTCCTCTCCGAGCCGCGGACGCTCAATGTGGACCCCGCCGATCCGGTGCCGCCGAAATCCGAAGTACCCGAAGAATTCGTCAAGCGCGGAATTCTCGTTTGGCGCGACACCTTCGCGAGCGTCTGATCGTGACTGCTCTCGGCCGCGATGACATCATCACTGGACTTCGCGAGCTCATCGCCGAGCTTCGCGCTGCGGGCGACGTCGCTGGCATCCGACTCGTCGGCGGCGCAGCTCTCGCTCTGCGGTATTTCGACCGTGGGACCACTCAAGACCTCGACGCTCTTCACGTTCGACCTGGAAACGACGACGCAGTGGCGGCTGCGGCCGCACGAGTCGCCCAGCGGCATGACTGGAGTCCGACGTGGCTGAACTTTGAAGTAACCAAGGCCGACGCGGTCCCGACGCTCGGACGTGCCGTCGAATGGGAGACAATCTACGACCGCGACGGCATTGCCATTCAAGTTGCGTCAAAGGAAGCGTTGCTCGCCATGAAGCTGCGCGCCAACCGCCCTGGCCGCGACACCCGGGACATCCGGCTCCTACTCATCCTGTGTGAGATCACCACGTTGGACGCGGCCGAAGACTTCTACGAAGAGTTCTATCCCGGCGATGGCCTCACCGCCCGTGCCATCAGCATCGTCAACGCGATCCTCGCCGACGGCCCAACTCAGTCACCCGAACCACCCGCATCGATCGTGCTCTAGCGCACCCCACGGATGACCGGGTGGTGGAACGTGTCGCCGAAGGCGCGCTCGGAGGCGTCGACCCGGTCGAGGTAGGGGGTCACGCCGCCCATCTGGAACGGATAGCCCGCGCCGAGAATCAGGCAGAGGTCAATGTCCTCGGCGGCGGCCACGACCTCGGCTTCGAGCATCCGGTGGATCTCATCGGCGAGGCCGTCTTCGATTCGCTGGCGCAGTTCGGGGGCGGTTAGGGGAGTCTTGCCGCCCGCGACGATTGCCGTGACTTTCGGGTCGATGCCCTTGATTCTGCCCTTCGAACCGCGTTCGAAGACGTGCCCGACCTCGGCCAGCTTGTGCAGGTTCTCGCTCGCGAAGTAGCGGTCGGGAAAGGCCTCGTGGTGCACGTCGAGCACATGCGCGGCGACCGTGATGCCGACGAGTTCGAGCAGCTCGAAGGGTGTCATCGGCAGACCGAACTCGCGCGTGGACTCCTCCACGACCTCGAACGGCGTGCCCGTGTCGACCGCGTGCATGGCCTCGCTGAGAATCTTGGCGAGCACGCGATTGACGACGAAGCCGGGGGCATCCTTCGCGATCACGGCGTTCTTGCGCAGTGCTGCCGCCGTGACCATGGCGGTCGAGAGCGACTCCTCAGAGGTGCTCGGAGTGCGCACCACCTCGACCAGCGGCATTACCGCGACCGGGTTGAAGAAATGGAAACCGACGACGCGATCGGGATGCGCGAGCTTCGCGCCGATTTGCTCAACCGAGAGCGAGGAGGTGTTGGTCGCGAGGATTGTCTCGGCGCTCACATGCGTCTCGACCTCGGCGAAAACGTTCTGCTTCGCCTCAAGCTCCTCGAAGATCGCCTCGATCACCCAATCGCAGTCCGCGAAATCGCCCTTGTTGGTCGTTCCAGTCACGAGCGCTTTGAGCCGGTTCGACTCGTCGGGGGAGATGCGGCCGTCATCGAGCAGCTTGTGGATGTCCGCACGGATTGCCTCGACTCCGCTGTCGACGTGCGCCTGGTCGAGATCGGTGATGACAACGGGCACCTGGAGGCGCCGCGCGAAGAGCACGGCGAGCTGCCGAGCCATGAGCCCCGCGCCGACAATGCCGACCTTCGTCACCGGGCGCGCGAGGGAAGCATCCGGGGCGCCGGCTGGCCGCTTCGCGCGCTTCTGCACGAGGTTGAAGGCGTACATGCTCGCGCGGAACTGGTCGCCCGCGATCAGGTCGGCAAGCGCACCATCCTCGGCCTCGAAGCCGACCTTCTTCGTGGTGTTCTTCGCCGCCCTGAGCAACTCGAGCGCGCGGTAGGGGGCGTGGGCGACGCGGCCGATGCGCTCCTCGAGCGTCTTCTCGGCGATGCCGATCGCGATGTCCCACTTGACCGCCCGCTCGAGTTTGCCCGGCTCGCGCGGCCGTTTGACCTTCGCGCCGTGAGTAACCCGATCGGCCCAGGCGATCGAGTCCTCGAGAAACGTCGCCGGGCCGAACATGGCATCGACAATGCCGAGTTCGAGTACGGCAGGGGCGGCGAGCATCCGGTTATTCTTCAGCGGGTTCTCGATGATGACCTTGAGTGCGTTCTCAATACCGATGAGATTGGGCAGCAGCCACGAGCCACCCCAGCCCGGGATCAGCCCGAGAAAGACCTCGGGCAGCGCGAAGGCCGAGACGGAGCTGTCGATCGTGCGGTAGTCCGCGTTGAGGGCGATCTCCACGCCGCCGCCGAGCGCGAGCCCGTTGACGAAAACGAAAGACGGCACGCCCAATTCGCTGAGCTTGCCGAGCACGAGGTGGCCGAGCTGGCCCATGAGCAGCCCGGTTTCGCGATCCGGGATGTCGTTGACGCGCGACAGGTCGGCGCCGGCCGCGAAGATGAACGGCTTGCCGGTGATCGCGACCCCGGCGATCTCGCCTGCAGCGGCGCGCGCGGTGAGTTCGTCGAGTACCTCGCCGAGCGCGAGCATCGTCTTCGGGCCGAGGGTGTTCGGCCGGGTGTGGTCCTTGCCATTGTCGAGCGTGATGAGCGCAAGGGTCTTGCCGCCCGAGATCGGCACATCCCGCACGAAGGAGTGGGTGATGACCTCCTCGGGGTCGAGCGCGGCGAGCTTCGCGAATCGATCGCTCATGCCCGCACCGCCTTGCCGTCGAAGTGCGGGTTCTCCCAGATCACCGAACCGCCCTGCCCGAGGCCTACGCACATCGCGGTCAGTCCATAGCGCACCTCCGGGTGCTCGGCGAATTGCGCAGCGAGCTGGATCATCAGCCGAACGCCCGAAGCGGCGAGCGGATGCCCCATCGCGATCGCACCTCCCCAGAGGTTGACCCGAGGGTCATCGTCGGCGATCCCGAAGTGATCCAGCAGCGAGAGCACTTGCACTGCGAACGCCTCATTGAGTTCGAACAGGCCGATGTCGTCGATCGAGAGTCCCGCTTTGCGGAGGGCCTTCTCGGTGGAGGGCACCGGCCCGATACCCATCACCTCCGGTTCGACGCCGGCGAAGGCGAAGCTCACGAGTCGCATTTTCGGCGCGAGCCCGAACGACCGGGCGGCCTCCGCACTCGCGATGATGCTCGCCGTCGCCCCATCGTTGAGACCGGAGGAGTTGCCGGCCGTGATGCGCCCGTGCGGGCGGAACGGCGTCTTGAGTGTGGCGAGCACCTCGAGCGTCGTATCCGGTCGCAGGGCTTCATCGCGAGTCGCCAGCCCCCAGCCGCTGTCGGTGCGGATCGCCACGGGAATCAAATCGGGCTGAATCTTGCCCGCCTCATAGGCGGCGGCGGCCTTCTGCTGGCTGCGCAAGGCGTACTCGTCGGCGCGCTCCTTCGTGAGGTGCGGAAAGCGGTCGTGGATGCGCTCCGCGGTCGCACCCATGCTCAGGGCATCCGTGCTCACGAGCTTTTCGGCCAGGAACCGCGGGTTGGGGTCCGCGCCCGAGCCCATCGGATGGTGGCCCATGTGCTCGACGCCACCGGCGATGCCGAGGTCGTAGGCGCCGAAAGCGATGGCGCCCGCGATGGTCGTGACCGAGGTCATCGCCCCCGCGCACATCCGGTCGATCGCATAGCCGGGCACACTCCTCGGCAGGCCGGCGAGCAGGGATGCCGTGCGACCGATTGTGAGACCCTGGTCGCCCTGCTGGGTCGCCGCCGCAATCGCCACGTCGTCGTAGCTCTCGAGCGGGATTCGCGGGTTGCGCTCCAGCAGGCCGATCATCGCCTTGACGATCAGGTCGTCAGCGCGGGTGTTCCAGTACATGCCCTTCTCGCCAGCACGGCCGAAAGGGGTGCGCACGCCGTCCACGAAAACGATCTCGTTGCTCGTGGCCACAGCGCCTCCATCGTTGGAACGGTCTGCTTCGATCCTAGGTCGGTTCGGCCTCGACGGCGGGGGCCACGCTAGGTCGGTTCGGCGTCCGCGAGTTCCGCGAGGGCGGCGAGTGAGGCGGCCTTCGCCGCGGCAAAAGCATCGGCAATCAATTGCGCGGTCGCCTCGATCTGCCAGGGACGCGCGCCCAGCTCGGCGAGCGCCGCGGCGATCTCCTCGGGCCCCGCCGGCTCGGGTGGAGTCCACGCCACCCGGCGCAAGGACTCGGGCGTGAGCAGGTTTTCGAGCGGGAGTGAGAGCTCGGTGGCCACGTCGGTGATCGCGGCGCGAGCGGCCTTCAGGCGCAGGTCGGCTTCCGGATTCTTGTCTGCCCACACCCGAGGTGCCGGGATGCTGTCGCTCACCGCCCGCAGAACCGGGTAGTCAGTGCGCGCCAGCCCCTCCTGAATCGCGTTCCACCAGCGGTCGATCTGCGAGCGGCTCGCGCGCCCAGTGAACTCCTTCAGTGCAGCCAGGTCGCGCTTGGTCTCCGGCAGTACCCGGGCGGCGGCCACGAGGGCCGAGTCGGGAACCAGTCGGCCGGGAGCGGTGTCGATTTCGCGGGCGTAGGCATCCCGGGACTCCCACAGTTGGCGGGCGACGGCGAGGTGGCGGCCGCCGCGAATCGAGTGCACTCCGCTGAGTCGCCGCCACGGCTCATGCCGCACGACGGCGAAGTCGCGCGAAAGCACCGAGGCGAACTCTTGGGCGGTGATCTCGGTCTTGCCGTCGCGCTCGAGCATCGCCGCGAGGGCATCCCGCAGATCAACGAGCAGTTCAACATCGAGGGCGGCATAGACGAGCCAGGCCTGGGGGAGTGGCCTGGTCGACCAGTCGGCGGAGGAGTGCTCCTTGGCGAGGTGGATGCCGAGCAAGTCTTCGACGACCGTGCCGAGGCCGACGCGGGGGAGTCCGGCAAGCCGAGCGGCGAGCTCGGTGTCGAACAAGCGCGTGGGGTCGAGGCCGACTTCGCGCAGGCAGGTGAGGTCTTGGCTGGCGGCGTGCAGAATCCACTCTTCGTTTTTGATCGCCTCGTTGAGTTCGGTGAAATCGCCGATCGCGGGCGGGTCGAAAAGAAAGGTACCGGCATCCCGCCGAAAGATCTGAATCAGGTAGGCCCGCTGCGAATAGCGGTAGCCGGATGCCCGTTCGGCATCGATGGCGATCGGCCCGGTACCGGCAGCAATCGCCGCCACGGCAGCCAGGTACTCCTCGCGAGTGTCGATCACGTCCACTATTACGTGTTCGGCTTGCTGTCGAGCAGTTTGCTCGGCTTCTGTTTGCTCAGCCGCGAGCGCCACAGGTGCCGAAGCACTCTCGTTCGCGCTACTCACGTCCGACTCGTCGAGCTGACAACAGGCTTACTCCCTCTACCGCCGGGGGGAGACCGGCGAGCATGCATAATAACTCGCCCCAGCCTTCCACATGTGCGGCTAGGTCGCCCACCGGCGTCCAGGATGCCCTCAGTTCAATGAGCGCCCCGTCGCCCTGCGACTCCAACTCTCCGAACCCCGTGGAGAGGATCTTCGTGGCCGTGCCCGACGCGAAGATGTATCCCGCGTCGCGTGCATCGAGGGCGTCGACGAGCCACGACCAGGCGACATCCGCCAGAAACGGGTCGACTCCGATCTCGGTCTCGAGGGGAGCTTGCGCGTAACAGATCACGCGGAATGCCCCGCCCCACGCGGGAGGCTCTTCGGGGTCGTACATCACGACGAATCGCCCGGTGCCCAGGTCAGAGTCCTCGCTGTGGCGGGCTGGAGTAACATCGGCGGCGAGCGCGAAGGACCACGGCGCGAGCGTGTTTGGCGGGTCGATCTCAGTGACGGTGAGTTCGGACCGGGGGGATGCCCGGCGCAGCGAGTCGAGCGCCGCGGCGAAGGCTGCGGGCACGTTGTCTAAAGGCGTGTCGGGCACGAGTGAAGGTTAGGCTTTCGTGAGAGGTTCTTCCCACAGGCACGCCGCGGCCTTGAGGCGTGAGAAGGAGCGGACGTTGTCGAAGGACCAGCATCCTGACTCCGTCGCCGGTCGGATCGTCACCGGCACCGCGATCGGCTTGGGCGCTGTGGCAGCGCTCGCGGCGGTCAGCGCCGGGGCCATCACTGCGGTATTCGCGCGCACGGTGCTCATTCCGCCCCGTCGCCGGACCGAGGAGGTGCACATCCTCTCGCACGATGAGTCGACCATCACTCTCTCGCCCACCCTCGACTCGATGACGCCCGGTCGATACAGCTTCTGGTTTCACCAGACCGACGGTCACGCCCGCATCGGCGAAATAGTCTCGTACACCGCAACCTCGGTCACGCGGGAACTGTTGGCGGTTGATTTCGGCGACCTCGATTCTGCGAAGCACGGCCGATTCAGTGGATGGTTCTACCTGAGCCCGGCGGAACTCGGTTTTCCGTTTGAAGACGTCGAGATCGCGACGGATCTCGGGCCCGCGCCGGCCTGGCTGATTCCAGCGGCCCAGAAGGGCACGCGCTGGGTCATCCAAGTGCACGGCCGGGCGGTGCGGCGGCCAGAGGGCTTGCGCGCGGTTCCCGTCTTTCGCGAGGCGGGCTACAACTCGCTGCTCATTTCCTATCGCAACGATGGGGATGCCCCCGAGAGCGCCGATAACCGTTACGCGCTCGGCGACACCGAATGGAATGACGTCGCCGCGGCCATCCGATTCGCCCATGCCCGAGGGGCCGAGCAGC
>SCSV01000345.1 GCA_004297555.1 Salinibacterium sp.
CCGTTCCCCGAGGCAGCCTCGTCGGCCTGCTCGGCCCGAGTGGTTCTGGCAAGACCACCCTCATGCGCTCGATCGTGGGCGTGCAGCACATCGGTTCTGGTTCCGTCACCGTGCTGGGCCAACCAGCCGGAAGCGCGATTCTGCGCGACCGCGTCGGGTACGTCACTCAAGAGGCGAGCGTCTACGAGGACCTCACAGTGCGGCAGAATCTGGCGTACTTTCGGTCGATCCTGGGGGCACCGGCCGCCGATGTGGATCGGGTGATCGACGAGACCGACCTGGGCACTCATGCGGATGCCCTAGTGAGCTCGCTCTCCGGAGGGCAGCGCGGCCGGGCATCCCTCGCTGCGGCTCTTCTCGGCAGCCCCGACCTGCTCGTGCTCGACGAACCGACCGTCGGTCTCGACCCGGTGTTGCGCGTGGAGTTGTGGACTCTATTCCGGCGGCTGACCGAGGGCGGCACGACTCTCATCGTCTCGAGCCACGTGATGGACGAAGCGACCCGCTGCGACCGCTTGCTCCTTCTGCGCGAGGGATCGCTCTTAGCTGATCTCACGCCGAAGGAGTTACTTGATTCCACGGGCACAACGGACGCCGAAGAGGCGTTCCTCGTGCTCATCAAGCGCCAATCCATGCGGGAGGCATCATGAACCTCGGTCGAACCCTCGCCACCACCGGTCGCGTACTGACTCAGATTCGCCATGACCCTCGCACCATCGCGCTGATGCTGGTCGTGCCCAGCCTTCTGATCGGGCTGATGTCGTGGATCTTCTCGGACACTGACGTCTTCGATCAGGTGGGTCCGGCGATGCTTGCCCTTTTTCCGTTCATCATCATGTTCCTGGTGACCAGCATCACCACGCTTCGCGAACGGCGGTCCGGCACGCTCGAACGCCTGCTCTCGTTGCCGATCGGCAAGCTGGACTTCATTCTTGGCTACACCCTTGCGTTTGGCTTCCTCGCGATCGTGCAGGCCTCGATCGCCGTCGGATTCGCGGTGTGGGTGTGCGGCTTGACGATTGACGGCTCGATCTGGCTGCTGCTGGCGGTCGCGCTCGCCGATGCGGTGCTCGGCACGACGCTCGGCGTGTTCGCGAGCGCGTTCGCGCGCACCGAGTTTCAGGTGGTGCAGTTCATGCCCGCGCTCGTGTTTCCGCAAATTCTGCTGGGCGGCATCTTCCTGCCGCGGGACCAGTTACCGGATGTGCTGAAAGCGATATCCGATTGGCTACCGCTCTCGCATGCGATCGATGCGCTCAACGCGGTCGCTCGCAATGACCAGGACGCAAACTACGTTGGTGGGGAGTTGCTGATCATCGGGGCGTTCGCCCTCGGGGCCGTCATCCTCGGCTCGATCACCTTGCGGCGCAAGAGCGCCTGAGATGTGTTCGCTCAGTCGCCCAGCCAAGTGCACTGTGCTCCTCGAGCGCAGCGTTTCCGTGCCGCTCACGCCGGACACCGCGTTCGACAGTCTCGCCAGCGAACTGAAACCTGACCCTGGGCTCGGCGATGTTGCCGTGGATGCCGCGAAGCGCCTCTTCGTGGTGCAAGGCGGCCGGTGGTACCGAGCGGAGTATCAGGTGACCGAGCGTGACGCCGGATCGACGATCACGATGACGCTGCTGAATGTCGCGAAACGCGCGCATTGGGCCGGTGCACTCACTGGCTGGAAAGAGATCGCTGCGGCCCCGAAAGAGTTCGAGCAACTGGCGAAGCGGATCGGGTAGTAAGTACCCCGGCAGGGACTCGACTCCCCTACTGAGCCGCCACCCGATCCTGACGGATCGTCCGGACTGCTCAGCGGGGGCCCATTTCGGGTCCTCGCGGCCTACCAAGCTCTGCGCTCGTCGCGGCCCAGCGGGCCACGCCGAGCGCAGTACCCCGGCAGGGACTCGAACCCTGACTGGGACGATTTTAAGTCGTCTGCCTCTGCCGATTGGGCTACCGGGGCCAACGAGCCAAATCTACGCCTTGGGGCGGGCCGCAAACTCCTCGAATGCCGCACGCGGGAACATCCGTGCCTCCAGCGAGACGGTGTCACGACGCAGCAGGAAGTTGAGGATCCAGTTCGCGAAGACGCGGATCTTGCGCTCCCACATGGGAATTGCGAGACCGTGATACCCGCGATGCATGAACCAGGCAACTAGACCCGTGATCGCGAGACCGCCCGACTGGAACACGCCGTGGTACAGGCCGATACCGGCGACCGCACCCGCGTTCTTGTGCAGGTACTCGCCCGGGTTCTCGTTGCGCAACACCGCGACGATGTTCTTCGCCATGAGCTTGCCCTGGCGCACGGCGTGCTGCGCGTTCGGCACGCAGAATCCCCCCACACCTCCGCCACTCAGGTCGGGAACGGCGCTCACGTCGCCAGCACCCCAGGCACCCTGGATGGGGCCGTTGTCATCGATCACGCGCAGGTCGGCGCCGACGCGAAGCCGGCCACGGTCATCCACCGGCAGATCGGTGTTGCGCAGCATCGGGCTCGCCATGACGCCAGCCGTCCACACGATCGTGTCGGCCTCGAACGTCTCACCGGTCGAGAGCTCGATCTTGCCGTCAACGGCGGAAGTGAGCTGGGTTTCGAGGTGCACCTTGGCGCCGCGCTGGGCGAGGTTCTTGATCACCCAAAGGCTCGTCTTGAGCGACACCTCGGGCATGATGCGACCGAGCGCCTCGATGAGGTGGAAGTGCGTGTCGTCGAAGGTGAGGGTCGGGTACATCGGCAGCAGCGACGATGCGAGGCTGCGCAGTTCGCCGAAGACCTCGATGCCAGCGAAGCCGCCACCAACCACCACGAAGGTCAGCAGGCGATCGCGCTCCGGGCCGGCAGGAAGATTGGATGCCCGCTCGAAGTTCATCAGCAGGCGATCGCGAACCGCGATCGCCTCCTCTATGTTCTTCATGCCGATGGCCTGGTCGGCGACACCGGGAATCGGGAAGGTGCGCGAGACCGAGCCCGCGGTCACCACGACGTGGTCGTAGGCGAACTCCCAGGGCTCGCCCTCGGTCGGCGTGATCGTAGCCGTCTTCTTCGCATGGTCGATGTTCGTGACCTTGCCACTCACCATGCGCGACTTCTTGAGGTGGCGGCGGTGAGCGACCACCGCGTGCCGCGGCTCTATGGAACCGGCCGCAACCTCGGGCAGGAAAGGCTGGTAAGTCATGTACGGCAGCGGGTCGACCACCGTGACCTCAGCCTCACCCCGGTTCAGCCACTTCTCGAGCTTGAGCGCAGTGTAGAAACCGGCGTAGCCGCCGCCGACGATCAGGATTTTGGGCACGTGAGAGAGTCTCCTTGCTGGAAGTTCGCCACCAATCTACCGTGTCTCCACACACTCGCAGACCGTCGGGCTCCACGCCGCGCGCTCAAGTGCGAGATCGCCGATCGGGTTAACGCCAGGGCCTGACGCAAGCGCATGACCGACGAGCGCGTGCAGGCACTTGACCCGATCGGGCATCCCACCCGCGGAGATGCCGGCGATCTCCTCGACAACCTCGATGCTCTCGCGGTCCGCGATGTACTTCTCATGCGCGGCCCGGTAAGCGAGCGCGACATCGCCGGTTAGCAGAGCCGCGAACTCGGGCATCTGGCCCTCGGCCTCGAGCGTGGAAACTGCTGCGGTGGCAGCGGGGTGCGTCAGATAGTAGAACGTCGGAAACGGCGTGCCGTCCGCAAGCCGGGGCCGAGTCGAGACGACCGTGGGCCTGCCGCACACGCAACGAGCGGCGATTCCGACAACATCCCTGGCGGGGCGGCCGAGCTGAAGCGACACCGTGCGCACATCGTCTTCCGTTGCGGGGCTCAGCGAGATACTCACTGCCCCACCTTCGTGGTGACGAGGTCGATCGGCGGGGCATCCGTGAGCCCTGCTGTGTAGATGGAGGCGACGAGCGAGTGCAGCCAATCGACCTTCGTCGTCTGGATCTTGGAACTGATCGGCAGCCCATCGCTCGTGGCCGACGAGGAATCGCCGATGACGAGATAACTCACGTCGCCGGGAAAGACGAAGTACAGCCGCTCGCGCGCCTGGGATTCTACATAGGCCGGGTCGCTCCACCGACCGACACCCGCGCGAAGGTCTTTCACCCGGTGCTTGGTCTCGCTCACCTGCTGGTTCAACTCGGCGATCGTCTGCTGCTGCTGGATCAGGATGCGCAGGTTCGGTGCGAGCACGATGACCGCGAGCACGAGCATCCCGAGCATCAAGACGGTGAAGCCGGAGAGTCGGATGCTGCGCAGCCAGTGCTCGGGTGCGCCCTCCTCGCGGGGGGGCGCAACCGGCACACGCTGAAACGCCGGGCGCTTGGCCATGACCTCGATGCTAAGCGACCGCGCTTGGACCTAGGCCTTGAAGCGCGGGAACGCCGAAAGCCCGGCGTAGGTCGCTGCATCGCCGAGTTCTTCTTCGATGCGCAGCAACTGGTTGTACTTGGCGACGCGCTCCGAGCGCGCCGGCGCGCCGGTCTTGATCTGGCCGGCGTCAACGGCAACTGCGATGTCGGCGATCGTGGTGTCTTCGGTCTCACCCGAGCGATGCGAGATCACGGTCGTGTAGCCGGCGCGCTGCGCCATCGCGACAGTATCGAGCGTCTCGGTGAGCGTGCCGATCTGGTTCACCTTGATGAGGATCGAGTTGGTGACGTTCTCGTCGATGCCCTTCTTCAGGCGAGTCGGGTTGGTCACGAAGAGGTCATCGCCGACAACCTGCACGATCGAACCGATCTCCGCGGTGAGGTGAGCGTAGCCAGCCCAGTCATCTTCGGCCAGCGGGTCTTCGATCGAGACGAGGGGGTAGTCCTTGACGATCGAGACGAGGGTCTCGGTGAGTTCCTCGGCGCTGAGCGACTTCTTCTCGAAGGCGTACTTGCCGTCGGCGAAGAATTCGCTTGCCGCGACGTCGAGCGCCAGAGCGACCTCTTTACCAGGAGCGAAGCCAGCGACCCCGATGGCCTCAACGATGAAGTCGAGCGCCGCGCGAGCGCCAGCGAGGTCGGGCGCGAAGCCACCCTCGTCACCGAGACCGGTGGGCAGGCCGTTCTTCTTAAGCAGGCCCTTGAGCGCGTGGTAGACCTCAACGCCCCAGCGCAGACCCTCGCTGAAGCTCTCGGCGCCGACGGGCAGGATCATGAACTCCTGGATGTCGAGGCCGGTGTCGGCGTGCGCGCCACCGTTGATGATGTTCATCATCGGAACCGGAAGGGTGTGTGCGTTAGGGCCACCGAGGTAGCGGAACAGCGGGAGGTCAGCGGAGTCGGCCGCCGCGCGGGCGACCGCGAGCGAAACGCCGAGGATCGCGTTGGCGCCGAGCGCCTTCTTGTTGTCGGTGCCGTCAAGGGCGATCATCTCGGCATCGATCAGGCGCTGGTCGGCAGCGTCGAAGCCTTCGATCGCCGGGCCGAGCACGTCGATGACTGCGTCGACCGCCTTGAGCACACCCTTGCCCTGGTAGCGCTTCGGGTCTCCGTCACGCAGTTCGTAGGCTTCGAAAGCTCCGGTGGATGCCCCGGATGGCACGCCCGCGCGGGCGACGATGCCGTCGTCGAGGAGAACCTCGACCTCAATCGTCGGGTTGCCCCGGGAGTCAAGAATCTCGCGAGCGCTAACGGCCTCGATCAAAGCCACGGGGTCTCCTTCTACGTGCTGGAAAAACGGGATGGTCAGACGAAAAATGTGGAATGTCCGCTAGGAATCCTACTCGCGGCTGAGAGTGCGGAATTCAAGGCCTTCGAGAGTCGAATTCTCGGTCACGAGCGCGTACGACGAAAAGCCGGCGGTGGCGAGCTGTTCGAGCAGCGGCGCGATGTTCTTCGGCTTGCGTTCGAGTCGAACCCGCCTCCCCTGGCTGACGAGAGCGGACTGCAGCGCGACGAGGGCGGCGGGCGGCGTGCCGGGTTCGTGAACGAGGGCGACGGCATCCATTGTCGCGTCTGCCGGAAAGTCGATCAGGTCGACAAAGCGCTCAAAGCCGAGTGAGAAACCGGCGGCCGGAACATCGCTGCCGAGGAAGCGGCCGATCATGCCGTCGTAGCGACCGCCGCCGCCGAGCGAGTAGCTCGCCGAGGGATGGGCGATCTCGAAGATCGGGCCGGTGTAGTAGCCCATTCCCCGAACCAGGTTGGGCGCGAAGATGAGACGGGCCGTGTCGCCGACCGCATCGCGGATCTCGCGCAGTCGCTCGAAGGCCTCGACATTGAGCCAGGCAGGCGAAGCGGCGAGCGACCAGCCGTCATCGGGCAGGTCGGCGGCGGTGCGCAGGGCAGCGCCGATGCCCGCCGCATCGCCGAGGCCGAGTTCGGTCAGCTCATTGACCACCCCGTCGACACCAATCTTGTCTTCCTTGTCGATCGCGATGAGAGCGCGCTCGTACGACTCGGCCGGCACGCCGAAGTGAGCAAGAAGCGAGGCTAGGACGCGGCGGTCATTGATGCGGATGCGGCAGCCCTCGAGTCCGAGCGCCGCCAGGGTGGCCGCGGTCGCCGTGATGAGTTCGATCTCAGCGAGCATCCCGGGCTCGCCCAGAATGTCGATGTCGCACTGCACGAACTGGCGGAAGCGACCCTTCTGCGGGCGCTCGGCGCGCCAGACCGGGGCGATCTGGATCGCGCGGAAAACGGTGGGCAGTTCGCCACGGTGGCTCGCATAGAACCGTGCGAGCGGCACGGTCAGGTCGAAGCGCAGCCCGAGGTCGGCGAGTTCGAGCGGATCAGTCGCTGTCAGAAGGTCCTCGCGCGTAAGACCGCGCTTCATGACGGCGTACGCGAGCTTCTCGTTATCGCCGCCGAGCCCGGCGTGCAGGCGCGAACTGTCCTCCATCACCGGAGTCTCGATCTCGTCGAAACCGTGGGCGCTGAAGCTGCCCCGGATCACGCTCAACACGCGCTCGCGGTGTGCCTTCTCGGCGGGAAGAAAGTCGCGCATGCCACGCGGGGGGTTCACGGGCGATGCCATAGAGCGATTGTTGCAGGTCGCGCGAGCGCGAATGACGCGGCACGGCGCCGAGTTGTTCGCGCACACAGTTTGGCCAGGTATGCTAGCCGGGCTGCACAGCCGACGATGTCCGCGGCAGCGATAACTTAGGCCTACGAACAGGCCTTCTACAGACGAGACCGACGGATCGGGTAATCCCGCCGGTCTCTGCGGGCGCGACGAACCATGAGCAATTGCACTGGTGCTGCGTCGCGTCCAATAGGTGCCCTCTCCATTCGGGTTGGGGAGGGCACCGCCCGTTTATTCGGCGGTGTTCTCGCCCCCTTCTGACTCGCTCTTCTCGCTCGCCTCATGGTCGCGGATGTCTGCTTGCAGCGCCCGCAGGGAGTGCCGCAGCGCGCGCTCCGAGTCCAGGCCGTTCGCCTTGGCGGATGCGACGATCGCGACCAGCAGCGCCCCCAGTTCGTCTTCGTTCTGCACGTTGATCGCGCCCGGCTGGGTGGCGTCGAACAGTCCGACCTTGTGCGCGCGACCGAGCAGCTTGTCGGCGAGCGCGAGCGCGGGCATCCCCTGGGGTATTCCGTCGAGCACACTCGTGCGGCCCGGTTTCTCGTCGCGCTTGTACTCGTCCCAGCGGGCGACGACATCTTCGGCCGTCTGCACGTTCAGCGCTCTCTGCGCGGCCTCGTCACCGAAGACATGGGGATGCCGGCCGATCATCTTCGCGGTCATCGCGGCCGCGACATCCTCCAAAGTGAACTCGCCGGCCTCGGCCGCGATGTCTGCGTGAAAAATCACTTGGTAGAGCACGTCGCCGAGCTCCTCGATCAGCTCCTCGCGGTCGCCAGTCTCGATCGCGTCGATGAGTTCGTAACTCTCCTCGACCAGGTACTGCACGAGGGAGGCGTGAGTCTGCTCGCGATCCCAGGCGCAGCCGCCCGGAGCGCGCAATTGCTCAAGTACCGCGATGAGCTCTTCGAGCTTGGGGTGGGATGCTGCGGCCATGCGTCCATCCTGCCCTGGGTCTTCTCCCCCACAGCTCGAATACCGCTGGATGTCCCCACAAAGTCGTTGTGCTACGGTGCGCTACACGCGGCTACACTTAGCCTCATGGCCATGATCCCGGTTCGAGAACTGCGCAATCACACCAACGATGTGATTCGCCTAGTTCGCGACGGAGACGATGTGACGATCACGTCCAACGGCGTCCCAGTCGCGACACTTGTGCCTATCCGCGCCGGAAAGCGTGCCTCGATGCCGAAGGCCGAGTTCCTCCAACTCATCGCACGGCACCAGGCCGACCCGGGCCTAACCGATGATCTGGCAAGACTCGCTGGCGATACCACCGACGACTTAGGCTCCATCCAGTGACGGCCTCGGCGCTGATCGACACGAGTGTGTTGATCGCTCGGGAGTCGGGTCGCCCTTTGAACGCCGCACTGTTTCCTGAGGAACTGACGGTGAGTGTCATCACCATCGCCGAACTGACCGCGAGCGTGCATGCGGCTGCGACGACTGACATCCGGGCCCGACGCCTCGCGACCCTCGACTCCATTTCGTCGCTCGAACCTCTGCCGGTGGATGCCGTCGCAGCGCGTGAATGGGCCAGGCTTCGTTATCGTCTCGCGGAAGCGGGTCGTCGCCTCAACGTGAATGACCTATGGATCGCATCCATCGCACTCGCCCATGGACTACCCGTGCTGACTCAAGACAGCGATTTCGATGTGCTCGGCGGTCTCGGTGGCCCGGAGGTTATTGCGGTCTAACCGTTGGCAGCCTCAGCCTCACCCGCGGCGAAGATCGTGGCCAGCAGGTTGCTTGTCCACTCGATGAGCTCAGCGTCGCCCTGGTCGGATGGCAGCGGCACCGTCACCGCGCCGGGCTGGGCGAGGTAGCGCGAGCCGGGATACATGCGCTGCAGCCGCACTTGAATCGAGTCGGCCAATTGCGCGGGCGCGATGCGCAGCTTCTCGCCCATCACCACGACCTCGCTTAGTCCAGCCTTCTGGGCGCGGCAGCGGAGACGGGAAACCGCGATCAGGTTTTGCACTTGCTCGGGCGGGTCACCGTAGCGATCCGCCAACTCCTCGAGCACTTCGTCGACCGCGGTCGGGGTGGCCGCTGGGGCGGATGCGGTCGAGAGCTTCTGGTAGGCCTCGAGGCGTAGTCGCTCGCTCTCGATGTAGTGCTCGGGGATATGGGCATCCACCGGCAATTCGAGACGGAGCTCGGTCTGACCCTCGGCAACGTCGCCGCGGAAGGTGCTCACCGCCTCGCCGATCATGCGCAGGTAGAGGTCGAAGCCAACGCCTGCGATGTGGCCCGACTGCTCGCCGCCGAGCAGATTGCCGGCACCGCGGATCTCGAGGTCCTTGAGCGCGATCTGCATACCCGCGCCAAGTTCGTTGTTCGCCGCGATCGTCGCGAGCCGGTCGTGGGCCGTCTCGCTGAGCGGCGCAAACTCGTCGTAGAGGAAGTAGGCGTAGGCGCGCTCCCGCCCGCGACCGACCCGGCCGCGCAATTGGTGCAACTGGCTGAGCCCGTACTTGTCGGCCCGGTCGATGATGAGTGTGTTCGCGTTCGGGATGTCAAGGCCGGTCTCGATGATGGTTGTTGAGACGAGCACGTCGAACTTGCGCTCCCAGAAATCGACCATCACCTGTTCGAGCACGTCCTCGGAGAGTTGGCCGTGGGCGACCGCGATGCGCGCCTCGGGCACGAGCTCGGCGAGTTGGGCGGCGACGCGGTTGATGCTCGCCACGCGGTTATGCACGTAAAACACCTGGCCCTCGCGCAGCAGTTCGCGGCGCACCGCGGCAGCGACCTGCTTGTCGGAGTATGGCCCGACGAAGGTGAGAATCGGGTGCCGGTCCTCGGGCGGCGTCGCGAGCGTCGACATCTCCCGGATGCCCGTCACCGCCATCTCGAGCGTGCGCGGAATCGGGGTCGCCGTCATCGCCAGGATGTCGACATTCGTCTTGAGCTTCTTGAGGGCATCCTTGTGCTCGACTCCGAAGCGCTGCTCCTCGTCAATGATCACGAGGCCGAGATTTTTGAAGGCGATGCCGGAGCCGAGCAAGCGATGCGTTCCGATGACGATGTCGACAGTGCCATCCGCGAGCCCGGCGATTGTGGCCTTCGCTTCTTTGTCGCTCTGGAATCGGCTCAGGGCGCGCAGGTGCACGGGGAAGCCCGCGAAGCGATCGGCGAAGGTCTCGGTGTGCTGTTTGACGAGGAGCGTCGTCGGCACGATCATCGCGACCTGCTTGCCATCCTGGATTGCCTTGAACGCCGCGCGCACCGCGACCTCGGTCTTGCCGTAGCCGACGTCGCCGCTGAGCAACCGGTCCATCGGGATCGGACTCTCCATGTCGGCCTTGACCTCGTCGATGGTCGTGAGCTGGTCGGGCGTCTCGGCGAACGCAAACGCCTCCTCGAGCTCGCGCTGCCAGGGCGTGTCGGGCCCGAAGGCGTGGCCCTTGCTCGCCATGCGCGCGCTGTAGAGCTTGACCAGTTCGACCGCGATGTCGCGCACGGCCTTGCGCGCCTTGCCCTTCGCCGCGGCCCAATCGCTGCCGCCCATCTTGCTGAGCGCGGGCGTCTCGCCGCCGACGTAGCGGCTGAGCAGGTCGAGCTGGTCGGTGGGCACGAAGAGCTTGTCGGCGGGGAAGTTGCGCTTGCTCGGCGCGTACTCGATCACCAGGAATTCGCGTTGCGTCTTGATCGCATTGCGACCACCCGTGCTGACCTCGCGCTGCACAAGTTCGAGGAACTTGCCGATGCCGTGCGTCTGATGCACGACGAAGTCCCCGGCCTTGAGTTGAAGCGGGTCGACGACGTTGCGGCGCCGGCTCGCGAGCTTGCGG
>SCSV01000346.1 GCA_004297555.1 Salinibacterium sp.
GTCACACTCTTCCGCGTCGATGGTGAAGCTGACAGCTTCAGCGACGCCACACGTTCAAGCATGGGCTTCCGTCGCGCTCCTCGCGTGCTCCGGCTCCGGTTCAACATCCCGGAGGCCACTCGCGCAGCGCTGATCGTGGCGCTCGCTTGGCTCGGAGCGGCCCAATGGCTCGGCTACGTGCTGCGTCTCCTGCGCGAAAACACAGGGGCGATGTGATGCACCAGGCCCCTCCCCCACCTCTCGTGGCGATGCGGAAAGCCGACAGCCACCTTCGAGCCGCCGCGGAACTCCTCTCGATCGCCGACGAGGGCCGCCTCCAGTCCCATGTGCGATCTGCCATCGGCGAACTGCGCGCGAAGATGCGTTCGCGCGCCCACAGCGCTCCGTGACGGAAAATGGGCGACAACCTCCCCTCCCCCGCCGGCAAGCCCCATCTCGCGCGGCTTGCCTCTTGGGCGCTCACCCGAACTGAGCGCCGCCGGTTCGCTCAAGCCTATCGCGACCGCGACGCCCTCTCCCGACGGATGCGCGACCTCGCCGACGAGATCGTGAACCGGGCCGAGTTGCTGACCCTCCAAGACCACCCGGATCTTACTGGCCGCCCTTGGTCCGCCGCGCAGCTCGCCAGCTTCAACCGCTGGATCGAACGTCTGATGGTGACCCGTCGTGACGACGTGCGGGACCTGACCCGCCAGCACCACGTCCTCAGCGATTACGTTCAGGACCTCGCCCGCTGCAGCCGCTTCCGAAGCGCCGAGAACCTGGCCGAGGCCCTGATGCTCCACCTCCCGCCCTTCGAGGGCGCGGTGAACGAGCGATGAGCGGCGCAACGAAGAACAGGACCGCAGTCGGCCGACCCCGGATCCACTTCGATGACGCCGAGCGAGCCCGCGCCTACCGCGAGCGCAGGCAGGCGCAATTCGAAGATGGGGAGATCGCCCGCGAGCGTTGGGAAGCCCCGACGCCAGGTTTCGTGGGCTTCATCGCGAAGCGCTGCGTCGGTCAGGCGGACGACCAGGTGGCCATGGCGATCGCCGTCCTGGCCAAGACTTTGGACGGCATCGCCGCAGCCGGCGGTCAAGCATCCCTCGACACCGCAATCAATTACGTGACGTCACGAAAGAAGGAGGCTCCCCGTGGGCTGGACTGATGAACGCACCGAGCTGATGCAGAAGCTCTGGCAAGATGGCCTCTCGGCGTCGCAGGTGGCCCGCCAGCTCGGAGGCGTGAGCCGCAATGCCGTGATCGGGAAGGTCTTCCGCATGGGGCTGCAACGCGGAGCGCCCTCGCGCCCGACTCGCGCCGTGAAAGTCCGTCCCGAGCGCCCTGCCCGGCCCTTGCGCAATCCGCAGCCCCGGCCGCCGCGCGTCAGCCCGCCCATGGTCGCTCGTTACGTCGACGAGACCCCTGGCATCGCCACGCCGAGCACGATCGGCGCACACATGTGCCGCTGGCCCATCGGCGATCCGACACACGACCACTTCACCTTCTGCGGAAGAGGCAGCGACGTGGGGCCGTACTGCGTCGAGCATGCCGGCGTGGCCTACCAACCGCGGACCCAGAAAACCAGCGCGGCGAACCTCGCCAGGAGCCTCCGCCGCTACCTCTAGGGTTGAGGTGCGACATTCCGCCCGACCTGTTTCCGCCACTTTTTTTGCATCCGGGGCGGACATGTGAACTGAGAATCAACCCTGCCCTGCGCAAATTAACGCACAAGCGTAAGGGTGCATTAGCATGACTAAAATGGTCATTGAGGACGGCGAAGCCTATTTCCTTGATCAACAGGACTACATCGCCTTCCTTGAAGACCGTGTTGCGGGTGGCCAGACCTGCATAACGAAGTTCTCTGCGGTGGGGATCGGTACGATTGACGCCGACGTGTCGGGTCTCAACAAGCACAGCGCGCTGGCGTTGTTGGTTAAGGCCGAGGCAGAGGTTCGTGACGAAGCTGCCGCCGAGGAGGCCTATGAGCAGCGCACAGCGGCATTCGCATGAGGGTGTTTTGCACGTCCCAGATGCATGACCTCGAGGGTGAAGTGGCTGACGACGCCGATCTGGACGGGCGTTTCGATCTAGTTTGCGCTGACACCGGCGAGACCCTGGTCGTGAACGGCTGGCTGTTCGAGGTCGAACGTGTCGAGCCTGCCGTTGCTTAGGCCCCACGGATCAGCGAGA
>SCSV01000347.1 GCA_004297555.1 Salinibacterium sp.
GCAGCAGGAGGCCGGCCGCAAGCTGCGCTTCTCGGCCCGACAGACGATGAGCGTCGCGCAGTCGCTCTACGAGAACGGTTACATCACGTATATGCGCACCGATTCGCCGACGCTCTCGCAGCAGGCGATCGAGGCGGCGCGCAAGCAGGCGAGCGCGCTTTACGGGCCCGAGACGGTTCCGGATGCGCCCCGCGTGTACAGCGGCAAGAGCAAGAACGCGCAAGAAGCACACGAGGCCATCCGCCCTTCCGGCGACACCTTCCGCACCCCGAGCGAACTGCAGGCAACGCTGCGCGGGAATGACTGGAAGCTCTACGACCTGATCTGGAAGCGCACCGTCGCATCCCAGATGGCTGATGCGAAAGGTTCGACGGCATCCGTCACCATCGCGGCCGCCGCGACCGGCCGAACCGCCGAGTTCGTCGCCACCGGCACGGTCATCACCTTCCGCGGGTTCATGCAGGCCTACGAGGAAAGCCAAGACGAGGAGCGCGAGGAGAGCGCCGAACCCGCCGAGGCCAAGCTCCCCGCGCTCACCGAGGGCGAATCGCTGACACTCGTCGACGTCGAGGCCAAGGGCCACGAGACGAGCCCGCCACCGCGCTACACCGAGGCAAGCCTCGTGAAGACGCTCGAAGAGCTCGGAATTGGGCGGCCCTCGACATACGCCTCGATCATCTCCACGATCATCGACCGGGGTTACGTGAACCCGCGCGGCCAGGCACTCGTGCCCAACTGGATCGCCTTCTCGGTCGTGCGCCTGCTCGAGCAGTTCTTCGCCGACCTCGTGGAGTACACCTTCACCGCCGAGATGGAGAACGACCTCGACCGCATCGCCGGGGGCGAGGAGAACCGCGTCGAGTGGCTCACCGGCTTCTACTTCGGCAGCCCCCGCCATCGCGGACTTCGCACCGTGATCGACAACCTCGGCGAGATCGATGCGCGCGAGATCAACTCGATCCGCATTTCGGATGACGCCGTCCTTCGCATCGGCAAGTACGGCCCCTATCTCGAAGCGCCGGGGGAGACTCCCGAGACTCCGCGCCGCGTGAACATTCCGCAAGACCTCGCCCCCGACGAACTCACGCCCGAGAAGGCGCGCGAGCTGATCGACGCTCCCGTGGTGGGCGACCGAGTGATCGGAGTCAATCCGGCCAACGGGAAAGAAGTTGTCGCGAAGGATGGCCGGTTCGGTCCCTACGTGACGGAACTAGAGCCTGAACCCGAGGCCGTGCCAGAGCCCGAGGAGACGATCGACCCGAAGACCGGTGAGATCAAGAAGGCCAAGAAGCCGAAGAAAGTGGCCGTGGTCAAGCCGCGCACCGCATCCGTCTTCAAGTCCATGGACATTGCCACGATCGATCTCGACACCGCCGTTCGCTTGCTCGACCTGCCGCGCGTGGTCGGGGTGGATCCTGACCTGAACCTCGAGATCACTGCTCAGAACGGCAAGTTCGGCCCGTACCTCAAACGCGGCACCGACTCGCGCTCGCTGCCCAGTGAAGAGTTGATCTTTGACGTCGACCTCGCCGGTGCGCTCGAGCTGTTCGCGCAGCCCAAGTACGGCGGTCGCTCCGCTTCAAGCGCGCTCAAAGAATTCGAGGCCGACCCGGAGAGCGGCAAGCCCATCCGTATTAAGGACGGTCGTTTCGGCGTGTACGTCACGGACGGCATCACGAACGCGACGATCCCGCGCGGCGAGGACGTCGAGGACATCGATTTCGATCGGGCCGTGCAGCTGCTCGCCGATAAGCGGGCCAAGGGGCCCGCGAAACCCAAGGCGAAGACGGCGGCCAAGAAGACCGCGACAAAGACGCCCGCAAAGCGGACCACCGCAAAGAAGAAGTAATGGCCGGGCTGTTCATCACGTTCGAGGGCGGCGACGGCTCCGGCAAGTCCACCCAATTGCGGATGCTCGTCGAGTGGCTCGAGGCTCAAGGTAAGACAGTGTTGGTGTCGCGCGAACCCGGAGGAACCGAACTCGGGCACGAGCTGCGCGAACTCGTGTTGCACCGCCGCGGGGAAATGGCGCCCCGCACCGAGGCCCTGCTCTACGCGGCTGACCGCGCCCAGAACATCGCAACGAAGGTGCGGCCCGCGCTCGAGCGCGGGGAGGTCGTGGTGCAAGACCGCTACCTCGATTCCTCGGTCGCGTACCAGGGTGCCGGCCGGGTGTTGGGCCGGGATGAGGTGCGTGAGCTCTCGCTCTGGGCTACCGAGGGCCTGCTGCCCGATCTGACGATCCTGCTCGACCTGCACGAGGGTCTCGCTAAAGACCGGCTCGCCGAATCCCGACCGCTGTACGACCGGCTCGAGGCCGAAGCGGCAGAGTTTCATGCGAAAGTGCGCGAGGCCTATCTCGAACTCGCCGCGGCCGAGCCATCCAGGTTTCTTGTTATCGACGCGAGCGACTCGGTCGAGGCGATCGCCGCGGCCATCCGCGCGCGTGTCGGGCAGCTCCTGCCCTAGCCTCACATTCGCGGCACAGCAGGGCCGGCCTGACCTATGCTGTCGCCATGGCTGTGTGGGACGAGTTGATCGGGCAGTCCGAGGCGATCTCGATTGTCGACGCGGCTGTTTCTGCAGCGCGTCTCGCCGACGGCGACGACTCGGCCATGACCCATTCCTGGCTCATCACAGGCCCACCCGGCTCGGGTCGTTCGAACCTCGCTTTCGCATTCGCGACCGCGTTGTTGAGCGACGGCACTGCCGACGGCGACGAGAAGACCAAGCGATTGGTGGATGCCCGCTCCCACCCTGATCTCGGAGTGCTCAGCACCGAGAAGGTCATCATCACAATCGGGGAGGTGCGCGACCTGGTGGCGACCTCGTATTTCTCGCCCTCGCTCAGCAGCTACCGCGTAATGGTGATCGAAGACGCAGATCGAATGCGGGAGAACGCCTCCAATGTGTTGCTCAAGACGCTCGAAGAACCGCCGCCTCGCACGGTGTGGATTCTGTGCGCCCCGAGCGAGGCCGATCTCATCCCGACGATTCGCTCTCGGGTACGCACGGTGCGGTTGCGGGTACCGGATGTTGATGAAGTCGCGCAACTGCTGGTCACCCGCGACGGGGTCGATCCGGCGATTGCCGCGCGCGCCGCCCGTGAGGCGCAGAGCCACATCGGCATGGCCCACCGGCTTGCCACGAATGCGGATGCCCGTGCACGCCGCGAGCGCACTCTGCAGATCGCCATGGGCATCCGTTCCGTTTCCGATGCCGTTGTCGCCGCGGCTGCCCTGCTGGATCTGGCGAAGGAAGATGCCCAGGCGATCACGACCGAGCGCGATGCGGCGGAACGCGAGAACGCGATGCACTCCCTCGGCATCGAACCCGGCGGCGCGATTCCGGCTGGCCTCCGCGGTCAATTGCGAGCACTCGACGATGACCAGAAGCGGCGCGAGACCCGCAGTGTGCGCGACGGGATAGACCGCATTCTTGTGGATCTGCTCTCGTACTACCGCGATGTGCTACTCATCCAGCTCGGAGTTGCAGAGGAGCCGATCAACCTTGTGTTGAACGACCACCTCGTGGCGGCGAGCCGTGCGTGTTCGGCGAGTGAGACACTTGCCACAATGGATGCCATCGCCACGGCGCGCGAACGCATCGAGAGCAACGTGACTGCTGCCCTCGCGCTCGAAGCAATGCTCGTGACAGCCCGACGAAA
>SCSV01000348.1 GCA_004297555.1 Salinibacterium sp.
GAGCAGATCGCCGAGGGCACCTCGAATCTCCTTGAGCTGCCGCGGCACTAGGAAGTCGACCCATTCGGTCTGATCGACTCCCGCAGCGCCGAGGTCGATGAGCCAGCCACCACGTGGCTTGTTCGCTTCCTTGAACGAGTAGTGCAGCGCTGCGCCGGAGTATCGGATGTGCTCTGCGAGTTTCGCTCGACCGTGGATATGCCCGAGAGCCACGTAATCGACTCCATCGAAAATATTCACCGGCACCGCGTCAATGCCGCCAGCGGAAAGAGGATTCTTGGTTATTGCCCGTTCTGAATCTGACGATTCGCTCTCCGCTCCGGCGACGAATGTGTGTGCGACGACGATCGAGCGCCGTCGGTCTGATTTCCGCGAGATGACGGAATCCCGAACTAGGTCCATCGCCGCGTCGATCACCTCGCGCTGCGAGCGCACGGCGCTAGGTACCCACGGAAGATGTCGGACGAGTTCGGGCTGAAGATAGGGGATGCCGTAGAAGTCAACTGGCCCATGCTCATCGGCGATCTCAATCGGCGACCCGACATCGGCCGAATCCGTGACTAGGTGAAGGCCAATTGCTCGAGTAAACGGGCCTGCGAATCCGAGTCGCATCGCTGAGTCATGATTGCCGCTCGTGAGGAAGAGTTTCGCACCTGCGTCGAGGATCGCGACGAGTACGTCCTGCAGAACGGACACGGCATCGGCGCCCGGATTCGATTGATCGTAGACATCGCCGGCAACGATAACGACGTCGACATTCTTCTCCCGGACGATTTGGGGGATCCCGCCGAGCACGGCACGCACTGCATCCAGCGTCGCGTACCCGTGGAAATTCCGACCGATGTGCCAGTCGGAAGTGTGGAGAATGCGCATGCGTTACCGCCCCTACCGATGCAGACCTGGGACGAGTTCCACTACAACGCCGCGATCTTGTCGAATTCGAAACTTGAAGAAGAGCCAGCGCGCAATAGTCGACCTCTATCGGGCCGGAGCACTCTGGGCCCACCCAGCGCGATGTCTTCTGAGACGACCGCGCCAATCTCTTCGAGGATTGCCGTCGCCGCAAGGACATCGCTCAACATGAGTTCATGGTATCGGCGTCCACTGACACATACTCGGTAACCCAAGATTGCATGAGGCCCGGGGCCGACGATAGTCAAGCCATGAAGAACAAATCTTGGATGTACTCCTGTGGCTCGTCAAATTCCGGCCAAAGCATGGACTTCCTCCGCAGCCCGGTGTCCTTCAAAGATTGCCGTCATGATTGTTCGAAGTTCCACCTCGACTGAGGATGCCCGCTCGCCGAGATCGTTTCGGTACACGTCGAGAGTCGAACAGGCGGCGCAATAGTCAATCGCCTGTTTCACCTTGTCTCGACTCTCGGACGAGCTCGCGTAGTAGTTCTCGACAGCCCCTAGCGCTAGGACATAAGTTCGTGTCGAGCGCAACATTTCGATAATTTCGCGCTTCTTCGTGTCGATCTCGCCAGTTGCTTCTCGTAGGGCCAGCACGCGGTCGGGTTTCTTTCGCACGTCGAAGAAGGACTCAACTGCGAGGGCCAGAGCGGCGCGCGCTGCCTCAGTGTCGTCCATCCCGGCGCGCGCCTTTTCAACTTCATTCCAGAGTGCTCGTGCGTCCGCACTCGCTGCAAGCGTCGCCGCTTCTCCTTGAGTGATCCCCTCTGAGGAATCGCTTGCGATTGTCGTATCTACAAACTGAAGTAGTTCGCTCCGCTTCGACTTCAGTTCGTCAGTTGGATGGAGCTTGTCGAACCCACTAACAAGGGCGTCGAGGTCACATATGACGTGAACTGGAATGTCGAACTTCTCGAAAAAGGTCCGGTAGTTCGCAATGTTTCCCTTCCCGTTGGTTCTCGCGATTGCAATATTCCGCTCGACCGCATCCCAGGCGGGATTTAGTAATTTCGCGATGTGTTGAAACAAGAGAACATCGCTATCGCCCTCGACGAGGACAACTTCTTTCGCAAAGAACCCAATGCTGTTGTTCTCGTGGCAAATGATCTGGAATGCAGCTTTCGTCGAGACATCATCGATGACGATCGGATGAACTTCAGTGAATGGCGTCTCGCCCGGGGTTGGGCGCACCTTCCGGAACTTGATGAACGATTGCGTTGCATCTGCGTCGAAGAAGAGCGGTGAGTGCGTAGTGACCATGACAGGGTGGTCCTTCGCGAAGACCTCGAGAGCCGAGAACAGTTGCTTCTGCGCACGGGGGTACAGATAGAGTTCCGGCTCTTCAAATAGCAACCAGTAGTGATTCTTCGCCGGGTTCGTGTTGGCGTCGGTGATCCCAGTGCTGCGGAGGCTGGTGTAGGCGCGCAAAATAGCAAAGGCGACCGCCCGCTTCAAACCATCGCCCTTAGACACGATTGGACCGTCATGGCCATCGTTAGCGGAAATCTCCGCCGACGACAGAATTGTCTTCATCTTGGGCACAGGGACAGAAATCGTGAGATCAACATCGGGGAAGCTCTCACGAACAAACCTATTTATCATGGACTCGATCGCCTGAACCTGCCCAATGCGGTCGTCAACCAGGACTCCGTCGTCATCAAGCACTCGACTCAGCTGCCGTTGGATTACCCGAAATTGCTTCTCAACATCTGCAAACTGGTCTTGGACTTCTTCCAAAAGCAGACCAAGCAGCTTCCCGAACGTTGCGGTGTCTGTGGTCTTGACCTCATCAGCCACATCTTTCACGGCCTCGATGTAGATCGGCTCAGGCAAGAAGTTCTTGATTCCAGCGTCTAAGCCTGTTGCTAGGGGCTCGTCGCGATCGATCATCTGATCATCGTCCAGTGCTTCTGTGAGTTCATCGCGAGCAACACGAATGGCGGCTTGAGTTGGTTTCGAGGTGAGCTTCGCATCAAGCTCGGGAATAAGCGCGACAGCGATTGATCTCAATTCTTCGCCAGAATGGCCCTTCATGGCCGGGTCCATGATCGCGTTCGTCCAGTTGTCATTCGCGGGTCCGCGGCGCGAGACGAGAAGCTGCAACTTGCTCCCCGGTCCGGGCTCCAGTATTCGAATGAGCCGAATGCTGCGATCAACGACGTCTGCGGCGAAGCTCGCCCGATGGGCGTCGTTTGCGATGCGCGCCAGATCCGTCTCATCGATCTCATCGATCTGAAGCTCGATCCGGATCGACGTTGCCTTGTCAAAGAAGTCCGTCTCGGTCGGCCTCTTGTTGTTGGCACCGAGCAAGAGGAGGAGTGCTTGAAGTACTGACGACTTCCCCGAGTTGTTCTCCCCGATCAGGCAGCCGAACTGGGAAAGCGGGACAGTGACGTCCCTGAGTCCTTTGAAGTTCTGAATTCGAACGCTCGAAAGCTTCACTATCATCTCCTCGTGTCTGCAGCCATTGTGACAGTTCACTCGTGGTTGCAGGCACAGGTATTCCTGATGCGTCGGCGACGACTCCACTAGCGCAGGTAAACGCCATCTGCGAACCAGCGGAAATCACAAATATGTGGAACGACGCTTCATGTATGAGTTCAGGACATAGTTCGCGTGAGTCGCGACAATGTCAACAAGACTCTTCCCTGCTGGCTACTCGGGCCTCCTGCTGCAGATGCGCGGGTGGCACTAGAAGCTTGGGCGGAGCACCAGTTGAGCAAAGCTAGGGAGTTCAAATGGGGAATCGTGGCAACCCATCGAGAATTGTCATGGAGGGACTCGACTCCCCTACTGAGCCGCCTCCACGTCGCGGTCATCCGAGAGCCATCAAGCACCACGCAATCCGCGACGCGGCGGACTGCTCAGCGGGGGCCCACGAAGGGTTCTCGCGGCATCCAAGCGAATGAAATCGCAAGAGGCGCCACCGTTCGGCGACGCCTCTTGCGATTTCGTGCCCCTGGAGGGACTCGAACCCCCAACCGTTTCCTTAGGACGGAACTGCTCTTCCGTTGAGCTACAGAGGCTGGCGGGGTCAGTTTAGCTGGCGACCACGGAGAACTCGCGGCAGCTGGCGCTGCGCGAGGGAACCTTAGGGGGGTGGGTAGAGGAAGGAGTCGATGTCGGTGATCTTGAGGGTGCGCTGACCGTAGGCACCGGGGATGTAGTTGTACTCCTCGATGAGCACGGTGCCGTCGCCGTTGATTCGCTTGACGTAAGCGACGTGGTTACCGCCGACATAAGCGACCGCACCGACCACTGGGGTCTGCTTCACCGGCCAACCGTGTTTCTGCCAGTTGTACTTCCACTGGCTGCCGTTGCCGCCGTAGGGGGTGAGGGTTGACCAGGTCCACTTGAACGGGGCGGTGTAGGAGCCGGCATCCCGGTTCATCCGCCAGGCCACGAAGTCGACGCACTCGCGGTAGTAGTAGCCGACCGGCGAGAGACCACCGCCCTGGTAGTCCATCGGCTCAGCGAACCAGGGATAGTCGTCGCCCATCGCGCGCGCTCCCGAAGCGAGGTAGGCCGCGTTCGCCTGCGCGCGCAGAGCATTCGCCGTCATTTGCGCAAGGTCACCGCTCGTCGTTGCCCGGAACGCGTCGCGAGCGCTCGTGTCGATCGGCGCGGAAGCGTCACTCACCGTGAGGCGCTGCGCGTTCGCGGTCGTGCCATTCGCCGAGGCGTTCGGGTCGATCTGCGAGTAGGCGGGCAGCACGAACACGGCGAGCATCCCGGCCACCGCCACCATCGTGAAGAAGACGCGAATCGGGTTCTCACGAGAGATCTTGCCAGCGGATGCCCCCAGCGCCGCCAACTCAGACCGGTCGAGTTTGCGCGTGACAACCGACGAGCGTGCCGCGCGAGGAGCCTTCGTCTTGGCCCGAGCTTCCACGGCTCGACCGGAGCGTGGCCTGGAGGTTTCGGCGTTGCGGGCCGCGCGGCGAGAACTGAACTGTTCCGCCGGGGCCGAAGCCTCGGGCCCTACGGCAGCGAGACTTTCGAAGAACGAATCCGTAGAGACTGGCTCGGCCGGGACATCCGGGGCAGAGAAGTTGAAGAGGGCGTCGAACGCGCTGGTCGACTCGCGATCCTCCACAGCTCCGGCCTCCTCGCGCCTGTTTCGGGACCCAACCGAGGTTACGTGATCCACGGTGACATGTCGAACCGCGGGAAACGAGCCCCAGTTCAGGCAGCAGGGGCCAGGAACTCTTCCCAGTCGGGCAGCGCTCGCTCGACACCGCGCACGAGCCAACTCGTGCCGTGGGGCGGGCGCGGGGTCGAGCGCAGCGTCCAGCTCATCTCGGCCGGCGTGCGGTCGCCCTTGAGATTGTTGCAGCGCAGGCAGCAAGCGACCAGGTTCTCCCAGCTGTCCTTACCGCCGCGCGAGCGCGGCAGCACGTGGTCGATCGTGTTCGCCGAACCGCCGCAGTAAGCGCAACGGTGGTTGTCTCGGCGCAGCACCCCGCGGCGCGACACCGGCACATGCCGTCCCGAAGGGATGCGCACGTAGTTGCGCAGAATGATCACCGAGGGGCGATCCCACGACCCGGTCGACCCGAATACGGGATGCCCAAGATCGGCCGCCACGACCGTCGCCTTCTGATTCATCACGAGCACGATCGCTCGCTTGAACGACACGACAGCCAGGGGCTCATACCCGGCGTTCAGTACCAGTGTGCGCACTACGTTCATCCTCTCGAAAGAGCCCGCACGGCTTGCAGGCGTTCGACAATCCCGGTGGCACCCTCGCGGCCGGCGGCAGGCAAACAAAAAGGCACTGTCACGTGACAGTGCCTAGTGTTCGAGCGCGCGTATGAACACGCTCTTTTGACTGCTGTGCCGTATGTAGAAGTAGGCGCGAGCATCCACGGTTTGGGTGCTTCGACTACTCGACATCAGGCTCTCCGGTTCGCGAGGGAACTCCAAGGCCTATAGGGTAACCCAACTTTCGGCCAACGACTTTCCGGGGCGCGCCGCAGCACGCCCCGAGGCTGTCAGATACCGATGCGGATGATCGTGTAGTTGTTGTCATAGATGGCGCGGGGCTGCACGGTGCGGCCAGGAGCCGGAGCGTCGATCATCCGGCCGTTCCCGAGATAGATGCCCACGTGTCCGGGGAGCGAGACCACGTCTCCGGCAACCGCTGCGGAACGGGCGATCGGCCTGCCCGAGGCGGCGATTCCCGATGCCGAATGCGGAAGGCGGACACCGAACTGCGCGTAAACATACATCACGAAGCCAGAGCAGTCGAAGCCCGAGGGGCTCGCGCCGCCGTAGACATAGGGCACGCCCTGGTAGCGCATCGCGACGTTCGCCACTTGGCTGAGGCTGAAGTTCGGGTAAGGCGGGTGCGCCAGCAGAGCACCGACGCTGGGGCCGGAGAAGCGGAACTGACGAGCGAGTGCGGCGCGGCGCAACTCGGCGTGCGTGGTCGCGTTGAAGGCATCCCGGGCAACCACCGGTGACTCGGCCGTGGCCGCGACAACAAGGGACTGCGCATTGGCTTCGTTGATGTCGCGCAGGGCCACGCTTGCCTGCACTTCGGCGGTGTCCGATTCAGGAGCGAAGGCGTACGCGGGGAGCGCGACGGTCGCAAAGAGACCGGGAACGACGATTGCCATGACAGCGGTGCTCAGAATGTTCGAGCGAGTGCGCATCGATGACGCGGGCCGGGCCTGAAAGTGGGCCGGAATAATAACGTCGGATTCGGGTCCAACGAGATCGGTGCTGCTTCGGGTGTTGCGCGTTCTGATTCCTACTTTTGTCAAGAGATTTGACCTCCTGCGCCTCGGCAACTCTAGGTCGTTGCCCCATCCGTTTCGTATGTATGTGTACGTATCTGGCCAGAGACGGGTAAACGAGACGCTCTTCCAGAGCCCAGGACCGGCATTTGTGGTCGGGTGGACTTGACGAGTGTACGTGAGCGAACCCGGCAATTCGCACTGAATGACCTGGACTGGGGCAGACCGGTCTGTATCGGAATCAGCGCGCGACGAAGAGGTGTGCCGCTACTTCGTTGGGAAGTTCGATGCCCTCGGCGAAACCCTCAACCTGCACAAAAACATACGAATCGATCGCCGAAATCGTGGCCTTCGCGCCAGGCAGAACCCCGGCTGCTTGCAGCTGTTGCAGCAGCTCCGGCTCGACTTGCACGGGCTCTCCCAGGCGGCGGATGACCGCGGTCACGGCCTCGTCAGAGTCGGCCACCAGGTCCACGATGTTCACGACGCCGTCCATGAACCCGGGCGCTGGGGCATCCCCCAACTCATCGAGACCCGGTATCGGGTTGCCATAGGGGGACTCGGTCGGATGCCCGAGCATCTCCAGAAGGCGACGCTCCACCTTCTCGCTCATCACGTGTTCCCAGCGGCAGGCCTCGTCGTGCACGTAGGCCCAGTCGAGCCCGATCACATCGGCGAGCAAGCGCTCAGCCAGGCGGTGCTTGCGCGTGACGTGCACCGCGCGACTGCGGCCCTCGGGGGTGAGTTCGAGGTGGCGGTCGCCCTCGACAACCACGAGACCGTCGCGCTCCATGCGGCCGATGGTCTGCGACACCGTCGGGCCGGAGTGGCCGAGGCGCTCCGAGATTCGCGCGCGTAAGGGCACGATGCGCTCATCCTCAAGGTCGAGGATCGTGCGCAGATACATCTCCGTCGTGTCGACGAGGTCCGTCATGGGGAAAGCCTAACCGGAGGCCGCCCATAGGATTGAACCCATGCCAAGCCTCACCATCCCCACTGATCTGCTGCCCGTCGACGGTCGATTCGGCTGCGGGCCATCCAAGATTCGCCCCGCCCAACTTGAGTATCTGGCCACCGCCGGAGCCGCACTTCTCGGCACCTCGCACCGCCAAGCTCCCGTGAAGAATCTGGTGGGCCGGGTGCGCGAAGGGCTCGGCGAGCTCTTCTCCATTCCCGAGGGCTACGAGGTTGTGCTCGGCAATGGCGGCTCGACCGCCTTCTGGGATGCCGCCGCCTTCTCGCTCATCGAAAAGCGCAGTGAGAACCTCGTTTTCGGCGAGTTCAGCTCCAAGTTCGCCGCCGCGGCATCCGCCCCTTTCCTTGAGGCGCCCCACGTCGTCAACGCCGACCCCGGTACGCGCGCTGAGGTCGAGATCGTCGAAGGCGTCGACCTGTATGCCTGGCCGCAGAACGAGACCTCGACCGGTGTGATGGCCCCGGTCGAGCGAGTCCACGCTGATGCACTCACTGTCATCGACGCCACGAGCGCCGCGGGCGGCATCGCCTTCGACACCTCGCAGGCCGACGTCTACTACTTCGCTCCGCAAAAGAACTTCGCCTCCGACGGCGGGATCTGGTTCGCGCTGTTCTCGCCCGCCGCGATCGAGCGCGTGATGTCCATCGCAGCCTCGGACCGGTACATCCCGGAGTTCCTCTCGCTCAAGAACGCGATCGAGAACTCGCGCCTCAATCAGACCCTCAACACCCCCGCCGTGTCGACCCTGCTGCTGCTCGAGAACCAGCTCGACTGGATCAACGGCAACGGCGGGCTCGGCTGGGCGTCGGCGCGCACGAACGAGTCGTCATCCGCTCTCTACGATTGGGCGGATGCCGTCGAGTACGCGAGCCCCTTCGTCGCGGTGCAGGCCAACCGCTCGCAAGTCGTCGTGACGATCGACTTCGATGAGTCGATCGACGCCGCCGCGATCGCGAAGACCCTGCGCGCCAACGGAATCGTCGACACGGAGCCGTACCGCAAGCTCGGGCGCAACCAGTTGCGCGTGGCCACCTTCGTCTCGGTCGACCCGTCCGACGTCAAGCAGCTCATCGCCTCGATCGAGTACGTGGTCGGCAACTCCTAGGTGCCTTTAGATTTCGCGCCCGCACTGCTGGGACGCCGACCAACAAACGTTCTGGATTTGAAGGCACAACGGATACTCCTCACCTCTCCTTCAAATCCAGAACGTTTGTAAGGGTGTCCGTCGGCAGAGGGCGGGTAGGCCCGGACGGGGTCGCTCGTTATTCTGAAAGGGTGCGACTCTGGCTGAAAGACTCCGAGCGACGACCCGACCCTGAGCCGGTGCAGACCGATGACCGCAAGGCGATCCTGGTCGGGATCGTGCTGTGGGTCATCGGCCTCGCCGCGGCCGTCTTCTACATCGGCCCGCTCACCGCGGCGGGCGACGCCTGGTGGCTGTGGACGTGCGTCACCGGTCTTGCCCTAGGGGTGATCGGCCTGCTCTACACGCACTGGCGGCAGGAGTAGCGAGGCCGGATCTGCGCTTCGGGGAAACAGCGAGACGAGCATCCGGATGCCGATGCCGCCGATCAACACCGTGACTGCGGTGACCGCGACCCAGGCGAAGCCCACGGTGACAGGCACGCGAGCGAAAGCAAGCCACTGGATCGTGAATGTCACCACGGCAGAACCCGAAAAGGTGAATGACCAGAAGCTCGGCGCGAACGGGAGTTTCGCGTAATCGCGCACGAGGAACAGCTGCACCACGACGCCGAACGCCGTCAGACCCATGAGCAGTGAGCCAATCATCGTGCCGCCCGCGGCACCGAGCGCGAGCCAGGCCGTGCCCGCGACTGCGGGAGGTGCCGCGAGAATCGCAAGCGTCGGGGTGAGGGCGCCGGTGACCGGCTGACCGGAGAGCGACCGCGCGAGAATCAGCGAGTTCACAATTGCCCAGGTGAAAAGCCCGATACCGAGCAGGCCGACTGATAGCCCATCCAGGCCAAGTCGGGCGAACACCACAGATGCCACGAGCCCGACCGCAACGGTCGGCAGCATGTACCCGGGGTGCACGTCGGCGAGGCCAACCCCGCCGCGCAACCAGAACGCGCCGAGCATTGCGGCGATCGCAGCGCACACTGC
>SCSV01000349.1 GCA_004297555.1 Salinibacterium sp.
GCGGCGGCGGCTCGCCTCCGTTGCGCTCGGCCGTCTCGCGGCTGTAGTGGACGAGCAGGTTCTCGACGACCCTGAAGCACGCCACCTCGGCGTCGCGGATGGCCTTGTAGTGGACGACCTGCGCCTCGTCGGGCGGATGGTACGTAAACCACCGCTTCAGGTCATCGTCGGTGATCGAGGGCCGGGGGCGAGCGGGGGCAGCCTCCGCGGCACGGACGACGGCCGCGGCATCGCGAGCGACGACGGTCTTCACGTACGCCTCGACGGGGACGCCAGCCTGCGCCGCCGCACGCACCACGACCGCATGCCATTCGGCCGGCATGGTGAAGCTCACCAGCGGGTGATCGGTGGTCGCATCCGAGGCGAGCGCGACGACGATCGCGGTGAACACCGCGTCCTTCGCTTTCACCCCTTCGGGGAGCGCGTCATAGGGCACGAGCGCCGGGTGCGTCTTCTTCTCGGCGTCCTTTACGTCGCCGAGCGTCCACCCGTCCTCGATCTTCGCGCGCATCCACTCGTCGTGCTGCTCGCTGGCCGGCGCGTCGAGGTGCGCGAGGCGCCACTGGACGCCCGCGATCGAGCTCCGACGCATCTCCTCCGGGGCCTCGTCCCAGGCGGGCTGGACGGGGACGTCCTTCGTGTGGCGCGTGAGCGCACGGTTCGCTTCGTGGCAGATTTCGGCAATTGCTTCAGGTGTCATTTGTCTCCCTCGGGTGGGTTGGTGATCGGGCGGTAACGAACCTGCTGGCCGCAGGCGTCGCAGATACCAACGCCCTCCACGGTCGTTCTCTTGAGGTTCGGGTGCTTGCATGCGGAGAGGCACCGCCCGGCCTCTCGCCAGATTTTGTCGGCGATCGGCGTGAGCACCAGCCGAAATTCGGTCCCGGTATCGGGCAGGCTGACGTGCAGGATCAGGTCGTCAGGCTGGCGCCCCGCGCCTACATAGACGTCCACCTCTGCCAGCGGCAGCGGCAGCCCACGGGCCATCACAAGAAACGCCTCACCGCCCTTCGCGTTCGGCTTGCGGAAGCGAATCACCTCGCCGCAGTCGGGACAGACCGCGCCATCCCTGACGTCGAGGTGCTTGAACGTGCAGGTGCTCATGACGGTTCGTCGCTGACGGTCGGTTCGATCTCGGGGTGCGAAACGACGACATCGGGGTCGAAGCGGACGATGACACGTCCCTTGTGAAAGTCCTCGTGCCGGGTCAGAAGGCGGCTGCAATGCTCGCACTCATAGGTAAGGCTGAACCCGCCCCCGCGCGGCGACCAGCCGCTTGCATCGGCGACGGTGGGGCGTTCCGGTCCCGGCACCACGGGGGCTGGCCCGGCATCGCGTTCGAAGCCCTTGAACACGTAGTCGCAGACGCGGGAGTTGTCGCCGGGCGACACCCGTACATCGATCCGAGCGATGTGCAGCCCGGTGGATTCACCACACCGGGGACACCGACGGAACCCGCCGATATCTTCATCGTCATCGATCCCTTCAATGACGCTGAAGGGTACGGGTACCGCGCCCTCCGCAGGGTCCGCGGGCAGCTTGCCGGTCCGCAGTAGCAGCGCTGCGTCACCACCATGCTCGTGACGTTCGCTATCGAAGACTTCGTCGATGGACTGGTGAAGCTGCTGGCGAAGATCGGCGTCCAGGCCCTTGCACTGTGCGGCGAGCTCGCAGAGCGTTTCATCGAAGTCCATGAGGTGATCATGGCGAAGCACCTCCACATCCGACATGGCGTCCACCGTGAGCTTCAGCGCGGTCGGTGCAGGGTACAGATCGACCCGCAGGTCGGTCCCACCGAGGGCGTCCAAGCCGGTGAACAGGTTCCGAAGGAAATCAGCGCCGATTTCGTCGTCAGGGAACGCGACGTTCAGTTTGAGGCCCTCATCCGCGCTCAGGATGATGCGATCACCGAGCCACATGTCGAAGACGCGCACATTGTCGTCAGGACATTCGAGCCGGAGCCTCTTGATCCTGAAATCCGTCTGGAAGCGGTAGCGCAGCACGCAGCGGCCGCCGGGGACGTCCGGCACACGGAGCACGGTGTCCTGGTTCCAGACCTGATCGATCACACGGTTCTTGTCGGTCGCCACGGTTCCTCCTGGTGCCACATGCCGTGGCGGGTCTAGGGTTCGCTAAGGGCTACTTTCTGAACACTGGCCGGGCGGGTTAACCTGCCGACGCCGGGGGGCATCGATCCGACGTGGGCTTGAAACCCGCGAGGGTTCCCGAAAGGGGGTTCGCGGAGGGGAGCCCCCTGGCATCAACCGCCTGGAGGCTCCATGTCCGAGACGCCCGATCCCCTGAAGCTGCGCGCCACCGACCCGCTCAAGCTCCCGCTCGCCACCGGCTGGGGCAGCATGGCGCAGGAGGGCGAGGTGCTCATCCTGCCGCGGACGGCGACGATCTTCTCCATCCGGGGCGGCGAGCTCGGCGCGGCCGATGTGGTCGATCCCAAGGGGCCGGCCTCGCTCATCCAGGTCAAGTTCCAGGGGATCACCGCCAAGGACGGCGACTACCTCGTCAGCTACTGCATCAAGCTCACGCCCGACCAGATCGTCGAGGCCGTACGCGCCCACCTGCGGCATGCCAACGAGGTGCAACGCCACAACAACGGCGTCATCCGCGAAGCCCGGCGCCTCGCGCAGCAGGACCGGATCAAGAACGCCGCCAAGGACGTCCTCGACGCTGACTTCGGTGAGGATGCCGACATGGACGACGACCTGTCCCGTCTCGCGGCGGCGCGCCCCGGCCTGCGTCGCCGTCGCCCGGAGGTCCACACCCGCGCCCACATCGACGAGGGCGAGGTCATGATGGAGCTCGCGGCGCGCGACGACTGGTAGGAGCGCGGTCACGCGACCGCCCTACGGAGCCCGATTTCGCCCCATACGCGCGCGTCGATCGACACCGGCCCCTCGGGGACGTTCGCGTGTGCGGAGCGATGCCCGAGCGGCCGAACGCAGACGATGGCATCCGGCCCGACGTGGCGGCACGGGTGTTCGTCGAGCCAGCGCGCGCAGGCCTTCGCGTTCCGCTCGCACCGCGACTTGAGGCGCCAGCGCTTCGCGCGCTTCGCCTCCGCAGCGCCCACAAGCCACGCGGCCTGGAGCTCGCGCACGAGGTCCGCATAGGCCTCGGTCATGGAGTGCCCACGAGGGCGGTCTGTACGGCGAGAAGGTTGTCCTCGGTCATCGCCGACGCACCGCAGGACCGACGGCTACGACGACGCGGCGCGCTCGATTCTCGGCGCGGAGCCATCGATTCCGTGGAACGCCATACGCCACACTGGATTCGCCGCACACGCCACGTCCGCCATTCCATGTGGGCGTGACGCCGTGGCCGATGAAGTCCCGCGCGAGTCGGTCGATGTGCGCCAGCGTGCGGCGGGTGACATCGACGGGCGTAGGCATCGCGTTCTCGGCGGCATCGTCGATGTTCAGGCGTCGCCAGCAGGCGAGTCTCCGAACGGTACGGAGCTTCCCACGAACACGCTCGGTGGCCGTGTACAGGACGGCGATCGGGGCATCGTCGTCCCACGCGAGCGCTTCCTTGGACGCATACCAGCGCCGAACAACGTCGCTCATCGGCCGGCCACGGTGCGTACCGCGTCGCCTGCGAGGAGCGCGTCAACCCCCGCCTGCGCTTCGATAGCATCCTTGCCCGTCACGATCACGAGCTCGGAGTCGTCGCGGCCACACCCGCGGCAGCCGTTCTCGACAATCAGGTCGGGGTCGGCCCACGAAGGCACGAGACAGGCCCACCCGCAGCCCTGGCTCCCGTCCTCGTCCCGGCACACGGCGACCACGATGGAGCCGTCCTCGTGCTCCTGATCCTCGGTATTGCAGTCCTCGTCGTGGGGGTCGCTTTCCCACGCACCCCGACGGCAATGCGCAAGCATCGCACCGCAGCACAGGCACATCGTCCCGTCCTCGGTGTTCGCGGTGCTGGGTGGGTAGGGGAGCTTGGTGACATCGATCTTCATCGGGTACTCCAGGGCGGTTGACGCAGGTACCGGTTGTCCTCGCCGGTTTCGAGGTCTGCCATGGCGGACGCCGCCACGAGCCGAGCCGACCGTGGTTCAACGCCTGCTCGAAACAACGCGCCGGCCACGCGCATGAAGGCGCGTTCCCAGGCGTCCAGGTCGTTGGGGCGTTGCGGGCTCACGGGGCGCCGCCGGTTAGCTTCTCGCGAGGCACCTCGTGGAGCCAGTCGCGGGACAATGCGAATACATGGGCCTCGGAGCCGCGTACAACCTCGAAGGAGACGCGCGTCAAGGCGGACGGCCCGACATCGCCACGCCTACCGATGGTGCCCTCGAACCGCACGAGCTCGGGCGCTGGACTATGCATCGGCTGCTCCCGTGGGGAAGGCGTGGGTCATCAACAGGGCGCTCGTGAGCTCGTTGCGCGTCTTCACGAGCTTGTCACCCATCGCGCACAGCGCGTCCACAGGCTCAATCGAGCCGGGTGGGCGACACACGGGACATGTCCCGACGTGCTGCGCGAACAGCGTCGCAGCAGCCTGCTCGGCCTCGGCCAGTTCGAGCAGTGTCGGCTTCACGACTCGCCTCGCAACAGGTCATGTTCGTCCAGGTAGTTTCCACCATCACCACCGTCCCACATGCCGTCCGTCACGGATGCAACGATGAACGCGCCCTTGAGGCCATCATTCACCTGTCGCTTTCGTAGATCAGCGCTGCCTGTACCGCCGAAGATGGTGAGGCCGAGGCGTTCGGCATCCCGGCCGCACCGTGCGAGCCGACGGGCAATGGATGCAACTTCCGCCTCGTCCTGGTCCCCAAAGCCCACCGCAGCACACTCGTTGGCGTGAACCGAGTAGCCCTTGCCACCTTTGCGCCGCTTCACGGTGTCTCCACGAGCATCGAACGGTGGTTCTCACAGACCCGCTTGCCGGGCGTGAATCCGATGCAGCCAGCATCGGTGCAGCCCGGCACCTTGCACGGGGGCAACTGCTGTCCACACCCATGCGGGCAGGGCTGCACATACTCGGGCCACACGGTCCAAATCAGCAGGCCCGCACACTTCGGGCATTGCAACCCGTCTCCGGGGTAGAGTTTGGCGCGGAGCTCGGACGACAAGTGCTCGGCCTTGTGGTTCTTGAAGAACACGCGCAGGCATGGAACACAGGTAATCTCACCGGCCGTCACGCCGTCAGGAACGCCCTCCCCGCATAGCGTTCGCAGCGTGGCCTTGCGAACCCCTGGAACGGCGTCGAGCACGGTCAGGGCGTGATGCAGGACGCCGGAAGGTGCTGCAACGACCGAAAATACCCCCGAGAGCGGCGCCGATACCCCCGAGAGTGGCGATGATCGCGCAATAAACCCCGGAGGGTTCTCGCCAGCGGCGTCAAACGTCGCGTCCAATCGGTCGGGGAAGGCGCGGGCAGCAGCGACAGCGTGCTCGGCGACCGGAAGCGCCGCGAACGCCGCCCGCATGTCATCGGTGCTTGAAAAGGTCGCATCGCGCTTGTTTCGCACGTAGCGGAGGCAGGCCTGGATGGCGTCGAGCTCGGCCGCGGTCATGGCGAGCCCCCTGAGTAGTACGCGAGGCCGCCCTCTCGTCCAGAGTGCGGACGCTTCGTGAATCGCCGCGGCGACACGGGCTGCGGTGCGGATCGCGAGCCTGGAGCGTGCATAACGAGGCAGCGGCCTTCGTAGACACCGCACACGGGGCAGCGGGCCGGCCAGCCCGGAAGGTCACGACGGAGCCACTGGTCCACGACGCGCTGTGCCAAGCGATGCAGCTCGGCACCTTCGGGCGTGACGGTTTCGTCGCGCTGCTTCAGGATGTCGGTCGCCATCCCCACGAGCGTGGTCGTGTCGCCGGCCTTGTCGATCAGCTTCTCGTCGATGAACAGGCGCTCGACGTCGGCGATGTGGGTGATCTTGGCGGTAGTGCGGCCCGTCTCAATGCGGGCGAGCACGCCCCGCGGCCATCCCAGCCGGAGCGACATCGCGTCCTGGGTCATCGAGCGGCTGGCGCGGAGCTCGGCGACGACCCGTCCGAAGATGGGGCTGTGATTCAAAATGGCTCACCTCGCAGGGCGCGCTGCATCCTGACGCGCTCGAAGAGGGCGACGTTCGCACAGGAGCCACGCGCACAGAACGGGTAGCGCGGCCCCACGCCCCATCGCGGCCAGGTCGGAGCCACGAACCAGCGCCTCACGAGGTCACCAGCGCCGTCAGCGCGGGGGCGTGCTCGGCCGGCACGGTCCACAACCCCATCGCGCCCTTGCACGGGATCGGCATGGCGAGGGGCCGCGCGTCGTCGATCATGTAGCAGACAGATCCGAAGGCCTGGGGCCCGAGGTCACGTTCGGCACGCTCGGCCGCGGTCTTACCGAGGATGGTTTCATAGGTACGGATGCCGGAGACGTGGAACACGCCGAGGAGGCTTCCGCGCACGTCGGGGACACCACGCCAGCCGGGGAACACCGCGTCCATGCGCTCGCCGAACGTGTCGTCGCCCGGCCAGCGTCCGAGGGAGGCATGCAGCGCGAGCCATACGCCGCCCCGCGGAGGGCGGAAGATCACGCGCCCGCGGTTCTCCACGATCTTCCGCGGGGCGACGGTGGGATCGCACACCACGAGGCCCGCGTAGGGCTGAAGTAGCGACAACGCCTTCCAGATCGCGGGCGCGGTCAAGGTCGGCTCCGACGGGCGATGCGTTCGTCACGCACCCGGGCGGCCCGTTCTGCACGGCCCTGTTCGAGCCCTCGCAGGTAGCACGGCTCGGGCTTGTCGTCGTCCGGCCCTGCCTTCAACCGCTCCAGACCGTCGCGATAGCCGAGCAGGAACAGGCCGCGGGCGCACGCCTCCAGGGTGAGGTTCAGGTCGCGGAGCTCGCGCACCGCGTACACCTCGTTGTCGGCCCGACGGACGACGCGCTGGCCCTCCCACCGGCAATACGGTCCCGTCTGGCTCGCCATGCGCGTCGCCTGCCGGCCGTTCGAGCAGTACGCGGTCCCGAGGTGGCCGATGCCGCCGTGGACGGTCCACACGACGTGCCGACGGCACTTCGGGCACCGCAGGTCATCGATCGGCACGGGGCGCGACGGCGCGGTCATTGCGGCGGGATCACGAACACTTCGACGTGCTCGTCCTCGGTGACGCAGAGGTCCACGGGTTCTCCGTCGCGGTTCCACGCGACGGGCTCGTCGTCCACACCCACGATGAACGGCTCGTTCGCGACCACCGTGATGCACACCGAAGGCGTCGAGGGGCACGCCGTCAGCAACAGGAACGCCACGCTTTGCAGTACGGGTCTCATTCGTCGTCCTCCTCGTCGAGAGCCTTCAGGTCCACCTCGGAGTGCTCGGCCAGCTCCTCGCGGAGCTCGTCGATCCGGTCCTCGAAGTCCGAGAGCTCGGAGCCGGCCCGGTCGTCCGAGTCGAGCGCGATGCGAGCCTCGACGATCAAGTCCTTCGCGTCCTCCAGACGCTTCAGCGCCCGCTGGATGCAGCCCTTCATCCCTTCCATCACTTCCTCCCGAGATTGCGTAGATTGCGGTCGGCAATGCGTTTCCGCTTCGCCGCGGCCGCGTCGTAACGGGCGCGGTCGATGGGAGACATCGAGGCGAGCGTGCGTTCGGCCTCCTTGCGTGCGCGTTCCTTCCGCTCAAGCTCCTGTGCCGTCTGCCACGCGGCGAGCCGCTTGGCCTGTTCCTCGGGGGTCAGCCGCGGCGGGGGCGGCGGGGGCGGTGGCAACGGCTCGGGAGGGGGCGGCGGGTCGCGGTCCGGGGGCGACTCCTCACGCGCCTCCGGCGGGGCCCCGGCGGCCAACCCCAGCAGCATCGCCGCGAACAGGAAGCGGCTCATCCGGCCTCCGGGTCGGTCGGTTCGACCGGGAGGCCGGTGATGTCGGCGATCTGGTCGGCCGCCCACCGATGCAGGTTGTAGCGGCTCGCCCCGTGCATCAAGCCGCCGTGGATCGTCTCGCCGAGCTCGACCCTGGTCGCACGGGCCGCGAGCTCGTCGAGGATGGCCTGCGCCTGCTTCAATCGCTCGGCGCGGAGCAGGTCGTGGTGCCTGCGGGTGAGCGGTCGAGGTACCGGGTGGCCATCCTCGGTGAGCACCTTCACGGCGAGCGCCGCGGCGATCATCACTTCGCGCACGGCCTCCTCGTGAGTGCTGCCATGCGCGAGCACGCTCGGGAGTTCGGGGATCGACGCGATGAACACGTTGTCCTCGTCGCTCCATTGCACGATGCATGCATACCTGATCACGCGGTCCTCCCCTGTTTCTCGTTCTTGCGGCGATGGTCCTCGCCGGTCACCAGCACGAAAGCGCACGTCTCGACGAGCCGGGAGTACACGCGATCCCCGACGCGATCGGCGAGCCGCGGCTGGTGCCTCTCATCGAGCATGAGGTTCCCGACCTTCACGCCGATCGCGTCTCCCGGCGGGAAGTTCGTCGTCGCGAGGATCGTGCGCTCGGCGTTGTACCGACGGCTGATAATCTCGTCGATCACGGTGCCCTCGAAGTCCGTTCCGTGCCCCTTGCCGAGCTCGTCAATCCCCAGCACGTCCACCTCGGCGAGCTCCGTGATTAGCGCGCCCGACCCCTCCCCCGAGCTGAACCCCTGCTTCAGATCGGCCAGCAGGTGGCTGAATTCCACGAACCGAGCGGTCACGCCGCGGCTGAACACGAGCTCGCGGAGTAGCCCGCACAACAGGTGCGTCTTGCCGCGCCCGACCGGGCCGTGGAACACCACGCCGCGGTTCTCGCCGTTCGGCGTCCATTCCTGAACGAGCCCGTCGAGGTGCATCCGGGTCGCCACCTGCTCGGGGCTCGTGGCGACCCACCCGCCGAGCGTCTTCGCGTGGCGACCGGGGATCTTGGCGTCGTCGAACCGAGCCATGCGCGCGCTGAGGCTGCGACAATCGCAGGGCCGTCGCGGGGATCGTGGGTTCGCGGGGTCGTTCGGTACCCAGCCCACGTTGTCGCAGGCCGGGCACATCATCGGCACGCACGAGCACCGCTGCGCGCGCGCCTGCTCGCCGGCCTTCACGATCAGGTAGCCCTGACCGCGACAGGTGGCGCAGTCGGGCAAGATCCCCGGCGGTGAGAGGACCGCGATCACAGGAGCAACCGCGCCGGCCACGCGACCGTCGGCACCGGGCATTCGTCGAGCTCGGCCGAGAACGACGCCAGCGCCGCGGGGCCTTCGGCCTCGTCCACCGCGACCCTCGTGATGAATGCCGTGAGCCTCACGCCCTTGTCGGTGGTGCCTTCCCACACGCGGGCCGGCACGCCGTTCAGGCCGATGATGCGGCTCGTGGGTTCGAGCGTGATCTTCATGCGGTCCTCCAGGGGACGAGCGGAGTCGCCGCCTTCAGCATCAAGGGGTGAAGGGGCTCGCCGTCTACGGTGCGACCGAGGCACATGAGCTTGTCGGGGTCGGTGACCTGCGCGAGCATTCGTAGGACGGTCTGCACGCGATCAGCGTGCCTCGTGCCGTGCGCACCCCAGGCCAGCACCACGCGCCGGCCGGTGACGGCCTGCACGATCGCGGCGTCGTTCAGCGGTCCGATCGGGTCTGCCGCGGCGTGGATCGCGGCCGGTTTCTTGGAACGGATCGCGAACAGGTTGACCACCTCGGCCGACCCGAAGCCCCAGGCCGTCGAGAAGCCGAGCACGCGGCGGATCGTGGGGTCGTTGCGCGCGTGATCGGCCGTGGACGGGTTCAGCATCAGCCAGACCGCGGCCTCGCGTCCGGCATCCCAGCGCCGCCACAACCGGTAGCGGAACCGCTCGCAGGGCGACACCTCGGCCCCCTTCTCCATCGCGTCCAGGGTCATGGGCACCTCCGCGCCACGACCGCGTGGCGGGCGCGGGGTATGCTCGGGGCATGGCCGAGGGCGAACCGATCGACGAGGATGCAGCCCTGCTGCGAGACATGGGGATCACATCCCCAGAGGCCGACCCGTACCCCGACCGGATGGCCCTCGCGCTGGCGACCGCCGCGCCGGGGGCCTGGGAACCGCTCGCCTCGCTGTACGTCGCCGACGCATTCGAGCAGCGCCGCCTGGGGCGATGGCTCGATCGCTACGCACGGGATGCGGCCACCGCTCAAACGATGCTCGACGCGCTCGACGCGCTGGGGCACCGCTCCGATCTGGAAGGGGTCGCGCGTCGCCTCGGGCTGCCGGAAGTGCCGGTCGCCGAGCGGCCGAAGCGCGCCCCCAAGCCGAAGGACCGCACGGCCGAGGCCGAGACGATCGTGAGCCTGCTCCTGTCCGCGCTGCGCAAGGCGCCACCGTCGGGCCTCACGCACGAGGACATCGACGGGTTCTTCGAACGGAACGGCACCACCATCGCAGCCGAGCTCGCGACGAAGCTCCCACCGATCCGGGTCGCCTGCACGCGCTGTGGATTCACCGCCGTCCGGCCCATTCCGCACTACGCGATCATGCGGATCGCCTGCGTGGGCGGCATCGACGAGTTCATCCCGATAGCGCAATACGAGGAGCAGGAGGCCGCGCGCAAGGCCGAGCTCTACGCGAACGTCGCGAAGGTGCAGCCGTTCGTCCCCAGCGAGGCCTCGCAGGAACGCGACCGCCGCGCCCGTGAACAGCGCGAGCTTGATCGCAACAAGCGGTCGCAGCGCGCCTGGGCGGTACACACCTGCGGACAGGGCGAGGTTTACGACTGCCGGCCGGGCTACCCACGATCCGCTACCAGCGACGACCCTACCGAGCTCGTCGAGTGGCACCAGAAGATGGCGAAGTGGCACGAGCGAGCGCCAGGTCGCCGGAAGCTCGACGCAGCGGCCGCCGTCTCCCACCACGCCGCGGCGACGGCGCTGCGCGATCGGGCACCCCGCGCGATGCTGCTCTCGCGCAGGGCCGTCAAGGCGACGGAGCGATCCGACCCGCCGCGGCGCCGGTAGGCGACGCCACGCGAGCGCCGCCGGCGGGGGAACCGTGGCGCGGATCATGACCGCTTCCGTAGCTTGCGCTTGCGCTTGCGCCGCGGCGGGGAGGGCTCGTCCTGGACAACGATCGCGACGGACGGCACGGGATGATCGAACATCGACAGCCGCGGCGCGCCCCTCACACGACGGAGCGCATGGTCGCCATCGCGCCGCATCACGGGCCATTCCTCGGTGGTGCCATCATCATGCAGCACGACCACATCCCACTCGACATGGGCGGCACCCTCGCCGATGCGACGACGGATCGCCCGCACCCATCCGTCGGGAACGTCGTAGTCCGGCGTTCCAACCCGATCCCCAGCACGAAGCCGCAGCACCGTCCATGTCCCCCTCGTGGCAGTCCTAGCCCGAACGGGTATAGGCTACCCCGAAAGGTGGCAACGTGCCGCCGCGGAGGTGACGGATGGACGTGATTTCGCCGGAACGCTGGGGGAGGGACCATTATTCGACGCTCGCGTACCTCGGACACGTCTACCACCGGGACGCCGGGCAGATCGAGCGCGACAAGATGCGCTGCAAGGAGTCGCGCCGGCACATGAAGGGCGAGCTCGCGCGCATGATCCCCGAGGACGGCACGCGCTACCCGACGCGGCTCCAGAACGGTGACGAGCTCGACGACCACGACGACTACGACTGCGCCTATGACCTCGTGGCGGGTGGGGTCCTCACCGACGTCGGCACGGGCATCAACCCGCAGTTCGAGCTCACGCCGAAGGGCCTTCAGGTCTGGAGTTACCTGACGCGCACGCGGAAGACGGCCGGCGCGATGGACACGCTGACATGGGCCGAAGTGGAGAGGGCGATCTCATGACGGAGCCAGCGCTGGTGTTCGGGCGCGTCGTCGCGACGTTCCGGGCTGCGGAGGACAAGACACAGGGCGACTACGCCACCGAGCTCGGCTGGGACCGCAGCGTGCTCGCGCGGATCGAGGTGGGCCGTAACGACGTCTCCATCGCCAACGTGCTCGACATCGAGGCGATGTTGATCAAGCACGGGCTGATCACCACCTTCGGCCAGCTCGTGCAGGTGACGTCCGAAGTCACCGCCGAGCTCAAGGCGCGACCGAAGATCAACGGCGACGCGCCGGCCGTCGTCGATCGCATCGCCGGTACCGTTGTCGATCGCTGGCTCCAGAAGAGGACCGCGTGATGGCCGCGCTCGAACCCAAGGCGGCGGACGTCCTGCTCCACACGCTCGGCCTCGACGAGAGGCACCACGAGGCGTGGCGCAACCACTACGTCACGGGCGACAACGATCCGGTGATCGCGGGGCTCGTCGCCGCCGGGCTCATGGAGCCGGCCCGCGCGCCGGGGTTCCTCGCTCCCGAGGACCGCGTGTTCCGCGTGACCGACGAGGGTAAGCTCGTCGCCGCCGTCGAGCGTCGTCGCCGCCACCCCCCGAAGAAGCGTTCGGCGGCACGCTATGACCACTATCTGAACGTCGCTGACGCGCTCGGCGTCTCGTTCGGCGAGTACCTGAAGCGCCGCATGTACCAGGGAGTCCCATCATGACCGGAGCGGAAGGGCTCGTCGCCGGGCTGCTGATCGGCGCGGGGGTCGGGGGTCACGCGCTCCGTCTCGTCACGCCCGGCCCCGTGGCGGCAACCTGCGAGGGCCTGGGGTGCGCGCTCGGCACGCGCTCCATCCGCGGTTCGAGCAAGGCCGCGGACGCGCGGCGGTTCATCGCCACGTCGGCGATGGTGCTGTACTCGATCGCGGCCGTGCTCGTGCTTCGCGGCTACGCATCGGGGTACATGGTCGCCGTCCTCGGGCCGCTGGTAGGCCTCTCGGCCGTGCTGATCGCGCGGCGCACGGACAAGGACGTGCAGGTCGATCGGTTCCAGGTCGTTCTGGGGCTGTTCCAGGGGATCGCTGCGGTCGCATCGATCGCCGCGTGGTGTGGGGCATGGTCATGACCGAGACGGTGGCCGCCCTCGACGTGATCGACAAGGCGCTGACGGCGATCGACCCACACCTCGGGCCGGACGACCGGGCCAAGCTCGCCGAGGCGATCGTCGTCATCCGCGATGCGCTACAGCCTGATCAACCGCTCGTCCAGCGCGCCATCGAACGCTGGCATGCCGACATGCCGAAGCGCGTCGCGTTCGCTCGGGCCCTGTTCGGCGAGCCGCCGGAGGACGCCGATGCACGACAGGTGCGAACCGTCCACGCCTACGTGCTCGCGCAGCCCGGCCTCGCGCACTGCACCGTGCTCGACGACCGAGCGCTACTCACCGAGCTCGTCCGTACCAGCGGGTTCGGTCGTGTGAAGGCGCCACGCTGGTCACACGTCGGCGCGTGCCTGGGCCACGGATCGGGTGTGTCCGCGGCGATCTGCGAAGCGCTCGGCCTTGATCCGAATGAGCAGGTCGGCGACGACGATGAACCCGCGGAGGACACATGAGCGTGGAGGCGAACGAAGCCTGTCGGCGGCTGATCGAGGCGATCGACGCAGACCACGCGCGGCTCGTCCGCGTTGAGCTCGCGTCGCTGAACCTCTGCCGCGCCAACGGCGAGCAGCCCGACGCGAACCTCGTCGGCGAGCTCGTGCTCGCCATCGGTCGCGCGCAGGCCCGGCGCCTCGTCGAGCACCAGCCGTGACTCATCGACGCAAGGAGGATCTGGTGCCGGTCGCGCTGCCGAATTGGGAGGGCCGCCTGCTGCGGTTCCTTGCGGCTCCCAGGGGCACGTCCTGGCCGCTTCAGTGGATGCTCGGCCGCACAGGGATGTGGTGCGTTCGCTGTGGCGGCCACGAGGCCGACGCGGTGCCCGCCTGCAAGGGTTGTCGCGCCATCGTCGCACCGATCCTCGCGGAGTCGCGCGTCACGAACGACTGGACGAAACGCTACCGTCGCGACGTGCCGGCCGCGGTGATACCCTCGCAGCATGACCGAGGCCGACTTCCTCGCACGGTGCGACCCCGCGTTTCGTAGCCGCCTCGTGGCGGTGCTCGCGGCGATGCGGGCGCGCGGCCATCAGCCGGTGATGATCTATACGTGGCGCACGCTCGCCGAGCAGGCCGAGCTCTACCGAAAGGGTGCGAGCAAGGTCACGTTCAGCTTCCACAACGCCGTGAACGAGCTGAACCAGCCCGCCGCGCTCGCCGCCGACGTCTACGATGCCCGCTGGCGCACGCTCGACGACGAGGAGCGCGCCGAGTTCTACGTCGAGCTCGGGACGATCGCCAAGGCGCACGGCCTCGCCTGGGGCGGCGATTGGGCGCGGACCGATCCCCGGTGGGCAGCCCACGGCCTCGGATGGGACCCCGGCCACGTCCAGGGCCTTCCGAACAGCGCGCTCGGCAGCGTGAAGGCGCGTACGCTTGCCGCGATGGAACGCGCCAGGTCGGCGACCGTCGGCGGTGGTGGAGCGGCCGTGCTGGTGTTCGGCATGTTCATGCTCGGCGCGCTCGGCGTCGGGCTCGCGGTGAGCCGCCGATGAAGCCGAACGCGCTGCTCGTGGTCGGCGGCCTCGCCCTGCTCGGGATCGGGACGCTGGTGGTAGCATCGGCCGCGATGGGTACCGACGACGATGATGGCGACGTCAAGGCGGTGGTTCGGGCCTACCCGAGCTCTGCGCCGGTCGCCTCCAGGCTCGTGAAGCTCGCGCGCACGCTCGGAGCTCGCCCGGCGTGGATCGCGAACGTCATCCAGTTCGAGTCGCGATGGAACCCGCAGGCGGTGAACCAGCGCGTCGAGGCCCAGGCGCCCGGCACCGGGGCCTCGGGGCTCGTGCAGTTCACGACCGGGACCGCCGCGCAGCTCGGGACCAGCCTCGCGAAGATCCGCGCGATGGGCATGGTCGAGCAGTTCGGCCTCGTCGAGCGCTACTTCCTGCTCGATCGCATCCCGAAGCCGCTGGCAACGCAGGCCGACGTGTTCATGGCCGTGTTCTACCCACGCGCGATCGGCCGCGGCCCCGATTGGTTGCTCGGGTCGGATCGCGGGCTCGAGTACGTCGCCAAGCTCCAGGCCGACAACCCGGGCATCAAGACGCCCGCGGACTACACGCGCAAGGCGCTTGCCTCCGCGCGCATGGGCTAGGTCAGCGCTTCCTGCCCAGATAGTCGCGATCTTTCACGGCGTCGGCGATGGCATCGAGCTTGGCCTTGCCCAAGCCGGTCAACGCGACAGACGAGGCGATCCCGCGGACGGCTTCGTGCTCCGAAATCTGGCGCTTCGCATTCGGAGTGGCGGCATTCCGAATACGGCTCCGCAGGCCCGCATTGCTCTTGCCAGGGAAAGCCCCGCGAATCATCAGATCGATCGGGTCCAACCGCGCTCTCGTTCGCTTGGCTTTCTTCATGTCGGCCTCCAGGGGCGTCGAGTCTACGACACCTTCATCGGGGGCCGGACCTGGAACCGGTCGAGCTGGTGCCACCAGTCGGGCATCGGCCAGCGGCCATCGACATACGCGAGGGCATCCTCGATGCTGCGCAAGCTCACGATCACGCTCGGGGCCTTCTCGTCGTGCCCCCACCGCGGCCATGTCACGCGCCACGCGCCGCACCACGACACCTTGTCGGCCTCCCAGCACGGGCCGGCGACGGCCTCGAACGGGTGCCTGAAGGGCGCGATCGTCACGCCATCGTGGCGTCGCATGGCCTGATCGAGCAGGCGCATCGCGGTCCACCCACGAACCTCGGGTCGCGGACGTGGCTCTACGATGGGCGCATCGCCCTTGTTGACAAGATCGGTCGGGGTTGTCGTCATGGTCGGCTCCTGGTGAACATGGTAGCGCGTCAGACCTTGCCCATCCCGTGCTCGGGAGGCACATGATCGCCCCACACGTAGAGCGCGTAGTCGCGGCTGTCGGTCTTGTTATCGCCCGTGAACGACGGCCGGTCCTCGAACGCGCGGGTGACGGGTGCTGGGTAGGTGCGCCAGAACGTGCTGCGCTTGCGGCTCGTGCGGAAGGCGAGCGGCAGCAGCATCGCCACGAGGCCGCCCTGCGCGAGCTCTAGCGCATGCTCTACATGCTCCAGGGCTTCGTTGTAGGGCGGGTTACCGACCACGGCGGCGACGTGCAGATCGATCGGACGCCACGACACCCATTCGGCCCACACGCCGAGGTGGGGCCGATGCAGCAGCGCGCGGGCGCGCCCTTCGGCGGTCAGATCGTTCCACGGGATCTGGTGGTCCCAGCCGCCGCGCAGCGCGGGCGCGGTGGGATCGACATCCACGCCGAGAATCGGGACCGTCGTCACCTGCCGCAGCGCGTGGACGAACGCACCGGCTCCGACGGACGGCTCGACGATGTAGCCCCGCGTCGGGAGCCACGGCTGAATCACGGCGACGCAGCGTTCAGCGTCGCGATCGTCGGTGTAGTACCGGTCCAGCACATCGCGCTGGTGCTTGGGACGCAGCTTCACGCCATGCCGACGGCGATAGACGCGCTGATAGCACGTCGGGGAGCACGTCTCCGCGTCGGCTCGCGCGTGGAAGATGCGCCGGCACGTCCTCTCGATGCAACGATGCTCCACGTAAGACCTACCGGTTACGAATGGGGACCACGACCGTAGCCCATACCTCTTACGCAGCGCAAGCCCATGAGCGCGCCACGCGAGAGGAGTACTACTTGCAAGCGTGGCGCTGGTCGGTGATGCTGAGGACGGCGCCGGTCAACCACCGGTCCATCGGAGGCAACATGCACGGGCTCGAAGCGGAAGCGAGGGGACTCGACGAGGACGACGACTACGAAGGCGGCGACACCGAGGAGGGTGGGGACGCGCTGCTCGTGCTCACGTTCGACGAGCGCGATGACGTGAAGCGGAAGATCGCGATGATCGGGTCGAAGATGCCGAGCAGGGGCCGGTGCGAGGTGGAGGGCTGCGCGAACGGCAAGGCGGGACGCTGCTGGTCGATGTACCGGGCCTGCGAGGTCTGCGAGACGATGTTCCACCCGCGTCGATCGCACATGCGCGCCTGCGGCGGCAACTGCCGGTGCGTCAAGAACCGCGCGAACCGCGCGATCCGGGCGGGAAAGCCGATCCGCGGTCCGCGCCTCGCAGCGTTGCAGCGGGACTATGAGCGGGGACTCGCCATCCAGCAGATCGTGATCGACGCGCTCGTGAAGCGTGCGGATCTGCACGATACGAACGCTGCGCGTGAGAAGATCGCCGCCGAGAACGTACGGACGCAGGTGGGGAACCTCCGCGCCGAGCTCGCGACCCGTCGCGCGCCGCGGCTACCCGACGTCGCTCCTCAGGCGCACACGGCGCCCTGCCCGGCCTGCACCCACGAGGTCGAAACGGTGGAGCGAGGCACGTCCACGCGATCGTCGCGCGTCTGGATCGGCCACGGGCACGACGGGAAGGTGGTCGTTTCCACGGGGAACAACAGGCCGATCGGGCCGGATGTGCTGTGCGACGGCTCGTGGCGTGGGATCGACACGGACCCGTCGCGGTGGCTCGTAGACAAGCCTCGGAAGGGGATCGGCGATGCGCAGGGTGAGGAGTCCCCGCCCCCGCGCCGGCGACGTTCGCTGGCCGTGCCCCCCGAACCGAAGGGAGCGAGCCTGACCGAAACGGGGCACCGCGCCCTGGACCGCATGGCCCACAAGACGCCGAAGGTGAAGCCCGAGACGTGCCCCGTCTGCAAGGGCAGCGTGATCAGCGCGATGGTGTCGGGGAAGGGTGCGATTCTGCTCGATGCCGAGGTGCAGACCGAGCAGGATCGCACACGCTGGGCGGTCACGCCCACATGGTACACGTTGAAGGCCACCGTCGTCGGTACGATGCCCGATGCCGAGCTCGGCCACATCGACGGGCCGGGCGCCCATCCGCAGCACGTTCACCACGGAGGCCTGCACCACTGGTGGTGGTGTACGAAGGCCTGTGGCAACGGCCCCTGGACGGACGGCACGGAGCCCGACGCCTGTCCGTGTGGTGGGAACCTCGCGTTTGCGACCGCGGCGCCGCTGGGGCCGTCCAAGTGGCGTGGCGGGGACCGTACCCACGGGAAGCCCGCACGGGGTCAGCGCCCGCGGTAGGCTTCCTGTGGAGGCCTCGATGCCCTCACGCGCCACGGATCTGGTACTCGAGTACGAACCCGTGGTGCGTGGGGCGCTCGCCCCGGTCCTCGCCGAGAAGATCGCTCGTGCTGCCCAGGCCGCCGACGAGGCCGTGCCGGACTCCACACGGGCGGCCTACGACTACTGGCTCGGCCGGTGGTCGGCCTGGGCGACCGCGCACGGCGTCCCGTCGGTGCCGGCGCCAGCCGACGCCTTCGCGGCCTACCTGACCGAGCTCGTCGAGGTCGGCCTGCCGGGGAAGCGCCGAGGCCCGCGCCCCGTCCGCCCGGCGTCGCTCGCCGTCGCGTGCGCCGCCGTGGCGACCGCGCACCATGCTCAGGGCCTCGCATCGCCAACGGACCACAAGGCCGTCCGGCTCGTGATCAAGGGCCTGCGGCGTCGCAAGGGCATGAAGCCGCGCCGCGTGCAGGCGATGGTCGTGCCCCTGCTCGCGCGCGTGATCCCGCAGGGCGATCGTCTGATCGACATACGCGACCGCGCGCTGCTCCTCGTGGGGTGGGCGGGCGCGCTCCGTCGCTCCGAGCTCGTGGCGCTCGACGTCGAGCACATCCGGTTCATGGAGCCTGGGAACGAGGTAGGCGCCCTACTGGACCTCGGATGTACGAAGACAGACCAGCAGGGGACGGACGGCGATCAGCCGCTGTACCCCGCGGAGATCGACCCTGCCTTGTGTCCGATCGCGGCGCTGAGGGCATGGCTTGCCGCGGCGAACATCACGACGGGGCCGGTCTTCCGGGCGATCGATCGCCACGGGACGCTGCGCGCGAGGCTCACGGCGCACGCCGTGGCGACGATCATCAAGCGCCAGGTCAAGCGCGCCGGGCTCGATCCCAAGGCCTTCTCCGGGCACAGTCTCCGACGTGGGATGATCACCCAGGCCTACCGGGAACGACGCCCCGAGCGCGACATCGTGCAGCACAGCCGCCACAGTCCGCGTGGAAATACCGTTCGCGTCTACTTCGACGACGACGATCGCCTCCGTCACAACGCTGCGCGCGGGCTCCTCTAATCGCACTGAACGGTTGATCGGTATTCGGCCGCGAACCGATCTTTTGATCGAAAGATCGACCGATGAAAGCCGATGGATCAAAATGACAGACGGGGAAGGGTTGTCACGGTGAGAGTGCTGCGGTAGAACCGTGTCCACCGGAGCGACCGTTGACGCGGCCGCTGACTCCTCTTCACCGTTCCGCCCCTTCCCCGTCGGCGATGCCACGAGGACCGCAGGGAAAGCCTACCCCATGTCGTGTTCCCCCGCCAATGATCGCCCGGTGTTCGTCCAATGACTGATCGGATCACGATCGCCCATGTGACGACGTGGATCTATCGATCAAGGCTTCCAAGGCGCGTTCGCGAGACAGCGATGGCGATCGTTCTGTCGCTCTCGTGGTCGCCTCTCGACAAGGGCATGGTCCTCGACTCCCGGCTCGACGAGAAGTACCCGGACCGCGGGGTGACCATCAGCTACCTCGCGCAGCAGTGCTCCTCGGCTCCACGCGCCGACAGCCAGCGTCCATCGATCGACACGGGCCGGACGCAGTACCGCGCGCTCTACGGGGGCAAGCGTGGGAAGCAGAAAGACGGCACGCTGAAGGACGATGGCCTGCCGACGTTGACGGGGCTCGGGGCCGTGAAGGTCCATTCGCGCAAGGGCCTCCCGAACCACTACGAAATCGACGTCGGCCTGTTCAAGCGCCTCTCCGAGAAGGCCCAGGCCAAGGTCGTCGAGCACGTCAAGGCGCGCGAGG
>SCSV01000350.1 GCA_004297555.1 Salinibacterium sp.
GGCAGATGCGCTGCGCCTCAGCCAGGGCGAGCCGGTGATACCGACTACTTACGCGCCGAGCTTCTCGTAGATCTCTTTGCAGGTGGGGCAGATCGGAAACTTCTCTGGGTCGCGCCCGGGCACCCAGAGCTTTCCGCACAGCGCGAGCACGGGCTTGCCAGTGAGCGCCGATTCCATGATCTTGTTCTTCGGAGCGTAGTGGGAGAAGCGCTCGTGATCGCCCTCTTCCAGTTGCTCGCGGCTGAAGAGCTCTTCGAGCTCGCGGTCCAGGGTAGAGGTGCCGCCCCCGGTGTGCTCAACGTCGGCCATGCGGCAATTCTAGATCGTGCGGCGGGCGGCTAGTTCTGCAGCGTGAAGGCAAGCAGTTCGGGCGCGCGGCGGTTCAGAATTCGAGCTCCCCAGTCCACGCCCTTGAGCAGAGCGGTCACGCCGATGCCGAGGCCGACCACGAGGGCGACCCAGTACCAGACCCAGATCGTGAGCGAGGCGATCGACGCGAGCACAATCACCGGAGTCGAAGAGAACACGATCGTGAAGAACGAGATGCCCTGCACGACTGATCCGGCCGAACCCGCCGCTTGAGGTTGGGCGAACGGGTTGTCGCCCGGCCTCACCGCCGGATACGGAAACCCGGCAGAAATGACACTCGACAGACCAAAACCGACCAGCAGGATGCACGCACTCAATCCGATCATCGCCGGCAGCGCGACCCACTGATTCGTGACGGCGGCCGCGACTGTGCTGCCGATGAGCACAAGCGGGGTGCCGAAGATGAAGCCCGGGATGAGCCGGCCCCAGCGGTCGGCCCGCCCCGAGGTGTTCGCGGAGACGTGCACCCAAAATGCAGTGCTGTCGAAGGCGATGTCGTTGTGCACGGCCCAGCCGAGGAACAGACACATGACCGGCACCGGAACCCAGGCAATCACCGTCATCGGCACGCCCGCGATGATGAGTGCGATGACCATGACGACCGGCACGATCGGGATCACGAAGAGAGACACCCGGTAACGGGCATCCCGACTCCAGTAGCTCATGCTGCGGGCGGCGATTGCGCCCGTGGCGGTCGCGGGCAAGCGCTCGAACCAGCCGAGTCCGAGGTAGTGCTTGGCGCGTGCCTCCTGCTGCTGGCTCGTGAGCATCATGGCGACCAGCCGCTGCCAGGCGAACCACAGGGCCACCAGGAAAGCGACCGCGATCAGGAGCTTGAACACCGCGGCAAGCAGGTTGCCGACCGCCACATCGCCGGGCACACTCCAGATCGCACCGAACGGTGTCCAGGAGGCGACCGCCGCGACTCGGCGCATGATCGGGAGCCCCGTACTGGGCCAGTCGACCGTCGTGAAGTACGCGATCAGCGGCGCGGCGGCCGCGAGGACGACGAGCAGCAGAATGCCGGAGAGCTCGCGCGAGCGGCGCGACGCCAGAAAGAATGCGGCGACCGCGCTCGACACCCGGGCGAGCAAGATGCACGTGGGAATGATGATCGCCGCGGCGACGACCGCGAGAATCACCGGCAGGGGGCCGCGGGTCCAGGTGATGATCTGCGCGACCGAGAACAGAATCACGACAAGAGAGGGCACGCTGATCAGGGCGGCGGTTGCGAGGGAAAACGACAGAGTGCGATTCGGGATGCCATAGAGCGAGAATCGACGCGGGTCGAGGGTGTCGTCCACACCAAAGGCAAGGGGCAGCACGGCGAACGCGATGATGACGATCGTGCCGAACACGATCACGATGCTGCGCGCGACATCCGGAGTCGCGAAGCG
>SCSV01000351.1 GCA_004297555.1 Salinibacterium sp.
GCTCTTCCGATCTCGCCGAAGGCGTGACGGCCGATGATAATCGGCTTGTTCCAGCCCGGCACCAAGCGCGGGATGTTCGAGATGATGATCGGCTCGCGGAAGATCACGCCGCCGAGAATGTTGCGGATGGTGCCGTTCGGGCTCTTCCACATCTTCTTGAGGCCGAACTCCTCAACGCGGGCCTCGTCGGGCGTGATGGTCGCGCACTTGACGCCGACGCCGTGCTTCTGAATGGCATGCGCCGCATCGATCGTGACTTGGTCGTCCGTGGCATCCCGGTGTTCGATTCCGAGGTCGTAGTACTCGAGGTTGATGTCGAGGTAGGGGTGGATCAGAGTGTCTTTGATCTTCTGCCAGATGATGCGGGTCATCTCGTCACCATCGAGTTCGACGACGGTGCCCTCTACCTTGATCTTGTGCAATGAAACTCCTTGAGTATTGGCCGCGAACAAGCTTAGCGGCTCGCCGAACTATCTCGATATCGAGATACCTTCGCGCCCTCACCCCCGCTCGGCTACCCTGTGACAATGGGTGACCTCAGACTGGAAGAACTGTCGGCGACGACCATTGTTGCGGCCAACAATCTCACCCTTCGGCGGGGTCAAGAGCAGTTTGTGACGCCTCCGTCGTATGCCCTCGCCGAGGCATCCATGAACCCGACAACGTCGTGGCCGCGGGTCGTGCTCGACGGCGACAGGGTGGTCGGTTTCATCCGGGGCAACTTCGATCCCGATGCCATCAACGAGGAGTTCCGCAGTTGCGTGTGGCGCGTGACGGTCGCGGCGGATGCCCAGGGCACGGGTGTGGGTCGGTTCGCCGTTCTGGCGCTCGCCAAAGAGGCGAAGGACCGCGGATTCACCCGATTGACGGCTCTGTGGGAGCCCGGTGAAATGGGGCCCGAGACGTTTTTTCTGAGGCTCGGCTTTAAGATCGTCGGCCAGACCCAGTTCGGCGAGAACATGGGTGCGCTCGACCTCTAGGCTGCCAGCGAGGCCGCCTTAGGCGGGCTCTTTGGGGCGCGTTCGAGCCGGTTTTGGCCGCGGCCCGCCGTCTAGGCACGGCGCTCAGTGGAAGAAGTGGCGCTCACCCGTGAAGTACATGGTGACGCCGGCAGCGGCGGCAGCGGCGATCACTTCTTCGTCGCGAATCGAGCCACCGGGCTGCACGACCGCGCGAACCCGGGCGGCGAGCAGAATCTCCAGACCGTCGGCGAACGGGAAGAACGCGTCGCTCGCCGCGACCGAGCCCTCGGCGCGATCGCCCGCGCGACTGACGGCGAGCTGGCAGGAGTCCACGCGGTTGACCTGGCCCATGCCGACTCCCACGGATGCCCCGTCGTGCGCGAGCAGAATCGCGTTGGACTTCACCGCGCGCACCGCCCGCCAGGCGAACCCGAGATCAGCGAGGGTTGCGGGGTCGGCCGCGTCCCCGGAGACGAGAGTCCAGGCATCCGAATTGAAATCGGCGTACGTGTCGGGGGTTTGCACGAGCGCACCGCCCGAGATCTGCCGCAATTCTTCGCTCGCCCGGTGGTGCCCCGCCGGCAATTGCACGAGCCGGAGGTTCTTCTTGGCGCGCAGAACATCCAGCGCTTCTCCGCTGAACCGCGGTGCTACGACCACCTCGGTGAAGATGTCTTTGATCGACAGAGCGGCCTCAAGCGTCACCTCCCGGTTGGCCGCGATGACGCCGCCATAGGCCGAGACCGGGTCGCAAGCGTGTGCTCGAGCATGCGCCGAGGCAATCGGGTCGCCCTCGCCGCCCGCAATCGCGATGCCGCAGGGGTTGGCGTGCTTGATGATGGCCACAGCCGGCTCGTCGAAGTCGAAGGCGGCGCGAACGGCAGCATCGGCATCCATGTAGTTGTTGTACGACATCTCTTTGCCGTGCAACTGCGTGGCTTGGGCCAGACCGTTGCCGCGCGGCTCGGCGTACAGCGCGGCCTGCTGGTGCGCGTTCTCGCCATAGCGCAGCGACTGCTTGAGATGCACCTCGTAGGTGATCGTGTCGGGAAACTGGCGCTTCTCCCGCACCGCCGGCCGCGGCGGCTTGATGCCCACGTTGTGTGCGAACCAGTCTGCGACGGCGCGGTCGTAGCTCGCGGTGTGTTCGAATGCTTCGCCGGCGAGTCGCTGCCGCTGCGCGAGCGTCGTGCCTCCGAGCGTGAGTGCCTTGATGATTTGTGGGTAGCTCGCCGGGCTGGTGACAACAGCAACGTTTGCGTGATTCTTGGCGGAGGCCCGAACGAGAGCCGGCCCGCCGATATCGATCTGCTCGATGGCCGCATCGCCCCGGATGCCCGCCGCCACCGTTTCGACGAAGGGATAGAGGTTCGACACCACGAGCTCGAAGCCCTTGATGCCCAAGCTCGCGAGTTCGCTCTCGTGGTGTTCGAGGCGCAGGTCCGCGAGCAGGCCGGCGTGGATCGCCGGATGCAGCGTGCGCACGCGCCCGTCGAGCGACTCGGGGAAGCCAGTGACCTCGGCCACCTCGGTGACCGGGAGTCCGGCATCCGCAATGGTCTTCGCGGTGGAGCCCGTAGAGACGATCTCGACGCCGGCGTCGACGAGCGCCGTGGCAAGCTCGACGAGTCCGGTCTTGTCGCTCACCGAAACCAGTGCGCGCTTGATCGGGATGGCGTCGCGCGAGCGGTAGGCGGCAGGGTCGTGGCTGGGGCCGCTCACGCAAGCTCCTTCAAATCGATGTCTCCGTTGGCGATGTCGAGGATCGCGGTGATGAGCAGGCGCCGCTCGACGGGCTTGATGCGATCGTGCAGCGTCGCCTCGGTGTCACCGGGCAGAATCGCGATGCGCTCCTGGGAAATGATCGGGCCGCTGTCGATGCCGTTATCGACAACGATGACACTCGCCCCGGTCTTCGATACTCCCGCCTCGACCGCTTCGGCGACCGCATGCGCGCCCGGAAACTCAGGCAGATAGGCCGGATGCGTGTTGATCAGGTTCGGCGCCAGAGCCGCGACCACGCGCGGCGGCAGGAGCTTCATGAATCCGCTCAGCACCACGAGATCGGGGTTCCAGAGCTGGACCTGCTCAAGCAAGGCATCGCCCCACGATTCGCGATCGGTAAAGTTCGACAGGGCGACCGAGAAGGTCGGGATTCCGTATCTCTCGGCGTGCTCGAATCCTTCGGCATCGCGGTCGGCACCGACAGCGACGACGCGCGCAGGAAACTCGGCGTCTTCAGCTGCCTCCAGAAGTGCCCGCAGGTTGGACCCGCCCCCCGAGATCAGGACGACGAGTGAGAGCACCCCGATAGCCTATCGCGGCGCGGCAGGCGACTCCGATGCCCGACGGGTTGCTGCGATCAACCCGATGCTTGCGGAGACGGCGAGTTCGATCGCGGCCCAGCACGCGACGGCAATCGGGTCCGCGCCGACGTGGGCTAGCCGGCCCGGACCTGCGGCGCCCGATGACGCCCAGGCGAGCATCCCGAGCAGCGCACCGCCAACCAGACCGACGCCGAGGCCGGTGGCAACCAGCAGGAGGGTGCCCAAGTTGGACCTCAAGCCGGGCGCCAGAACGGCGCCGACCAGAAAGCCGCAGACAACGGGCACGAGCAGCCCGAGAAAGCCAACGGGAAGCGACCCGACCGGTAGAGCGCCCAGAATCGGGATGCCCGGTACCGGCCCGAGCTCGCTGCCGAGCGGGCTCACAGTGGAGCCAGTACCAAGTGAAAAACCGGGGCCGACGAGCCAACTGGACGTCCAGACGACGAAGTTCGGGATGAACGCCAGCTGTCCGAGCGTGACGGCAGCGCCCCCCACTACCTCGGTGTGCAGGCTCTCGTAGAGCGTGATGATTCGCGCATAGGAGGCGACGATGGCGCCGGTAGCGAGAATGGCGGCCGCACCGATCAACAGCGCGACCGACGCGACACCGCCGCGCAGCGCCGCACCGACGGCGACTCGCGCGGACGGCGTCCACGCGGAGGCGAACGGCAGGGCCGCGTCACGGCGGTTGCGACGTATCCCGCCGGTAACACCCAGCGCAAATACCAGGGTCGGCAGGAGCGTTCCTTGCCAGAGCGAGGGGTGTGCGGCGGGATGCCCGGCGGAGAGGGTCACGGCGAACGACACAACGCCGAAGGCGGTGATCGAAACGACGTGCCCGAGTCGGCTGTACCGGGTCTCGCCGATTCTGAGAC
>SCSV01000352.1 GCA_004297555.1 Salinibacterium sp.
GTGGATGATTCCCTCGCGAACGGTTCGCTCGTCACCTACAAAGTGAGCGCGCGCAACGACGCCTTCGGTCCTCTCGCTTCGTGGAACTCGGCCTCAGACAAGGCGACCCCAGCCGGCCCGCCGATCGCGGAGTCCGATCCTTCGGCTGTCGCTTTGAGTGATTCGACCATCGAGCTCGACTGGGTCGACACCTTCAATGACAATGGTCGCGACATCTCCTCGTATGTTGCAGTGCTGTACACGGGCGGCGATCCGACCTCCTGCGATGCGGACGGCAATGTGGATGCCAACGGTGCGACTGCGCACGAGATGGGCACCGATACCTCGACGGCCTTTGCCGGACTCTCACCGAACAGCCAGTACAAGCTCGCGGTGTGGGCGTTCAACGGTCAGGGCTGCACCGAGAGCGGTGAAGTCGTCGCGCACACCGCTCCCGGTGTGATCACCTCGATCGACACGACCGGACCGTCGAAGAATGGCGACCTTTTCGACTTCGTCTGGACGGGCGGCAACATGGGAGGCGACAACCTCACCAACCAGTACCAGATCTACTACCGGCTCAATGGCGGATCGGAGCACGGCCCGATCTCCATCGGAGACTTCATCGAAGCCGAGCCGCTGCAATACGGGCACACCGTGTCGGTGCAAGCCCGCGCCTGTCGTGACTATGGCGGGGATCCGATCTGCCAAGAGCAGTTGTCCGATCCCTTCGTGCTCGGCGTACCGGTCGACCCACGGGTCGAGGGTTTGCAGTTCATCTCGGACGGGGACGAATTGTCGAATGACGGCACGTTCGTCTGGGATGGCTGGCCGGCCGGCTGGCCCTCGAACGACTACGAGAACGTCCAATTCGCCTGCGATGACCACCCAGGCGGCAGTTTCCAGGATGCGGCAGACACCAAGTCGTGCCACGTTAATGTTCTGCTCACAAAGACCCCCTACCTCACAATTAGAGTCACAGCCAACGGCGGGAAGCACTATGACATCAGTTACGACGGATTCGACTATGACTAAAGCGACGAGTACACCGATGACTCCGGAGCAAGCGGCGTGGTTCGCCGACATCTTCAACCGGCTCGTCGCCAACGTCGAAACCGTACTGCTCGGCAAGACGTTCGTGATCCGCTTGGGCTTCACAGCATTCCTGAGCGAGGGGCACCTGCTGCTCGAGGATTACCCCGGCACCGGTAAGACCTCGTTCGCCCGAGCAATGGCGCAGAGCGTGGATGGCACGAGCAATCGCATCCAGTTCACTCCCGATCTATTGCCCGGCGACATCACGGGCGTGAGCATCTTCGATCAGCGCTCCAACGAGTTCGAGTTTCACCCCGGCCCGATCTTCTCCAACATCGTGCTCGCCGATGAGATCAACCGGGCGAGCCCGAAGACGCAATCGGCGCTGCTCGAGGTGATGGAGGAGGGGCAGGTCACGGTTGACGGCGTGACGCACGCTGCCGGCATTCCGTTCATGGTGATCGCGACCCAGAATCCGGTCGAGCAGGCCGGAACCTATCGCTTGCCGGAGGCGCAACTCGACCGCTTCATCATGAAAGCGTCGATCGGATACCCGGATCACGCATCCACGATTCGCATCCTGGAGGGTTCGGGCGTCAAAGCACACGAGACAACCGTGCCGGCAATTGTCAGCGCCGACGTCATCGTCGAGATGGGCAAGCTCGCGCGCACCGTGCACGTCGACCCGACCATCAACGACTATGTCGGGCGACTCGTCGAAGCGACCCGCACCGCAACCGAGGTGCGGCTGGGGGCGAGTGTGCGCGGTGCACTGGCGCTCGTGCGCACGGCCAAGACTCTTGCCGCGGCCAACGGCCGGCACTACGTGGTGCCTGATGACATCAAGTCGCTCGCCGAACCTGTGCTCGCGCACCGGCTTATCATCGATCCCGAAGCCGAGTTCGACGGAGTGACCGCATCGAGCGTCATTGGGCAAATTCTGATCGAGACGGCGCCGCCGAGCGAACGGCAAGCCGTGTGAGCACTGCCTCTTCGACGCGTGAGAAGGAGAAATCGGCTGGCCTGCCGAGACTTTCTTTGTCGCGCCTGAAGGGCCGCGGCTCGCGAATCGAATCGCACACCACCACAACGCACGGGCTGTCCAACGCGCGTACTCGCATTGTCGGCGATCGCACCGGCATTCTCGCGGA
>SCSV01000353.1 GCA_004297555.1 Salinibacterium sp.
TCACGGGTCTGCCTCCCCTCAGGCCCTGGCAGGAGGCACTCGCGGAGGCTGCCCAAGCGGGAGTGCTCAGCGCCCCCGCTGCTACCCTGTCGATAGAATGACCACCCTCAGAGTAATCGTCGACCAAATCGTCGCGCCGGTGCCCGGGGGAATCGGCCGTTACGCCGAGGAACTCACTCGAGCGCTGATCGAGGTTGCGCCCCCAGGCACAACGGTTGAGGGAATTGTGTCGGCCTCGACGGAGTCGGCCTATCACGAACTTGAGCGACGGCTGCCAGGCCTGGCGCAGCTCTACAAGAGCCCTCTCGCACGGCGCGAACTCGCAGCGGCTTGGCAGCATGGTTTCACGCTCCTTCCCGGAAAGGGAATGGTTCATGCCACGAGCATGCTCGCGCCCTTGTATCGGCATGATCGCCTCAATGACGGCACGAATCAGACAGTGGTGACTTTCCACGATCTCGTTCCATGGACGCATCCGGAGACGCTGACCCCCAGGGGCGTCTCCTGGCACAAGGCGATGGCCGCGAGGGCGTATAAGTATGCGGACGCGATCGTGGTCTCAACGCACGCTGTGGCCCAACAACTCACCGAGTACTTCGATTTCCGCGACCGGGTCCGCGTTATTGGTTGCGCGGTGAGTCAGAAACTCGCCCTTCCCGCGGATCCGGATACCCGCGCCAAGGCCCTCGACCTGCCCGATCGTTATGTGTTGGCCGTCGGAACGCTCGAGCCGCGCAAGGGTATCGAGCCGCTCATTCGGGCTATGGCACTTCCCGCCGCGCAGGGTCTGCCGCTTCTTGTCGTCGGCCCGCAAGGCTGGGGGGATGTCGACGTGGCTAGCGTCGCGGCCGAGGCCGGGCATCCGGAAGGCCGCGTGCGCACGCTCGGTCATCTCGACGATGCCGACCTTGCGGTGCTGTTCAGCAGGGCATCCGTGTTTGTCTTCCCGAGCCTCGCCGAAGGCTTCGGCCTGCCGGTTCTCGAAGCGATGAGCCTTGGCACCCCCGTCGTACACTCGGATGCCCCTGCCGTTGCCGAGGTCGCCGCTGACGCCGGAATCCCGGTTGCGCTGGATAAGCCCGAGACCTACCCCGAGCGGCTCGCGGATGCGATCGGCTCCGTGCTCGACGACGATGATCTGGCCCGCCGCCTCGGCCTGCTCGGCAAAGACCGCGCCAAGGCGTTCAGTTGGCGCAACTCAGCCGAGAAGGTCTGGCAGCTGCACGCCGATCTCTAGCTAGTTGCCCTCGGAGACGACGGTGTTCTCCTGCACGATTGCGTGGATGTCCGCGAAATCCGGGTACACGACGTTCACGAGCGGCGGCACGAGCTCGACGCGGTTCAGCTCGTGGTTGCGTGCCTTGCCGGCGAGTTCGACGAACTGTCCGAGCATCCGCTGGGAGATGTCGGTTTTCACGATACGGCTGCCCGCTTCAGCCACCGACTGGAACCGCAACAGCACCACCGAGGGCTGGAATTGTTCGAGGACCGCGGCTTGAACATCGCGCTGGCGCTTCATGCGGTCATAATCGCTCGTACCGTGCCGCGAGCGCGCGTACCAGAGCGCAGTGTAGCCATTCATCTTCTGGACGCCCGGTTCGATCCAG
>SCSV01000354.1 GCA_004297555.1 Salinibacterium sp.
CCGACATGTTGGAGTGGTTGAGCTCGACCCGCAGCGAACCACCGTCACCGACCGCTATCGGAAAGTCGAGCCGTTCGTGCTGAACGCGCAACTCATCGAGGTTGCGCAGCGCTTGCCGCGCGAAATATCCGATCTCGGGGTCGTGGCGTTTCGCCTCCAGCTCGGCAATGACCACGACCGGCAGCACGACCGCATGCTCCGCGAAACGGAAGATTGCCTTCGGGTCAGAGAGCAGCACCGAGGTATCCAACACGAAGGTGCGTTCGGCCTGGCGCGAAGACGCCCCGCCCGCCCGGCCCTGGTTGGTCTTCTGCTTCGAGTCAGCTACGTCGGCCATGTCCGCTCCATCCCCGCAGGTCTTGCCCTGCGGATCCAGTCTGCGAAGACGGCCGTTAATCGCGAGACGAACTTGCGTGGCCGCCTCGATCGGGCGCCGTGCCCGATAAAGCCGACGCTAGGCGCAAGAGGATGGATGCCCGGCACGACACACCGTAGCTCGCATCTCAGAGAAGACTGCGAAGCCGCGCAGCGAAGATGCTCCGACGGTACTTCCAAGACCCCTAAGTGTGCACTCCTCTTGCGCTGGCATAGGAGAGGAAGCTAGCGCGGAGCATCCCGAACGATTCTTCAGTGGTCGTCAAATGCGGGCTGATGCGCACCGAGCCCCCACGTGAAGTGACCGTCACGCCATGGTTATGCAGTGAGGCGACGAGAACGGTGAGCTGGTCGCGCGGAGGTGAAACCACCACGATTCCGGAGCGTTCTGCATAGTCCCGGGACGACGTCACTGCGATTCCGAACTCGTCCGCAAGGTCGATGACCGCGCTCGTCTTCTCGGCGAGTCGCGAGGCAATCACCGGCACACCGACACCGAGGATGCCCTCCATCGCCACCGAGAACCGCGCCTGGGCGAGCGGGTCGGGGAAGGTGATCTCGAAGGCTCCAGCCCCACGGGGCGCCGGCGGAACGGAGTCGAGCGGTAGCTCTTCCGACTCCGCAGCGGCCGAGAAGCCGGAGAAGACCGGGGTCAGCGTTTCGGCTGCCCGGTCGCTCATCGCGAGGAAGCCGGTGCCCCATCCGGCTCGAACCCACTTCTGGCCGCCAGCAACCACGACGTCGGCGACCTCGTAGGGCGCATCGACCACGCCGAACCCCTGGATCGCATCGACGATGAGCAACCGGTCGCCGATCACCTGGCGAATTCCGTCGAGGTCCGCGAGGTAGCCGGTGCGAAAGTCCACCAGGCTCAGCGCCACCGCGGTCGTGGAAGAGGTGAGTTGATCGCGCAGATTGCCCGGGGTGATGCGACCGTGATCGGTCTCAAGCCACAGCGGGGTGAGTTGACCGAGGGCGGATGCCGCGCGCGTTGCCGCGAAGGTGATGCTCGGAAAATCTGCCGCCGAAAGAGCGAGTTCGCCGCGCAGCCCGAAGGCGGCGTGCATGAGCCCCTGGCTGGTGTTGGGCTGGAACACGATCTGGTCGGGCCGAAACCGGGTGAGGCTGGCCACGGCCTCGCGCATGCGGGCATCCTGACTCGTGAAAAGCGTCTCGCTGCCGAATCGCGCCCGCTGCAGCAGCTGGAGGTTCGCGTTCCCTTCGTTGAGCACGGCCTCGCCGATAGGTCCCGCTTTGGCGAAGTCGAGGTAGCCCGGGTCTTCGCCGAACCCCCCGATGAACTCGTCAATGTTCTTCACTGTCCGAACCTCCGCTGTCGCCTGCCGAAGTCACGAATCGCGCGCAGAAAATCGACCTCGCGCAGATCTGGGCCGAGCGCCTCCACGAAGTAGAACTCGCTGTGCGCGCTTTGCCAGATCATGAAGTCGCTGATGCGCTGCTCGCCAGAGGTGCGGATGACCAGATCGGGATCGGGCTGTCCGCTCGTATAGAGGTGCTCGCCGATAAGCTCTGGCGTGAGGATTTCGGCGAGCGCGTCGAGCGTGCCGCCCTCGCTCTCGTGGGTCTGCACGATGCTGCGCATCGCATCCGCAATCTCGCGCCGACCCCCGTATCCCACCGCGAGGTTGACGTGCAGGCCCTTGTTGTTCTCGGTGCGCTTCTCCGCAGCTTTGAGCTGATTGCGCAGCTTCTCGGGCAGGGCATCGAGCGAGCCGACGTGCTGGATGCGCCAGTTGCGAAAGTTCGAGAGGTCTTCGGCGAGATCACCGATGATGTCGAAGAGGCCGGCGAGTTCTTCGCTCGTGCGGCCGGTGAGGTTGTCGGTGGACAACAGGTAGAGAGTCGTGACCGAAATGCCCAGGTCGTCGCACCAGACCAGAAACTCGCGGTACTTGGCCGCTCCCGCGCGATGGCCGTGGGCGGCGGTCTCAAGCTCGCGCAATCGGGCCCAGCGGCGGTTTCCGTCGATGATCATCGCGACGTGCCGGGGTATCGGCGCATCCGCCAATGCCCGTCGCAAGCGGTTCTTGTAGAGACCGTAGAGCAGTCCGCTGGCGGGGGGTGCCTGGCGTTCGCTCACAAAGCTACGGTAGCTCAAAGGCGCTCCCCCGGTCCGCGCCAGCCACCTCCCGTACACTAACCGGATGTCGTCGCCACTGCCCGAGAGCGAGCCGGATCTGCATTTGCTCGAGGATGAGATCGAGCACGGGCATCCGGAGGCGAAGCCCACCTGGCGCGGTTGGATTCACGCGGGAACCTTTCCCATTGCGATCACGCTCGGCATTTTCTTGATCCTGCTCGCCGACGGGTTCGCCGCTCGCGCCAGCTCGGCGATCTTCGTCGCCTGCTCGCTGCTGCTCTTCGGGGTCTCGGCCCTGTACCACCGCTTCACCTGGTCGGATCGCACTCGCGTGCTGCTCAAACGCTTCGATCACGCCAACATCTTCTTGCTCATTGCCGGCTCGTACACCCCGATCACGGTGCTGTGCCTACCGCCCGACAAAGCGACATTGCTCCTCTGGCTCGTTTGGGGCGGAGCCGCGCTCGGCATCGGCTTCAGACTGTTCTGGATCGGCGCGCCGCGCTGGCTTTACGTGCCCCTCTACGTGCTACTCGGCTGGGCGGCGGTGATGTTCATCGTGGACTTCTTCCAGGCCAACTGGGTGATGATGACGCTCATTGTCGTCGGAGGCCTGTGCTACACCGCCGGAGCCGTGATCTACGGGCTGAAGCGACCGAACCCATTCCCGGGCCGATTCGGCTTTCACGAGCTCTTTCACACCCTTACCCTGCTCGCCTTCCTCTGCCACTGGACGGCGATCTTGCTCGTCGCGACCCACCCGCCCCACCTGGCCTAGGCAGCGCGAGGCTAGTCGTCGAGCGGGGGCTCCTTAGGCGGCTCGAACTCGGGCTTCTCCCCCTCGAGCAATTGCCGCACCTCTTCGCGATAGCGCACGCGCCGGATGCGACGGGCCATGTCGAGAAGCAACAAGATCGTCACCACCGCGACGAAGAAGATCGCGGCGAAACCCCAGGGACCGGGAGTGATCAGGTTCGGATCGCCGGAATAGCCGGGCGGACCGACCGGGCTCGGACTGGGGTTGACCGCGAGCACGGCGACGATGTGGTGCAACGCTGCCGACGTCATCGAACTCCTAGCGATTGCGAATAACCTTGAGATTCCCAGACTAACGGAGCCTGCGCTGTCCATTCCCGAGTCGCCACCGGCACGCGATGCCGTCGACCTCGCGGCGCGCTACGGCCGCACCCCGGCAGCAGCCCGACGCACTCGCTGGGTGGTCGGGGCATCCGCTCTCGCCTTCATCGTGGTCTTCGTCGCCTGGTTGGTGTGGGGCGGCCTGCTGCAAGCACCTGCGCAACTCGAAGCGAGCGACATCGGTCACCGAATCCTCAGCGACAGGGCCGTGAGCGTCACTTGGCAAGTCACCGTGGAACCACACACTGAGACCCGATGCGCCGTGCAGGCCCTCAACTCGAGTTTCGGAATCGTCGGTTGGGTCGTTGTGGATGTGCCGGCATCCGAGACGCGCACCCGCCAGTTCACTGAGACGGTGCGTACTGCGGAACCCGCGGTGACCGGTTTGATCTACCGCTGCTGGCTCGCCTAGTGTTAAGGCAATTCACAAAACCGGCCATGAGACGGCCGGTTTTCTTTGGTTAGGAGGGCGCTATGGCGGCAGAGAACTCGGTCACCTGGCTGACCCAAGAAGCGTTCGACCGTCGCAGCGCTGAACTCGAACAACTCATCGGCGAGGGTCGCACCGAGATCGCAAAGAAGATCGAGGCCGCACGTGCCGAGGGCGACCTCAAGGAGAACGGCGGCTACCACGCTGCCAAGGAGGAGCAGGGCAAGATCGAGGCGCGCATCCGGGTCTTGACCGAGCTGTTGCGCAATGCGGTTGTCGGCGACGCACCGGCAAGCACCGGAGTAGTCGAACCGGGCACCGTGGTGACCGCGACCATCCTTGGCGACAAGACCACGTTCCTCATCGGCAGTCGCGAGATCGTCGGCGACAGCGACCTCGACGTGTACAGCGAGAAGAGCCCGCTGGGCACCGCGATCATCGGCCTCAAGGTCGGAGATGCGGCGAGCTACACCGCTCCGAACGGCAAGACGATCGCCGTGGAGATCCTCAACGTCGAGACCTATCTGCCCTAGTCAGAAGGCGATACGGGGCTCGTAGCCTTCGTCCCGCAGCCGCGCGAGCACTTGCTCGGCGTGCTCAGGTCCACGCGTCTCGATGTGCAGTTCCAACTCGACTTGGCTGATCTGCATGCCGCTGCCGTGCCGCGTGTGCAGCACCTCGACAACGTTGGCGTTGCTCTCGGCGATGATGGCCGCCGTTCTCGCCAATTGCCCGGGGCGGTCGGGCAGCGGGATGCGCAGCTTCAGATAGCGCTCGGACGCCGCGAGCCCGTGGCTGATCACGCGCTCCATCATCATCGGGTCGATGTTGCCGCCACTGAGAATCGCCACGGTCGTGCCGGAGTTCTTGATTTGGCCCGACAGAATTGCACCGACACCCACCGCGCCTGCCGGCTCGACGACGAGCTTGGCGCGTTCGAGCAACATCAAAAGCGCCTGCGCGGTGTCACCGTCGGTCACCGTCACCACCTCGTCGACCATGTCGCGCACGATCTCGAAGTTCAGGATGCCCGGTTTCGACACGGCGATCCCGTCGGCAATTGTCGGCAGCACGGTGATCTCCGACGGAACACCCTTCTCGAGCGAGACCGGGTAGGCCGCCGCATTCGCCGCCTGAACGCCGATGATGCGCACGGTGCGACCATCGAGAGCGCAGCGCTGTTTGATCGCGCTCGCCACCCCCGAGATCAGCCCGCCGCCGCCGATCGGCACAATCACGGTGTCGACGTTCGGAACCTGGTCGAGAATCTCGAGACCGAGCGTGCCCTGGCCCGCGACGACATCCGCATGATCGAAGGGGTGGATGAGCACGGCACCGGTGGTGCGCGCGAACTCAGCCGCAGCCCGCAGCGGCTCGTCGACCGTGTGGCCGCGCAGCACGACCTCAGCGCCGTAATCGCGGGTGGCCTGGAGCTTGGGTAGCGCGACGCCGACCGGCATGAAGATCGTGGCCTTGATGCCGAGCGCGCGAGCGGCCAACGCAACACCCTGAGCGTGATTGCCCGCGGAGGCTGCCACGACTCCCCTGGTCTTTTCTTCGTCGGTCAGTTTCGCGAGGCGGTTGTAAGCACCGCGGATCTTGTACGAACCCGTGCGCTGCAGGTTCTCGCATTTCAGGAACACCGGCGTGCCCAGAACTTCAGTCAGATAGCTTGAGCTCTCCATCGGCGTGACTTTGATCGCGTGCGACACGCGCTCGCGCGCCGCCTCGAATTCTGCGAGCGTGGGGCCGACGAGGGCAGTGTCAGGCATTGGGCAAGATATCCTTCGTGGTCGGGCGCGGGTTGGTGCGCCATTCCCCGCTCGAAGTGTATTTGACCATTTCGTTGACCACGGCAA
>SCSV01000355.1 GCA_004297555.1 Salinibacterium sp.
CAACGACCCCGCGATGGTCGCGCAATTGATCAGCCAACTCCAGAACGCCCTGCAGAACAGTGGCGACGGAGTGAATTGGGGTCTCGCGCTCGAGCAAGCCCGGGCCATCGCCAGCCATGGCACCGTGGTCACACTGCCCGCCGAGCGGGAGGAAATCGAGCAGGCCTTCCACGTGGCATCCCTCTGGCTCGATGAAGTCACCTCGATTTCTGAGTTGACCGTGGTTCCGCGACTGATGAGCCGCCAGGAATGGGTCACTGCGACGATGCCGGTGTGGACCCAATTCGCCGAGCCGGTCGCAACCTCCATCGCGAACGCGCTGACCGACATGCTCAAACAGAATGCCCCCGAAGAAATGGACGACATGATCGAGGGCGCGAGCCAGCTCATGCGCAATGTCGGCGGCACCCTCTTCGCGATGCAACTCGGGCACGTCGTCGGCCAGCTCTCGAGCGAAGTAGTCTCCGGTGGCGACATCGGGATCCCCCTGCTCGATGTTGTGGATGGCGTGGGCCCGCAAGCGGCGATCATCCCGCAGAATGCGCTCGCCTTCGGGGCCGGTCTGGACATTCCCAGCGACCAGGTGCAGATCTACCTCGCCGTGCGCGAACTCGCCCATGCCCGGCTATTCCGGCACGCGAAGTGGCTGCGACTGCAACTGCTCACCTCGATCACCGAGTTCGCCAAAGGCATCCGCATCGACACCGTTCGACTCGAAGAACTCGCGAGCGATTTCGACCCCAGCAACCCCGAGGAGTTGCGCGAGGCGATGAGTAACGGCGCGCTCATTCCGCCGAAGAGCGAAGAGCAACTTGCCGCGCTCAGCCGGCTCGAGACCACCCTCGCTCTCGTCGAAGGCTGGGTGGATGTCGTGACAGCGCAAGCAACGAATCGCCTGCCCTCAAGTGACGCGATCGCCGAGACAGTCCGCCGGAGGCGGGCATCCAGCGGTCCTGCAGAGTCCGCGTTCGCGACTCTCGTCGGCCTGGAGTTGCGGCCGCGACGACTGCGCGAAGCGGCACAGATGTGGCAGCAAATCACGGATGCCGTTGGCAACGACGCGCGCGACGCGCTCTGGTCGCACCCCGACCTCACGCCGACGGGTGAGGACATCGACGACCCGACCGCGCTCATCGCGCGGATCTCCGGAGGAGAGCAGGGCGAAGACGAGGTCGACCGTGCCATTGAAGACCTGCTCGGTGACGACACGAGCGATCGCCCACACGAAGAGTAGGCCTGTGGACTGACCACTCGGCGAAATCGCCGACAGCACCACAATGTCGGGATGATCCTCAAGCTCGACCCCCGTTACCCACTCGTGTGGCGCGATCCCTCCAGCGCCCAACTCGGCATCGACCCTCCCCTGGTGCGACTCGATGCGGTGACCCAGACCCAGTCGCTGATGCTCGCCGCACTCACGGTGGGCGTGACCGAACCAGGACTGCGGATGATCGCGAGGGGTCGCCCGGCCGAACGCGCAGCGCTGCTCAAGCGCATCGCTCCGGCGCTGCTCGCGCCGCAGCCGCCCGTCGCGCCGGTCGCCCTGGCCGGCTCGGGCCCGCTGATTGACCACATCGCGAATTCGCTCGCACACAACGGGGTACTTGTGCGCAGTGCCGCTTCCGACAGCAATCTCGCCGACAGTCACCCTGACCTCGCGATTCTTGTACACCCTTTCGTGGTGCCGCCCGAGCTGCACGGATTCTGGTTGCGGCGCGACGTGCCACATCTCCCCGTCGTCATCAGCGACCGCTGCGCCGTTGTCGGTCCGGTGATCGAGCCCGGCGTCGGCCCGTGTCTGCGGTGCATTGAGTTGCATCGACGCGACGCCGACGAGGCCTGGCCGGCGATCGCAACCCAGTTGCTCGGGCGCATGCCGATTTCTTCCCCCGCCCTCACGCTCGAGGTGAGCGCGCTCGCCAGCCGCGTGGCGCTCGGGCGACTTCGCGAGGGGGCGCAGGCGGCGACTTCCGTGCGCATCGACGCGGCAACCGGTGATCGTGAGTACCACGAGTGGACCCACCACCCGGACTGCGGATGCCGCGACATTGCCCTCGTCGTCGGTACGCGGTCGCCCGCGGCCCGAGCGACTAGGCCAGGTCGGCGAGGAATCGGCTGGGTTGCCGCGCGGGGCCGTGACCGGGGGCGGCGCTAGCGGCCCAGGAGAGCGCGAGCGAGCGTCTCGCGCGCGTCGCGCCGACGTAGAGCAAGCGACGTTCTTCTTCTTGCGCTGCCTCAGTTCTCGCGTAGCTGATCGGCACGAGGCCATCGGCGAGTCCGACGAGATAGACGGAATCCCATTCGAGCCCCTTGGCCGAATGCAGAGTAGCCAGCGTGACGGCCGAAACGGTGGGCTCGTGCTGGCTCGCCTGTCGCTCGAATAGCTCGTCGACGAATTGCCGCAGGCTCGTGCCCTGCGGAGCTTCCTCGGCGAGGGTCATGAGCGTATTGAGCGACTCCCAACGATCCCGCACCGCTCCGCGCAACTCCGGCGGGTCTTGCGACCAGCCGATGGAGCGAAGCACATCGCTCACACTCTTGAAGAGCGGTTCAGCCGCTGTGGTGATCGAGGCGCCGCGCAGCAACATGAGTGCCTCTTTGACCTCGCGCTGCTCAAAGAAGCGCGTCGCCCCGCGCACGACGAACGGCACGCCCGCGTCGCTGAGCGCCGTCTCGAGCGGCTGCGACTGGGCGTTAATGCGGTACAGAACGGCGATCGATTCGGGCTTCGCCCCAGCACCCAACTGCGCGGCAATTGCGTTCGCGACCGACCTCGCCTCGGCGCCATCGCTGTTGTGCGCGGTCACCTTCGGTGCCAGCCCTTTGGCACTAGTGGCCGCGTGAAGGCTGAGGGCACCTGGCCGGCCGCGCATGAGCCGATTCGCAGACTCGACAATGGCCGGCGTGGAGCGATAGTTCTGCTCCAAGCGGGCGACGACCGTGTTGTCGAACTCGGCGGGGAAGCCCAGGAGGTATTCCGCGCTCGCCCCGGCGAAGGTGTAGATGGTCTGGCTCACGTCGCCGACGACGCACACGTCGTTGCGGTCGCCAAGCCACAGCCGCAACAAATCGTGCTGAAGCGGCGAGACATCCTGGTATTCGTCCACGACGAAGAAGCGGTACTGCTCTCGTACTTGTTGGGCCACCCGCGGTTCGGCCTCGATCATTCCCGCCGCGGCGAGCAGCACGTCTTCGAAATCGATCTGGCGGCGCTCGTCCTTGAGCGATTCATAGGCGCGCTGCAGGTCCACCATTCGCTCGAGAGTGAGCGCGGGCGGCATGGGGCGGGCCCGGGCAACATACTCGTCGAGGCCGAGGCGAGAGGTCTTGCGCCATTCGATTTCGGCAGCGGCATCCCGAAGCGTCGCCGTGTCGACCTTGAGCTTGATGGTGTCGGCCGCGTGGGCGAGCAACCGCGCTTTGCTGTCGAGTAGACGCGGCATCGAGCCGCCGACGACCTGGGGCCAGAAGAAATTCAGTTGGGAGAGAGCGGATGCGTGGAAGGTGCGCGCCGAGACCCCGCCCGCGCCGAGCGCCCGCAGCCTGCCGCGCAGCTCACCCGCAGCCCGGTTGGTGAACGTGAGCGCCATCACGCGGCCGGGCGGGTAGACGCCGGTGGCCACTCCATAGGCGATGCGATGGGTGATCGCGCGAGTCTTTCCCGTGCCAGCACCAGCGAGCAAGCAGACCGGTCCGAGCAGCGCCTCGGCAGCAACGCGCTGCTGTTCATCGAGGTCCGCGAGGAGTGACTCGGCGCTGGTCTGCGGCATGGTGGTGACCCTGGAGAAGTGCGTGGCGTGCGCCAACTGCGTGGCGAGACCGACCTACCCTGGTGGTTATGGCCCGATCCCACCTCACTCTAGCCGCGCTCGCGACCTCGGCCGTAGCCGAGCTCGACGTCGCGGCGGCAGCGAGTTTCGGCTCGGGTTCGATCGGCGGCCACGACGGCGCGAGCGATTTCGATTCGGCCCTCATAACCGGGCGGGACGGTCGGCACTGGATCATTCGAGTGCCCCGCAATCCACAAGCCGAGGCGGCCCAGTCTGCTGACCTCGTAGCCCTGCGCACGTTCAGCGCGGGGGTGCGCAAGCGGCTGCCCTTCGCCGTCTCGACATTCGCGGGCCAGACCCCGATCTACGGCACTCGCGCAATCGTGTACGAGTTCGTGTACGGCGGCAAAGCGCCGCTCGGCGCCTTTACTCCCGGGCCCGAGGGCCTCGCGACATCCGCCGGTCGCGCGATCGCCGCCATCCACGCTCTCCCGACGAGCGTCATCACCGACACCGGTCTCCCGTCGTTCCCTGCTGCCGCCTCCCTTCGCTCCGCGGTGACGATCATGCACCGCGCAGCAGCGACGGGACTCGTTCCCAGCGCGCTTCTCGGCCACTGGGAGCGTATTGCGGAAGACGCCGCGCTGTGGCAGTTCCAGCCGACCGTGATCAACGGCGCCCTGGATGCGGATTCGTTGCTCTTCGCCGAGGGTGCGGTCACGGGCATCCTCGGGTGGCAGGACCTGCGGGTCGCCGATCCCGCCCGCGATCTGCAGTGGATTCTCGGCAGTCGCAACGACGCCGTCATCGCGAGCACCTTCGACGCCTACGAACGAGCGCGTGGCACGGTGGACGGCGCGATTCGTCAGCGTGCTGCCCTGTACTCCGAACTCGAAGTCGCCAAGTGGCTGCTGCACGGCACGGAGGCGCGCAGCACCGAGATTGTCGACGACGCGGTGCTCATGCTCGAGACCCTCACCGACAGCATCGCGAACCAACCGACCTCAAACCAAACCGCGGATATCGAAACGCTCGCGAAAGCGGCCTACCGGTAGACCGCGCGCCAGCGCTCGAGCAACTCGGCTTCGTCGAAGATGCGCTCCGGCCGGATCGTGCGGTCGTCCGATACGTAGTAGAAGACCGCGTCGATCGCGCTCGGGTCGATCCCCCGCCACTTCGCGTAGGCGAGCCGGTAGAGGGCGAGCTGCAGTTGTTTCTCTTCCAGATCCTTCTCGCTGCTCGGCGCCTTGCCGGTCTTCCAGTCGACGATCTCGAACCGATCGGGACCGAGGGCGTAGACGGCGTCGATCTTGCACACGATGACCTGCCCGTCGAACGGCAGGTGAATCTCGCGCTCCACCTCGACCGGCTTGCGGTGAGCCCACGGGCTCGCCTCGAACACGGCGCGCAGCCGGTCGAGCGCGGCCGCGTCGATGTAATCGCCATCGTCGAGCTCGGTCGGGAGGGCATCCAATTCTGGTGTGTCGACTCCGGTGGAGCGGTGCTCGACCCAGGCGTGAAAAAATGTGCCGAGTTGGGTGGCCCGGTAGGGACGCTCGGGCATCGGCCGTCGCAGCGAAGAAGCGACGGATGCCGAATCACCGAGGTAATCCTTGAAGCGCGAGGCCGGCACGCGCACCGGCAGCGGCACGAGACCGCCCGAGCTGAACCGTCGGCGCTCTTCGAGGAGCAGCTCCAACTCTTGGGCATGCGCACCGGCGATTCGGGGTTCGGCCGCGCGAACCGCCGCCGCCGCCCTCTCCACAGCTGGCCGTCGCGAACCGAGCGGATCGAGCGGCCAGACAATCTGTTCGAGGTTGTCGCCCATGGGGTTCTCGTCGAAGGCACTCGCCGCGGGCAGCGACTGGATCATGCCCGCCTCCGCCACAGCGGTGAGGAATCTGCTCGGCTTGCGCGCCGCCTTCTGGGTCGACCAGAACGAGCCCGATAGCAACAGCGAGTGCCTGGCCCGGGTGACGGCGACGTAGGCGAGTCGACCCTCTTCTGCTCCCAGGTGTCGCTTGACGTCGGCAGTGAACTGTTTCCTTGCTGCGGCCGCTTCTTTGCGGGTGGTCGCCGCCTCCCACTCGAAAACCGGCAATTGAGCGGCGTCCCCGCGCAATGGCCAGGGCAGTTGCCCGAACGACAGCCAGCCCTTGAACCCGCCCTCGGCAGGGAGGCCGGGCAATTCGTCTTCGACGAGTCGGGGCACGACGACGAGATCCCATTCGAGACCTTTAGCGCCATGAATCGTGAGCACTTGCACCGTGCCGGGTTCTGGTTCTTCCGGGCGCGGAGACAGGTCTTCGCGCTTCTCAGCCTCGCGCAACCAGGAAAGGAACCCGCGCAAACTGGCGTTCTCGTCGATCGACAGGTAGCTGTCCAACGCGTCGAAAAACGCCTCGATCGCGGCCGTGCCGATCGTGCGGTAGTCGTTGGCGATCACCTCGATATCGAGCTGGAATTCGTGCAGCACGAGCGCGACGAAATCGGGCAGATCGAGGCTGGCCCGCGAACGCAGTTTGGCGAAGGTGCGTGCCGCATCGCGAAGTCGCTCGCGCCCCACCTCGGTGAATTCGGCGAGGGCGATGTGGCCGTCCTTGGCGGTGGCGACAAAGTCGAGGGCGTCGACGATGGAACCGCCCTCCCCCTCCGCAACCGAGCGGCGGAGTTGCTCGACCACCTCGTCGTCGTATTTCTGCTGGGCGTAATCCCGGTCACGCAACCAAGAAGCCAGCCGGTTGAGCGCGTGCAGGTCTTGTACTCCGATGCGCCAGCGCGAGCCAGCGAGCAGCCGAATCAGTTCGAGCCCGGCACCGGGATCGTGCACGACGGTCAAGGCGCTGACGAGGTCGGCGATCTCCGGCTCGGCGAGCAGACCGGCGATGCCTAGCACGTGGAATCTGATGTCCTGTCGGCGCAGCGCCCCCAGAAAGTAGCGCTGCGTCTTTCGGCTCCGGAACAGCATGGCCGCCGTCGGTGTAGTGCCGCCCTTTGCCACGAGCCGCGCCTTCAACCATTCCGCAGCGGCATCCGCCTCCTCGACGACGGTTTCGGTGAAGATGCTGTCGACGGGCAATCGCGTGGCCGTCGCACTCGGAGTGAGCTTCTCCACCCCGACCGAATGGCCGCCGAAAGAGTCGACGATCGCGTTGGCCGCGTCCAGGACGTTCGTGCCGTTGCGCCAACTCGTCGACAGGGCGTATCGGGCATCCGAAGCTCCGAACGCCACCGCGAACTCGTTGAGATTCGAGGCGCTCGCGCCGCGCCACCCGTAGATGGACTGGTTCGGGTCGCCTACCGCCATGACCGGATGCCCGGCAAAGAGTTCGGCGAGCAACCACGTCTGCACAACCGAGGTGTCCTGGTACTCGTCGAGCAGCACCACGCGAAAACGGTCGCGCTCCTGCTCGGCAACCCGGGGCTCGGTGCGCACGATTTCGAGAGCGAGGGACACCTGATCGGAGAACTCCACGAAACCGCGCTGCCGCTTGGCCGCCTCGTACTCAAGCGCGAGGTCGAGCAGTGTCTGAAGCGCACCCACGTCGTCGACCCAGCCGGTGACGTCTGGGTACTCGCCCTGGCCTCCCGCGGGCAGCTCGCCGACGGCGACGAACCCCTGCACGAATTGCCGCACCGCGCTCACGTCGCGCAAGTTGTTCTCGCCGAGTGCGCGCGACAACCCGAGCACCGCGCTCGTGACGGTGTCGAGCGACTTGTCGAGTTCGGCGAGGCCGCTGTTGGTGCTGCGAATCAGGGTGTTGCGAGCGAGTTGCCACGCTGCCGCCTCGCCCAGAACCGTGCCGTCGCTCTCGCGCCCGAGCACGATCGCGTTGTCGCGGTAGATGGTGTTGGCGTAGGCGTTGTAGGTCGCGACGGTCGGCGCGTCGAAGGGGTCGTAGCCCGCGCCGAGCATCCCCCGGTCTGCGAGCTCCGCAATATGACCGCGGATGCGCGCACCCAGTTCCCCCGCTGCCTTGCGCGTGAATGTCAGCCCGAGCATCTGGCTCGGCAGCACGAGCTCGTTGGCGAGCAGCCAAAGCACCCGGTTGGCCATCGTCTCGGTCTTGCCGCTGCCCGCGCCCGCGATGACGAGGGCGGGCTGCAGCGGCGCTTCGATCACCGCCCGCTGCTGCGCGGTGGGGTGCGGCCGACCGAGGGCATCCGCAATTGTGATCGCGTCAATCACTCGACACCGCCCGCACTCGGTGCAGCTTGAGCCGCGACGTGTCGCCGCGGCCCCAGTCCTCCAACTCGGCCTTGCCAGCGAACTCAGCCGCCGCGATCAGCATCGCAGCATCGCGCACCCGTACTCGGAACGATTCGAGTTGCTCCGCCGTGAATTGCACCTGGATGCCCTCGCGAAACTTTCGACCCCTGACACCCTGCTTGACGAAGAGCAGTTTCGCGCCCTCGCCGCGATGCTCACCGAGGCTTTCGAGCGCCTCGTCGAGCAGCCCCTCGGCGTAGGCCAGTTGGTAGGCGCCCAATTGTGGATGCGCCTCAATCTTGGCCGGGCTCGTCACCGGGCTGCCAGTCTTGAGATCGACGATCACGACAGCGCCATCGGCACTGCGCTCGACTCGGTCGATCGTGCCGCGCAGGTCGGCCTCGCCCACTTCGAGCACGAAGTGGCTCTCGGCGCCGACGAGCACTTTGTTGTCCCGCTCGAACTCGCCGAGATATTCGGAGATCGCCTCTGCGAAGCGGCGCACGATGCGGCGTTGGTTCTCGGCCAACCAGGGCGCGTCGAAGAGCAGTTCGTTCCAGCGCGATTCGATGACCGCCCAAATGGCCTCCACGCTCGAATCCGCCGCCGTCTCCATAGCCGCGTGCACGATCGTGCCGACCTTGGCGTGCAAGCCCGCGTCGGACCCCGCCATTCTCTCCAGAAACCAGTCGAGCGGGCTTTCGATGAGTTTCTCGAGCACCGAGGGCGAAACAGGAACCCGCTGCCCTTCGAAGAGCGGGCCGATGGAGGAGATCGGCAAGAGCCCGTGCCATTCGTCGGGGTTGGCCCCAGGTACGGATTCCGCGGCGAGGGCCGCCAGTGACGACGCTGCATCGGGCGCCGCTTCCTGCACGAGCTCCCGCCGAAGTTCACCGACCAATCCGCGCAGCGACAGCGGCCGCACACGAGTCGCATCGATCTGGCGCGCACTCGTGGGCACGAGTCCGAGGAACGGGCTGCCCGCATACTCCTCGCTCAGAACGGCCGCCACGACTAGGTGCTGCCGGGCGCGCGAAATCGCGAGAGCGAACATCCGCAACTCATCGCCGAGCACCTGGCGGCGCTCATCAATTGCGTTTGACTCGACCCCGGTGACGATCCGCACTAGTTCTTGCGGTGCCAGCAGGGAGCCGCGCAAACGGAGGTTCGGCCAGGTGCCCTCTTGGAGCCCGGCGACGACCACGGTGTCAAACTCGAGACCGACGACACCTGACGGGGTGGTGATCAGCACCGCGTCATCGCCGGATCGGGGCGAAAGAGTGTCTTCGGGAACATCGGCATCGAGCACCTCGGTGAGGAACGTTGCGGGCGAAGCGTCAGGCCGGCGTTCCACGAACCGCTTCGCCGCGGTGAAGAGGGCGACGATGCCGTCGAGGTTGCGATCGGCTTCGTCGGCCGTGACGCCACGGCCGAGCGCTAGTTCATGCCAGGTCTTTGCGAGGCCGCTTCGCTCCCATGCGATCCACAGCAGTTCCTCGATCGTGCCCTCGCCCGAGC
>SCSV01000032.1 GCA_004297555.1 Salinibacterium sp.
CACGACCGCTTCCGCCACGCCGAACAGCGCATAGCCGTCCTGGCCGTCCGAGACCCAGGTGTCTTCGAGCATGCGGGGCGAAAGGCTGGAGTCGTCGTACTTCACCTCGTCGGGGAGCACGGCCGCCGCGGGCAGGAGACCGTTCGCCGAGAGGGCGACCTGATGGAACTCGGCCCAGTTGTCGTAGACCTTCGCCATGGTCCGCGGCACCTTCGAGACCGGGTAGCTGTAGGTGACGTTCTGGGCGATGTAGGCGGCGAGCGCGTCGGTCATCGCGCTGCCGACATCCCTGGATTTGGTGAGCGGATAGTTCTTGAGGAGGCTCACCTGCCCTCCAGGCTCGCGCGGTGGAGCTCGCGCCGCAGGTTCTCGGCGAAGGCCGCGGCGATCTTGGGATGCGCCCGCTTCAGGATGAAGAGGCCCCGCCGACCCCTGGCCTTCGCCTTCCTCGAGATCAGAAAGGCGATGCTCCGCGCCTTCGACTCGTCATGGATGCCAAGCCGGCGCTTCACCCAGCGCGCGAGCGGATCGAGCGGGATGCCTGTCCCAGGGCGCCGGCCGAGCTCGATGACGCCAGCCTTCACCGCCGGCGATGCGGTCGAGTAGAAGATCGCCCCCTCGGGCGTCTTTTCCGCCGCCCACGCCCGCGCGTAATCGCCGGTGTCGAACGGTCGCTGCGTCTTGTCGATCTGGCGGAGCGACCACTGGACGCAGCGGTGGGCATCGAGGAAGGCTGTTCTTCGCGCGGCACGGATGGCGGCTTCCTGGTCGCGCTCGGCGAGTCTGCGCAGGTCCTTCGACAGGTCCTTCAGGTTGGTGCTGTACTCGACCATCAGGGCAGGACCTCGAACAGTTCGCCGTTCCGTCCACGCTCGCCGTCCGCCCGCTCGAGCGTGATCTGCCATTGCACAGCCCGCAGGTGCGGGACGCCGGTCGGCACGAACTTTCGCCGGTAGGCCCGGTCATCGGTCGGCACATCCCCCCCGAGCGTCGGCTGCACAGAGAGACCCCGCGGCCGGTCCTCCCGGATCTCCCAGTGAAAGGAGACGCCGGACCGGAGCGTCTCGGGGTTCTTGGCGTCCCGAAACTGCGGCAAGAGCCCGCGGAGCGCGTCCTCGGAGAGCGAGCGGGTGATCCGGTCGATGAACACGCTCCCCTCCTCGGTGACGCCGGTGGAGAGGAGGGCCCGCCGGATCGCCGACATGTCGCGGACCCGGGGCGTTGGTACGATCTCGATCTCCTTCAGGAGCGTCACGGCGCCGGCGCCGACCGCTGCGTCGATCTGGAGCTCGTCCGCGTCGACCAGGCCGTTCTGGTTCTCGTCCTGGGAGAAGCCGAGCCACACCAGGTACACGCGGTAGGGCCGGACGCCAAAGGATGTCGCGAGCTGGCGGATCGAGTCCGCCACAGGGACCAGGCGCTCGGCGAGCGTCCTCCCGACCTCCTCGTCGCGGAGCGGGCGAATGGTCGGCGGCGCCGGCATCTACACCCTCTTCAGCACCCGTTCACGACGCGGACGTTCATGCTGCCCTTTCGGTACCGCCGGGTCGCAGCGTTGATCATGACGCCGAGTTGGTCTGCCAGCCGGTGCCCCCAGCGGATGTACTCGTCCTCGAGCTCGTCCTGCTCGACCCGCTCGTCACGGCTCCCGCGAATCTTGACCTCGTCGACCTGAATCGCGGTGAGCCGCGATAGCGCGTCGACCATCTGCGATTCGATCGCATCCATGATCGCGAGGATCTTCTGGACGCGCGCGACCGCTGAGGCGCTGTTGATCTTGTTCGACGCCCGCTCGAGCAGGAACTGGGTCTCGATGCCGGCGGGGAAGCCGAGTGCGATCGCGGACGCGGGATCCACGTTGAAAAAACCGAGGTGGTAGCGCAGGCGCTCCTTATCCGACTCGGAGAGGGCGAGGCTCACCGACAGAGTTTAGCGAGAGCAGGCCGCGGGGCGCGGGCTTGTCGCACAAGCGGTTTGTTCGCAGCGCGAAGATCGCTGCGGCGCTTTGAGTCAGCCACCTCGCGCGCCTGCCCGATCGACGAGAGATACTCCGCGAGCTCCCGCAATGCCTTTGCACGAGCCGCGTTCGGCGGCGAATGGCTCACGCGTGCGTCGGCAACATCTTGGCCGCCAGATCGTGCACTGAACCCCCATCTCTACCAGCCGTCGCCGAGAATGGGAACGGTGACGACGCGCGGCGCTAGCCGTTGTATTCGACGAGCTCGACGCCCTGGATCCTGAGATCGCCGATGTCGTAGTGGAGCGTGGAGAGGATCTTGCCCGCGGGCAGCTTGAAGGTGCTCGCCCCGCGCGGGAGATCGATCGTCTTGAGGACGCGGAACAGCTTCGGCCGCCGCGCCTCGATCTCCTCCGGCGTGGCCTCCGGGAGCACCGGCGGCGGCGCGGCCTCCTGGAGCGGCATGCTCTTCTGCGCCTCGAGCGCCTTCTTGGCCG
>SCSV01000356.1 GCA_004297555.1 Salinibacterium sp.
GAAGAGGGTGGACTTGCCGACATTCGGGAGTCCGACGATTGCAATAGTGAGAGCCACGGGGGTCAAGCGTATCGGCAGAATCACACCCGGTTTGGGGCGTGCAGTTGTGACTCAGGTCAGGTTGGGTAGAGTACCCAGCAATCTCCGGCCACAGGCGCCCGGCTCCAGAAGCTCAGACCCCGCACAAGGACAGCCATGACCCAGATCATCGACACACCGCCAAGCCCGGTGGACCAGCGCCGCAACACCACCCTGATTGCCGTCATCATCGGCGGCGTGCTCGCCTCCCTCGCCGGCATTGGCGTCATGGTCTACGCCCTAGCCCTCTACACGAGCGCGGGCACGAACCTGAGTTCGAACCAATCGACGGGATGCTTGCTCATCGCCGTCGCCGGCTTCTTGGTGTCGGCGGCCGGCACCGATCTTCGCCACAACGCGCACCGCCACCGCCGCGGAATCTGAAGCCACGCCGCGCGCGGGGCCGGCCGGCGTCGGAGGTTCGTGTGACCATCATCACGTGCCACTGAATTTCACCGCGATCGACTTCGAGACGGCAAACGGCTCGGCGGCGAGTGCCTGCTCGGTCGGCATGGTGAAGGTGCGCGACAGCCGCGTCGTCGACACGGCCTACTGGCTGATCAAGCCGCCGTTCGGACACGACGAGTTTCTCGAGTGGAACGTTCGCATCCACGGCATCATGGCGGCGGATGTCGCGGATGCCGCCCTTTGGAGCGAGCAACTCGCCGACCTGCAGTCCTTCGCCGAAAACGACTACCTCGTCGCCCACAACGCCGGCTTCGACATGGGAGTCATCACCGCCGCCTGCGCTGCTTCCTTCGTGACCTCGCCGACCTTCGATTATCTGTGCAGCCTGCAGGTCGCGCGCAAGACGTACCACCTCGACTCCTACCGGCTTCCGATGGCCGCGAGCGCCGCGGGCTTCGACGACTTCGAGCACCACAACGCGGCAGCGGATGCGGCAGCGTGCGCGGCGATCATGATCGACGCGGCCGACCGGCACGGGGCATCCGACATCCCGGAGCTCGCTGCCCTAACCAGCACGAACATTCGCCGAATCGGGATGCCCGTGCCCGAGCCCATCGACGAAGACGCGCCAATGGCGCTGCGCTAGACCCCGCCGCACCGCGAACTGCCGAACGCTCCGAGCCAGGACGCGGCAGTGTCGGTGCCCGCTGGCACACTGTGAGCATGGACCCAATGCTCAGTCTGCTTGTCGGCGTGGCCGTCGGCGCCGTGCTCGGTGTCGTGATCGGGATGCTCGCTTCCAAGGCCCGCGCTCGCGCCGCCGATCCCGCGCTCCTCGAGGCCCGCCACGCTGCCGCTCTCGTGCAACTTCAGGCCGAGGAGCGCGCCGTGCAAGCGCAACTCACCGCCGAGCGCGCGGCGATCCACGCGACCGCGGACTCGCTTCGTGAGCAGGTCGAGGAGCTTCGCGAGCAGCACCGCGAACTGATCGAGCGCCACCGAACGGATGCCCAGGCTCAGGCCGAGCGCGAGCAGCGCGAGAGCAAGGTGCTGCAGGCACTCACTCCCGTGCAGGAGTCGCTGCGCACCATGCAGCACAAGGTCACCGAACTCGAAACCCAGCGCAGCCAACAGCACGGCGAGCTGAGCCAGCAGTTGAGGGCTGCGACCGAATCGGAGGAGCGACTGCGCAGCACCGCGGAGGCGCTCGCATCCGCTCTGCGCAGCAACAGCACTCGCGGCGTGTGGGGCGAAACGCAGTTGCGCAACGTGGTCGAGGCGGCCGGTCTGCTCGAGCGCGTCGACTTCGAGGTGCAATCCAACATTGCTTCGGATGCCGGCGCCGGGCGCCCCGACATGATCGTGCACCTGCCCGGCGGCAAGAACATTGCCGTCGACGCGAAGGTGCCATTCGACGCCTACCTGGAGGCGAGCCAGATTTCCGCCTCGGCTACCGGCGAAGAGGGCGCTCGTCGCGAGACGCTCATCAAGCAGCACGTCAAAGTGATGCGCGGGCACATCGATTCGCTCGCTAATAAGGAGTATTGGGGCGGGCTGCAAGCGAGCCCCGAGCTCGTG
>SCSV01000357.1 GCA_004297555.1 Salinibacterium sp.
TCTCGGCGAAGAAGGTCACCGCCTGCTGCACGAGGCCGGCGCACTGGGACAGCGCAAACGGTTCCGCCGGCGCACCATCTTCGACTACGGCTACGTGCTCCACGAGGTGCACCTGAACGCCTGGGTGCTCGCGTATAAGCGCGCACTCGGGCCGGCATTCCATTCATGGGAAGGCGAGACGGCGATCGATCCGCCACCCAACTTCCACCCAAGCCGCGCAGAGCTTGATGACGACTGGTCGGTCGAGGGACTCGCGCCCGGCCCTGTTCGTCCGGTCTATCCCGACGCCGTACTGGAGATCGCAGGAGAGACACCGGAAGCCGAGAGCCGGCTCATCCTCGTCGAGTACGACCGCACACGACGCATCGACAAGAACTTCGACAAGTTCATCCGGTATGATGCTTTCCTGACCGCCTGGTGGCAGCACGCCGAGGCCGGTCGGCGAGCCGCCCCGCCCTTCGTTCTGTTCGTCTGTCAGGACGAGGAGCAACGCGACCTCTTTCTTGACGCCGCGGATGGGCATCTTTGCGGGCACCATTGGCATCCCGATGTGGATGCTGATGGCTGGCCTCACCCTGCTCGCCAGCGCATTCTCTTCGCGTCTGAGCGGGACGCGCATGGCGGCTCGGCACTTGCGCATAGGGTGCCCGCGGTTCCGGCCGGTCACACAGGGCGGAGACCGGAGCCGCGACGGGTTCTGGTGGGGCCGTCGACGGTGACGGCGGCGAGCATGTCCAGCTGACCGCGCTGCGATTGTGCACCTGGCAGGCGCCCGGCGCACCCGATCGGTGACGCCGCCTCGCCCCGCCCCCGTGCGGCATGTCGGACACGGGGCGTCACTCGTGTCGAGCCCTCCAGGTGACCTAGGCGAATCCCTGCCGCCCAGACCGATACGTTCTCGGAGAGTGCCGTCGACCGATCTCAAACTCGACCAGGGTCAGCGCGTCCGCGTTGATGCGCCGGACGCGCCCGAGTTCGCGACTGTCCGATTCGTCACTCCGCCCGACGCTGATGGCGTGACCACCGTGTTCCTCGTGGGCGACGCCGGCGACATGCACGAGGTGCATGTTGGTCCCGGCCAGGACGCGACCGTGCGAGCGCTCATCTCCGATGGCTCCGGCGATTCGGCGCGTGTTCTCGCAGGAATGTGGACGAGATGGATGGCCGCCGCCGCAACGAATGCTGAGTCGAGCGCGATCGCTTCAACCCAACTCAGTCCGTACGCGCACCAGACGACGGCTGTCTATGGCGCGATGCTCCCCCAACCCCTGTTGCGGTTCCTGCTCGCCGACGAGCCGGGGACGGGCAAGACGATCATGGCGGGCCTGTATCTCCGGGGAGATGCAGCGACTGGGCCTCGTCAGACGTGCGATCGTCGTCTGCCCGGCCAATCTGGCGTCGAAGTGGGTCGCCGATTTCGAGCGATTCTTCGGCGGCGGACTCCGCCACCTCACCGCGAACACCATCCGCGAAGACGCTGTCGGCTCGCACAATCTGTGGGTCGTGTCGCTTGAACTAGCGGCCGTGAACCCGGCCGTTCTGTGGGGCGACGCCAACCCGCGAGCGTCGGAGCGCGCGGCGACCTTCATCTTCCTCGCCAGCATCGTTGGGACCCTGCGGCCCGGCCGCGGCCGCGGCGCAAGCGCCCCTGAGGTGAAGGCCGCATGCAGCGTCCCCGACC
>SCSV01000033.1 GCA_004297555.1 Salinibacterium sp.
GCAGTTCGACGTACCTGCCGTCGTTGTCGCCGACCCGAACGTCAACGTCACCGACATGCTTGTCGATCGGGTGGCCGAGACGCCGGACTTGGCCCTTTTTGCGCTGCCGGACGGCACGGGCGGTTGGACGGATGTCACGGCGAGCGATTTTCTCGCCCAGGTCATTGCCCTCGCCAAGGGACTCGTTGCTTCGGGCATCGAGCCGGGCGACAAGATCGGGCTGATGTGCAAGACCCGCTATGAGTGGACCCTCGTCGACTTCGCGACATGGTTCGCCGGCGCGGTGCTCGTGCCGGTGTACGAGACCTCCGCTCCTGCGCAGATTCTGTGGAACCTCACCGACTCGGGCGCGATCGGAATGATCACCGAAACCGCGGACCACTTCGCGCGCTTCGACGAGATTCGCGCTGATGTTCCGGGCATCCGCTCGGTCTGGCAGGTCGATCTCGGCGACCTCGACAAGCTCGCGAAAATCGGCGAGAGCATCCCGGATGCCGAGATCGAGCGCCGTCGCAAACTCGCGAAAGGCAAAGACCTCGCGACCCTCATCTACACCTCGGGAACGACAGGCCGCCCCAAGGGCTGCATCATCACGCACTCCAACTTCGTCGACCTGAGCCGCAACGTGCGCAAAGCGATTCCCGAGGTCATCCATGCTGACGCGAGCACGCTGTTGTTCATCACGACAGCGCACATCTTCGCGCGGTTCATCTCGGTGCTCTGCGTCGAGGGCGGGGTGAAGGTCGGCCACCAGCCAGACACGAAACTGTTGCTCGCCTCACTCGGTACCTTCAAACCGACGTTCCTGCTCGCTGTGCCCCGAGTGTTCGAGAAGGTCTACAACTCCTCGGAGCAAAAGGCGGAGAGCGGCGGAAAGGGCGCGATTTTCCGGCGCGCGGCTGCGACAGCCGTCGCGCACTCCAAGGCGCTGGATGCCGGGCGGGTGCCCTTCGGTCTCGCAGTGCGCTACGCCATTTTCAACCGGCTCGTGCTGAGCAAGATCCGTGCCGCCCTCGGCGGTCGAGTGGTCTACGCAGTGTCGGGCTCGGCTCCACTCGGTCTACGTTTGGCGCATTTCTACCGCAGCCTCGGGCTCACGATCCTCGAGGGCTACGGTCTGACTGAGACCACGGCGCCCGTCTCGGTGAACCTGCCCTCGAAGTTCAAGATCGGCAAAGTCGGCCCGCCTCTGCCCGGCAACTCGGTGCGCATCGCTGATGACGGCGAAATCGAGGTCAAGGGCATCTGCGTGTTCGCCGGCTACTGGAAGAACCCGGCCGCAACGAAGGAAGCCTTCGACGGCGAGTGGTTCAAGACTGGCGACATCGGCGAGATCGACGACGACGGCTACCTGCAGATCACCGGGCGCAAGAAGGAAATCATCGTCACTGCGGGCGGTAAGAACGTTTCGCCCGCGGCTCTCGAAGACCCCATTCGCGCGAACCCGATTATCGGCCAGGTCATTGTCGTCGGCGATAAGCGCCCATTCATCTCCGCTCTCATCACCCTCGATTCAGAGATGCTACCCACCTGGCTCAAGAACAAGGGGCTCGACCCCGACATGAGCATGGCCGCTGCTGCGGCAAACCCAGTCGTGCTCGCCGAAATTCAGAGCGCGGTGGATGCCGCCAACGCGCGAGTGTCTCGTGCCGAATCGATTCGCAAGTTCGAAGTGCTCGACGCCGACATGAGCGAGTCGAGCGGCCACCTCACACCCAAGTTGAGCATCAAGCGCGGAGTAATCCTGGACGAATTCGCGAACGTCATCGACCGGATGTACGCAGACGTCGATTAAGCACGCGGCTCGGGCATCCCGAACTGTTGGTTAGTACCAGGGCGCTTGGCGGATGAGTCCCATCGCCTCGCGCTTGGTCTCGGGCTCGAGGCCCTCGATGTAGAGGTGCCCGTCGAGGTGGTCGAGCTCGTGCTGGAGCGCCTGAGCCATGGTGCCCGTCCCACTCAAGTGCACGGGCTTGCCATCAAGGTCGATGCCCTCGACGCTCGCGAACGGATGCCGGCGGCGCGGGAAGTAGAACCCCGGCACGGAGAGGCAGCCCTCGTCAACGAGCTCGGGCTCCCCCGAGGCCTCGACGAGAACCGGGTTGATCACGTACCCGATCTGGCCGTCGACGTTGTAGCTGAATGCGCGCAGAGCGACGCCGATCTGGTTCGCCGCGACTCCGGCCCGTCCGGGTATCGCGACCGTGTCAACAAGGTCAGTGACGATCGGAACGATGCGCGAATCGCCGGGCTCGACCGGGTCGCAGACAGAGCGGAGCACGGGGTCGCCGAAAAGGCGGATCGGGCGTTCAGCCATAGATGGTCAGACGCTCCTGCGTTCGGGTAGCCCGTCCACGACGAGTGCGGCGAGTTCACGCGCGGCGTTTCGGGTGAGCGGCTGCAACTCGTTGAAGCGAATGATCGAGCCGGTCGCCAGGGCGGCGTCGTAGGGCACCCGCACTATCTCGCGCACGCGCGACTTGAAGTGCGCCTCGATCTCCTCAAGCTTCACCAGGTTGGTGCCGTGCGTGGCCGTGTTCAGCGCGACCACGGCATTCTTGACCAGGTCGGCGTAGCCGTTGGTCTCCAGCCAGGTGAGAGTCTCTGAGGCGAGCTTTGCCTCATCGACACTGCCTCCGGAGACGATGACGACGGAGTCGGCGCGTTGCAGGGTCGCGCGCATCACCGAGTGCACGATCCCCGTGCCGCAGTCGGTGATGACGAGCGAGTAGAAACGCTCGGCCACGTTCGCGACCGCGTTGTAGTCGTACTCGTCGAAGGCCTCCATGACGGTCGGCTCGGAGTCGGATGCCAACACGTGCAGCCGGGTCTCGTCCCGCGAGATCAGGGTCTGGAACTCGCTGAATGTCTGGATCGAACTCGCGCGACCGACGACATCTCGAACCGTTCCGCGAGTCTGGCGTTCGACGCGCTCGACGAGCGTGCCGCGATCGGGATTCGCGTCGATCGCGATGACGCGGTCTTCGCGCACGTCGGCCAGTGCCATCCCGAGCAGGGTCGAAATCGTGGTCTTGCCGACGCCTCCCTTGCGGGTGAGCACGGGAACGAATCGGGTGCTGCCTTCGAATGGCTTGCCGATTCGGGCATCCAGCGCCTTGCGCTCGCGCACCCGGTAGGAATCGCCGACGTTGACCACGTGGAAGGTGGCTTTGTAGAGCAACTCCTGCAAGAAGCCCTCGGGCGCCGGGCGGCGCTTCTTTTTACGCTGGTCGATCAGGCGCTCCGCCGTGAGCATCCCGGCTGGCTCCGGTACCGCAGAAACCTCACCGGGAGCTCGACTGCGGCGGCTGTACACCTGGTCGGACTCGGGCAGCGGTGGGATGACCGGGTCGGTGTTCGGCACTTCGGGAATTGTCAGAACCTGCTCGGCCACAATCGCAATGGACTGGGTCGAGGTCTCCGGGTGGTCGAGAAACTCGGGGTTGATCGCGACATCGGTGATCGCGACGGCAACCTCGTGGTCTGGCGCCGTGTGCACGTCGACCGGAAGGGCCACCGTGAAGGTCACGTTTTCAGTGGGGGTCGGCTCCGATTGCGGAATAGCTGATTCCGGAGCCGAAACCTTCGTCGAAGGCTTTGCGGTTTCGTCGTTCGGCGTGCTGGTCTTCCTGGTAGCCAAAGGCGTCCTCTCGAAATCTCAACGCTCCAGTTTAGCTGAGAGAACGCTATGAAGACTCGATTACCACCAGGAGGTCACCGGCATCCACTTGCTGGGTTTTCGGGATCGCGAGGCGCCGCACAGTTCCGCTGACGCTTGAGGTGATCGCCGCTTCCATCTTCATTGCCTCGATGGATGCGACGCTCTGGCCCGCCTCGACCGTTGCGCCCTCCTCGACTTGCAGAGTGACCACGCCCGAGAACGGTGCCGCGATGTGCCCTGGCTTCGTGGCATCCGCCTTCTCGGCCGCTTTGGTATCGACCTTGATAGTGAGGTCGCGCACGAAGACGGGGCGCAGTTGACCGTTGAAGGTTGCCATGACCGTGCGCATGCCCTTGTCGTCGGCATCGCCGATCGCCTCGACGCCCACGTAGAGGCTCACACCCTTGCTGATCTCAACAATGCGCTCGGTGCCTTGATGCAGGCCGTAGAGGTAGTCGATGGTGTCGAGCTTCGAAAGATCGCCGTAGGTCTCGCGCCCCTGTTCGAAGATCGCGGTAGGCCCAGGGAACAGCAGTCGGTTGAGGGTCGCGCGGCGCTCGCTGGACTCACCGTCAAGCGCGACTTTGTCGGCGGCGCTGATCGGCTCGACGCCGATCTTCACCGTGCGGCCCTTGAGCACCTTGGTGCGGAACGGCTCAGGCCATCCGCCCGGCAGCTCGCCGAGCTCGCCAGCCATGAAGCCGATCACGGAGTCGGGAATGTCGTACTTCTCCGGGTTGGCCTCGAAGTCGGCCGGGTCGGCGTTCGCAGCAGCGAGCGACAGCGCGAGGTCACCGACGACCTTCGACGACGGGGTC
>SCSV01000358.1 GCA_004297555.1 Salinibacterium sp.
GTCTGCCTCGGGGAAGTACGGGCCAGCTTCTGCACCACAACGCGAGTCAGTTCCGGGAGGATTAACCTCCCCTTCCCACCACCCGTCGCCCCAGCCATCCCAGACCACGCAGTCGTGAACCCACCCTGAAGCCTTGTTCACAATGCAGTAGGCCGCCACGATGTCACCGCAATTGTTGACCAAGCAACGGTCTGGGTTCGCGTCGGAAAACGCGCGGAGAGGTTCAGACAACTCGGTGAGCGGCGCGCCCAGTTGCACCGCGTTCGCATCGCAACTCACGGAGCCGTCGATCACGAGGTCGGCAGAGTCAAAAACGCACGTGTCTGTTCCGTCACCGCCGTCGACTACGTCGTGTCCGGTATCCCCGCTCACAATGTCGTCTCCGGCGCCTCCGCTCAAGGAGTCGTCCCCAGGGCCGCCGTCGAGGGTGTTAGTCAGCGAGTTTCCGGTGAGCGTGTCGTCGCCGGATGAGCCGACGAGATTCTCGACATCGGAACGAATTCGATCTTGCTCGCCAGCGGTACCGTCGTCGCGGATCCCGTCAAGGTCCGCTGCTACGGGCGTGGTGGTGTCGGTGATGTAGGCGTAGGAGACTGTGTCTATTCCGGTGCCGCCGATGAGATAGTCGCCGCCCGTTCCCCCCAGTAGCAGGTCGTTGCCCGGTCCCCCGTCCACGATGTCAGCGCCGGCACCTCCGTCGATCGTGTCGTTTCCTTCGAGCCCACAGATCACGTCCGCGCCCGATGTTCCAGTGAGAATATCGTCACCGCTAGTGCCCAGCACGGTGCACGGTGCTCCGGTCGCGGAAACGTTCCCGGATATGACGGGCGCCGGCCACCGATAGGCGTTGCGCAGCGAAAGCTCCTGAAAAGACACCCAACCGTATCTTCTGCCTGCTTTCACCCGCATCCATTCGCGGTTGCTATAAAACACCTGCACGGCGGTGCCTTTTGACAGGTACCTGATAGGGCTGCCGCCCGGAAATCTTCGGAGTTTGACCTTCGTCGTCGTGACGAATTGCTGTGCCGGAAAGCTAGCCCTGACCGTGAAATTTCCCTGGAGGTGCCGGTAGACGATAGTCGAGATGCCACGAATCGTGGTGCTTGCGGCGCCGTTGGTGCCGATGGCGGTGAGAACGTAGGTGCTGTGCGGGCCGTGGACGATTGCGGTGTCCGCTTCGACCATCCCGGTCGACACCCACAGCTCCCCAGATTTCGACCCGACTACTGTGCCCGCGGCAACTCCGGAGCTGATGCGATGTCGCCAGATCTGAGCGAGGAGCCGCTTCGTGAACTCGTTCGTCCCTGACTCGCTCAATAAGGCGCCCTGCTCCAGGCGAGCCAAGAGCAGCGCGAGATCGTCGGAACTTGTGCGCTTGGTCACGTAGTGGCCTTGGCTGTCGAGCACGATGTACGTGTTGGCGTATCCCTCGCTCGCGAATAGGCGATTGAGATTTCTCATTCCAATCTTCAGCCTGAGGTCGACCGCGCAAGGATTGTCGGAGACCTGGATCATGACGGTGAGACAACGACCGACTGTTAGGCCCGAACTTAATCGAGTAGCGAGACTTAGAGTGCCTTCATCGACGGCTCGCAGGGTAGCCCAGGCGTAGAAGAGCTTCATAGTGGAAGCCGGTTCGACTCTGCTTGCGCCGTGCAGCGACATGGACCGCTGCTCGCCGTCGAGCTCCGTCACAGTGACCGAGTATCTGCCTCTTTTTGTGGCGAGATACGTTGCAAGCGCCCCCGAGAGCTGGTGCTGAAATTCCTCCGGGGTATCTGCAGCGAGCGCACGCTGGGGCGCTGCCAGACCCGCCACCATCAGCGCTGCTGCGACTACGAACGCCAAGCAACGCGCGAACGCACGGGCCCCCCCGTTTTCCCCCACCGTTCTAGGGTGCTCCGAATCCA
>SCSV01000359.1 GCA_004297555.1 Salinibacterium sp.
GACATGCGCAATGGCGTCGACGGGCTGCGCACGATCGTCGAGCAGGTGCTCAAGCGGAACCCGAACGAAGGCCACCTGTTCGTGTTCGTCGGCAAGCGCCGCGACATGCTCAAGATCCTGTTCTGGGACAAGAACGGCTACGTCGTCTACTTCAAGCGACTCGAGCGCGGTCGGTTTCAGCTGCCGGCTGTCGACGAGAAGCGTGTGAAGGTCCAGATGGAGGCAGCTCAGCTTGCGATGCTGCTCGACGGTATCGACCTGAACGCGACGAGACTCGCGCGCTGGAACCCGCCGGAGGGGATCGACACGGATCGCTGATCGTGATCCAACAGGGAGGTGGTGGTGCCTCCGCTCGATCATGATTGCTCGCTGCGCGACATCGTCGTCGCAATGAGTAACAAGATCGCCAAGCTCGAGCACGAGCTCGGGCAGCTGAAGAAGGCGCACATCGGGCCCAAGAGCGAGCGCAGCAAGATGCCTCGCGTGCCGACGAAATCGCCGACGCCCGAGGAGCGCCTGGCCAAGCGCCGCGCGCAGGCCGCTGACCGCGCGCAAACAGAAACTGTGCGCACCGAACACAAAGTCCCGGTCGAGGAGCGCACGTGCCCGAGCTGCGGCAACGACAAGCTCAAGCCCATCGGCGAGGGACGCACGACGACCGTCTTCGAATTCGTACCGGCGCGCTTTATCCGTCACGAGCACGTGCAGGAAGTCCTGCGCTGCCGCTGCGGCGACTACGTCGTGACCGCGCCGGGCGCTCCCAAGGTGATCGAGAAGGGACGCTACGGCGCGAGCCTGCTCGCACACTTGGCGGTCGCAAAGTGCGCGGACCACCTGCCGCTCTACCGCCTCGAAAAAGATTTCGCGCGTCGCGGCTTCCCGCTCGCACGCTCGACGATGAACGACCTCTTGCACCGAACGAGCGAGCTGACCCAGCCGCTGTGGCAGCGACTTCTCGAGCAGATTCGCGTTCGGCCGATCGTCGGCGCCGACGAGACGCGCCTCCTCATGCAGAACGACGGCACGGGTAAGCCGAAGAACGGCTTTGTCTGGACCTTCGTCGCGGCCGACGACCACGGCGAACAGGACGTCGCCTACGTCTTCGCTGGCGGTCGCAGTGGTGAGACGCCGAAGCGGCTCCTCGCGGGCACGAAGGGCACGCTCATCGTAGACGGGTACAGCGGCTATAACGTCGTCGCGGAGGTGTCGACTCGCAAGCGAGCTGCGTGCCACGCGCACATGCGGCGCTACTTCCACGAGGCGTTGCCCACGGCGCCGATCGCGCAGGAGGCAATAGATCTGATCCTCGGTCTCTATCGCGTCGAGCACGACGCGAAGTCGGAAGAGATCACCGGCACGAAGAAGCACCTGCGTCTTCGCCGCCAGAGAGCCGGACCGATCCGAGAGCAGCTGCACGAATGGCTCCTCGATCAGAAGCCACGACATCCTCCGAAGAGCCCGATCTCGACGGCGATCCGGTACGCGCTGAACCAGTGGCGCGAGCTCGGCCGCTTTCTCGACGACGCACGCGTGCCTCTCGACAACAACGCCTCCGAGCGCTCGCTGCGACGGGTCGCGCTCGGTCGCAAGAACTACCTCTTCGTCGGCGACGTCGAGGCCGGCAAGAGCATCGCGGGGCTCTACACGCTCGTCTCGACGTGCGAGGCACGCGGCATCAATCCGTTTGCCTATCTCGCCGACGTCATCCCGCGCGTGCAGGATCACCCCAAGCGCCGGCTCGACGAGCTGCTCCCCGCCCCGTGGGCGCGCGCGCGCGCCGACGCTTAGCCCACGTCGCTGACCCTACGGTTACCGCCAAACGGAACCGCGTCTGTTACTGAAACAGTCCAAAGAAGCGGTCGAGTAGTGCTCCGTACGACTCGATGGTAAGCCAGTCGT
>SCSV01000360.1 GCA_004297555.1 Salinibacterium sp.
GCCTCACCACACACGCCGACTGGCTTGCCTGCTGCTGCCCCGGCGTCACCCAGCATCTTGATCAGACGCAGAACGGCGGGGTGCCAGGGATCCTGGTAGGAAGCAACAGAACCGAGCATGCGGTCCGCGGCGAGCGTGTACTGGGTGAGGTCGTTCGTGCCGATCGACACGAAGTCGGTCACGCGTGCAACCTGGTCGGCCACGAGACCGAGCGATGGCACCTCTGCCATGACGCCCACGGTCTTCAGGCCGAGCTTCTTCGCGGTCGCGACGAACCACTCGCTCTCAGCAGCGTCGGCGACCATCGGGGCCATGACCCACAGGTCGGCCTTGGATGCTTTCTGCGCCTTCACGAGAGCCGTCAGCTGGTCCTTCATGATCTGCTCGCTCGCACGCAGTGCGCGCAACCCGCGAAGACCAAGGGCCGGGTTCTCTTCCTGAGCGGCGTTAAGGAAGCTCAGGGGCTTGTCGGCACCCGCGTCGAGCGCCCGCACAACAACCTTGCGACCCGGGAAGTGGCCGAGCAGCTCGGTGTACTCGGTCGTCTGTTCGGCGACCGTCGGAGCGGTGTCGTGGCCGAGGAACATGAACTCGGTGCGGAACAGGCCGACGCCCTCGGCGCCCAGCTCGACGGCCTGAGCCGCGTCCTTCGGCGACCCCAGGTTCGCGAGCAGCGGGATGAGCGTGCCATCCGCGAGCGCACCATCGGTGATTGGGGCTGCAGCGATCGCAGCGCGCTCCGCAAGACGAGCCTCGGCTGCCTTAAGCGCGGCAGCGTTCGGCGACTTCGTGACGACGCCCGGTTCGGCATCCAGGATCACGACGGTGCCGTCTTCGATGTCGAGTGCTCCGGTGACACCGACGATTGCGGGGATCGACTTCGAGCGAGCGAGGATCGCGGTGTGGCTGGTCGGTCCGCCGTCGCGAGTGATGAGGCCGAGAACTTTATTGAGGTCGAGCAGTGCAGTGTCTGCGGGGGCGAGATCCGGGGCGACGAGGATGAACGGGGTGTCGCTCTCGGGAACACCGGGCGCGGAAACGCCACGCAGGTGCGCGACGATGCGGTGCGAAACGTCACCCAAATCGGTGGCTCGTTCGGCCATGTAGCCGCCCATTTCGACGAGCATCTCCTGGAATGCGGCGAAGGCCTCGAACACGGCGCGCTCGCCGGTCTTGCCCGCGTCGATGCGGTCTTTAACGTCTTCAGCGAGCGTGGGGTCCTGGGCCATCATCGATGCAGCCTCGAGCACGTCTTTGGCCTCGCCACCGGCTTTCTCGCCCTTAGCGATCAGTTCGGCCGAGACGGCCGCGAGCGAAGCCTGAGTCTTGGCGTACTCGGCTGCGGCATCACCCGAGTGCTGTGCATCTTCGGGATCTGGAAGTGGTTCCGGCATTCGCAGCACGGGTCCGATTGCGATGCCCCGACCGACTCCTACACCGTGCAAGTCCATACTGTTCGTCCTCTTCGTCGAAATTGCCTCCGGTCATCCTACAGGTTGGTGAGTACTGTCATTGAATGGGCGTCAAGGTGCGCGTTGCCTCCGTAATCACACGGATCGAGCGGCTAAAACTGGTGCGGGTTCTCCGCTGGCAAGTTGAGCGCCGCGGACAACTCTTGGCGGCGGGCCTCTCCTATCAAGCGATCTTCGCGGTGTTCGCGGCGATCTGGGTGGGCTTCGCTGTGGCCGGCGCGATCATTCGCACGCACCCGACCCTCGAAAGCGCGCTTTTCCGGTTTCTGGCGACGAACGTTCCCGGCCTAATCGATGACGGAAGCGGCAAGGGCGCGATCGATCCGAAGCAATTGCTCGAGGCAGGCATCCTGAATTGGACCGGCGCGATCGCCGCTGGCGCTCTGCTGCTCACCGCGCTCGGCTGGTTGGCTTCCGGTCGCGAGGCAGTGCGGTCAATGTTCGAACTGCCGCCGGTCGAACGCAACTTCTTTCTGTTGAAACTGCGCGACGTGGTGCTTGCGACCGTCTTCGCCGCGGCCTTCATCGCGTCGGCCGTGCTCACCGTGATCAGCACGACTGCTCTTCACGCGGTACTCGGAGCCCTCGGCGTTGACACGAGTTCGATCGTCGCTGTGTGGCTCGCGCGAGCCGTCGGGCTCGCCATCCTGCTCGCCTTGGACACCGTCGTGCTCGCGCTCTTTCTGCGGCTGGTCTCGGAGATCAGGATTCCCTCCCGCTTCCTCTGGCGGGGTGCGCTACTCGGCGCGCTCGCGATCGGGGTGCTCAAAGTGCTGGGTTCGAGCCTGCTGGGCGGGGCGACGCGCAACCCCCTGCTCGCCTCCTTCGCGGTGATCATCGGCTTACTGATCTGGTTCAACCTGGTCTCGCAGGTGATCGTCTTGACAGCGGCGTGGATCGAGGTAAGCGCACGCGACGCCGGCGTCACCCTCCGCAGGCCGGTTGAGGCCCGCGCGCTCTAGAATCGCTGCATGTCCCGCCCCCTTCGCGTCGCCTCCGTCAACACGAATGGCGTGCGCGCCGCGTTCCGCAAGGGAATGGGCGAATGGCTGGATGCCCGGGGCGTCGACATCCTCGCGCTGCAAGAGGTGCGGGCATCCACCGAAGACCTCGAGAACCTGCTCGGCAGCGAGTGGAACATCCTGCACGATGCCGCCACAGCAAAGGGGCGCGCGGGCGTCGCGCTCGCGAGCCGCAACCGCGCATCCATTCACCGTGTCGCCCTGGGCGCCGATGACTTCGACAGCGCCGGGCGGTGGCTCGAGGCCGACTTCAAGGTCGGCGACCGGGTGATCACGGTCGTCAGCACCTATGTGCACTCCGGCGAGGTGGACACTCCGAAGCAGGTGGAGAAGTACAAGTTTCTGGACGCGATGACCGAGCGGCTGCCCGCCCTCGCCGCGCATAGCGAGCTCGCCCTCGTCGTGGGCGACCTCAACGTCGGCCACCGCGAGCTCGACATCAAGAACTGGAAGGGCAACCGCAAGAACGCCGGGTTCCTGCCCATCGAACGCGCCTACTTCGACCGCTTCTTCGGGCCGCTCGGCGAAACCGTCGAAGGCGTCGACGGTTCGACCGGACCCGGTCTCGGCTGGGTCGACGTCGGACGGCAATGGGCCGGCGAGGTCGCCGGGCCGTACACCTGGTGGTCGCAGCGCGGCCAGGCTTTCGATACGGATACCGGCTGGCGCATCGACTATCACGTCGCTACCCCCGCACTCGCCGCCACCGTTACCAACTACGCCGTTGATCGCGCCGCCGCCTGGGATCAACGCTGGTCGGACCATAGCCCAGTCGTCGTCGATTACGCGATCTGATCGCACCCCCGCCGCTTCACTCCCGCTCCGCCCGCTTCTGAAAGACTTGCCCCCATGAGCACCAAGCCCCGCCTGTTTTCCGGCATGCAGCCCTCGGCCGACTCCCTGCACATCGGCAACTACATTGGGGCGCTCCTGCAGTGGAAGGCCATGCAGCTGAGCCACGATGCAATCTTCTGCGTCGTCGACCTGCATGCGATCACGGTGCCGCAAGACCCCGCGCTGCTGCGCAACCAGACCCGGCGCACCGCCGCGCAGTACATCGCGGCGGGAATCGACCCCGAGGCTTCGATTCTGTTCGTGCAGTCGCACGTGGCCGCGCATCCGCAACTCGCTTGGGTGCTCAACAGCATCACCGGTACGGGCGAGGCCAGCCGGATGATTCAGTTCAAAGACAAGGCGGCCAAGCAGGGTGCCGACGCGGCATCCGTCGGATTGTTCACCTACCCGATTCTGCAGGCCGCGGACATCCTGCTTTATGACACCGCGATCGTGCCGGTCGGCGAAGACCAGCGCCAGCATCTTGAGCTCACGCGCGACCTCGCGATGCGCTTCAACTCGCGCTTCGGGCCGACCTTCGTTGTGCCCGAGATGCAGATTCTGAAGGAGACCGCGAAGGTCTACGACCTGCAGGAGCCGACGGCAAAGATGAGCAAGTCCGCGGCGTCGGAGTCGGGCGTGCTGTGGCTGCTCGATGAGCCCGGCGCGATCGCCAAGAAGCTCAAATCGGCGGTGACGGATCCCGAGCGCGAGATTCGCTTCGACCGCGAAACCAAGCCAGGGGTGTCGAACCTGCTGACAATCCACTCGGTGCTGAGCGGGGATTCGATCGCCGAGTTGGAGACACAGTTCGAGGGCAAGGGCTACGGCGACCTGAAAAGCGCGGTCGCCGAGGTCGTGACCGAGACCTTCGCGCCCATCCGCAGCAAGACACTCGAATTGCTCGACGACCCGGCCGAACTCGACCGCATCCTCGCCGCGAACGCCGACCGCGCAGCGGCGATCGCCGACGTGACCCTCGCCAAGGTCTACGACCGCCTGGGTTTCCTGCCCCGCGCCTGAGCCTCGCGCACTCAGGAATTCCTGGCCGCAAGGCGGCGTTGGGTAGACTTGTAAGCAGTAATACGTGCTCCGGGGTCGGTGAAAGTCCGAACCGGCGGTGATAGTCCGCGAGCCTGACGCAAGTCGGGTTGACCTGGTGGAACTCCGGGACCGACGGTTATGGCAAGAAATTGCCTCAGTCCGGATGGGAGGATGCACGAGTTTCGTCGCACCAAGCGACGAAATAGGTCGTTCGACCTTTTAACCCGGAGTGGCGTCTTCAGACGAAGAGGACCAACCGGATGACCGCGGCAGGGCACTACGAAGAGGCGATGCGCCGCGCGCTGACCCTCGCCGGGCGCGGGCCCGTCACCGGCGGAAATCCCCAAGTCGGCTGCATTCTGATTTCCGCCGACGGCACCGTGCTCGCGGAGGGCTGGCACCGGGGCGCCGGAACTCCCCATGCTGAAGTGGATGCCCTCGCCAAAGTCGCAGGGCGCGCCGACGGTGCCACCGCTGTTGTGACTCTCGAGCCCTGCAACCACACCGGGCGGACCGGACCATGCGCGACCGCCCTGATCGAATCCGGCGTCTCGCGAGTCGTGTACGCGGTCTCTGATCCCGACCATCTCGCGGGCGGCGGGGTCGAGCGCCTGCGCGCCGCCGGGATCGAGGTCATCGCGGGGGTGCTCGCCGAGGAGGCGACCGAACTTCTGCGCCCCTGGCTTATCGCCGCCCGACTCGGGCGCCCGTTCATCACTGTGAAGTGGGCATCGAGCCTCGATGGGCGGGTCGCGGCGAGCGACGGCACGAGTCAGTGGGTCACCGGCACGGCATCGCGGCAGCATGTGCACGAGCAACGTGCGCGGCACGACGCGATCCTGGTGGGTACCGGCACCGTGCTCGCGGACGATCCGGCCCTCACCGCGCGCGGCGACGGCGGGGAACTGATGCCCACCCAACCCATCGCCGTCGTCATCGGCGAGCGGGGGGTGCCCGCCGACGCGAAACTTCGGCGGCACCCAGCAGGCCTAATCGAGATCGACAACCGCGATCTGCCCGCAGCCATGGCGCACCTGTTCGAGCGGGGCATCCGCCGGGTCTTCGTCGAAGGCGGGCCGACGATTGCGAGCGCTTTTGTCACGACCGGCCTCGTGGACGAATACCTCATCTACCTTGGCCCGATTCTGCTCGGGGCCGGCAAGCTCGCGCTCGAGAACATCGGCGTCTCGAGCATCCATGAGGCTCGTCCGCTGCGCATCACCTCGGTTGAGCGACTGGGCGACGATGTGCTCATCGTGGCACGCCCGAAGGAAGGACGGTAATGTTCACCGGAATCATCGAAGAGCTGGGCGAGGTCATCGCCTGGGCGCCGGTTCAGGATGCCGCGAGACTCACGGTGCGCGCACCGCTCGCGGTCTCCGATGCGCGGCACGGCGATTCCATCGCGGTGGGCGGCGTCTGTCTGACAATCGTCGACCTCGGGCCGGACTGGTTCACCGCTGATGTGATGGCCGAGACGATCGCGATGAGCACCCTCGGCAGCCTCGCTGCCGGCGCGAAAGTCAACATCGAGCGAGCGGCGCAAGTGGGCGACCGACTCGGCGGCCACATTGTGCAGGGCCACGTCGACGGCACGAGCGAAGTGCTCTCGGTGACGCATGGCAGCGCCTGGCGAGTGGTGCGATTCACCCTCGACCAGGATGTCGCCCCCCTCGTCGCCCGCAAAGGCTCGATCGCGGTCGACGGCGTGTCACTCACGGTCAGCGCCGTCGGTGCCGACTGGTTCGAGGTATCCCTCATTCCCGAGACCCTGACGGCCACCACCCTCGGTTCGCTTGAGGTGGGCGACCGCTCCAACATCGAGACCGATATTCTCGCCAGGCATGTCGCCCGGCTTGCCGAATTCGAAAGGGCGGCGATCGCATGAGCCTCGCAA
>SCSV01000361.1 GCA_004297555.1 Salinibacterium sp.
GAACAACACCATCGCTGTCGCGGCGACAAGAAGATAGCCGAGTAGGGGCAAGCTCGCGAACAACAGCACCTGGCCGAGGATGATCGACCAGACCGCCAGATACATCGGGTTGCGCACCCAGCGATAGAGGCCGGTCACGACGAGGTGTTTGGTCGGGGCGACCGGCGAAGGAGTACCGAGACCGTCGGCGGCGAACCGCACGAAGGCCTGTAATAGGAAGACCGCACCGCTGAGAATGAGCACCACGGCGATCAGGAAGATGGCCAAGCCGGCCCGGCCCCACTCGGCTACTCGCCATCCGGTGATTAAGTAGGGCACCAGGCCGGCGATTATGCTCGGAGCTAGAACGAGGAATATCGCGCTCCCGATCCAGGCCTTCGCTTTCTCGTCCATACAAGAAGGCTACGAGGATGCGAAAAAGGGGGCCAGCCGAAGCTGACCCCCTTTTCGATGTGTTACAGAGCGTTGACGTCGAGCGGGATGCCCGGACCGAACGTGGTCGAGACGGTGCCCTTCGTGATGTAGCGGCCCTTGGACGAGCTTGGCTTCGCGCGAACGACCTCGTCGATCGCCGCCTTGATGTTCTCGCTGAGCTGGTCGGCGGTGAAGCCGGCCTTGCCAACGACGAAGTGCACGTTGGCGTGCTTGTCGACACGGAACTCGATCTTTCCGCCCTTGATGTCGGAGACGGCCTTGCCAGTGTCCTGCGTGACGGTGCCGGTCTTCGGGTTCGGCATCAAACCGCGCGGGCCGAGCACCTTACCGAGTCGGCCGACCTGGCCCATGAGCTCGGGGGTGGAGACTGCCGCGTCGAACGCGGTGTAACCCGCGGCGACCTTGTCGATGAGCTCGGCGCCGCCGACCTCGTCAGCGCCGGCAGCAATTGCCGCCTCTGCCGCAGGGCCGGTCGCGAACACGATGACGCGCGCGGTCTTGCCGGTGCCGTGGGGCAGGATGACCGTGCCACGCACCATCTGGTCTGCCTTACGGGGGTCAACCCCAAGCTTGAGAGCAACCTCGACAGTGGAGTTGAACTTGGCCGAACCGGTCTCTTTCGCGACGGCTACGGCTTCGCTCGGGCTGTAGAACTTGCCTGCTTCGATCTTCTCCGCGGAAGCGCGGTAGGCCTTCGATTTCGTTGCCATTACGCCTCCACCGTGATTCCCATTGAGCGAGCGGTGCCCGCGATGATCTTCTCTGCGCCCTCGATGTCGTTGGCGTTCAGGTCGACCATCTTGGTCTCCGCGATCTGGCGCACCTGCTCTCTGGTGAGCTTGGCGACCTTGACGGTGTGCGGGGTGGACGACCCCTTGGCCACACCGGCGGCCTTCTTGATGAGCTCTGCGGCCGGAGGGGTCTTGAGGATGAACGTGAACGAACGGTCCTCGTAGACACTGATCTCAACGGGGATGACATTGCCGCGCTGCGATTCGGTCGCTGCGTTGTATGCCTTGCAGAACTCCATGATGTTCACGCCGTGCTGACCCAGCGCAGGCCCGATGGGCGGTGCGGGGTTGGCGGCGCCGGCCTGGATCTGAAGCTTGATCAGACCCGTGACCTTCTTTTTCGGTGCCATTGGTTTTCCTTCTTTCGTGCCGCCCGGGGGCGACGCTCCCGTCATCCTGATTGGATGCGGTGGTTAGTTTGGATCGCGGCTAGGCGACACAACCTGCTTACTTTAGCCGAGCAATCGCGTGATCGCATCATGCGATTGCTCGGACGACGCGCGCCGCAGGAGCGGCGGCGCGCTAGAAACTCAGAGCTTCGTCACTTGGTCGAAGCTGAGCTCGACCGGGGTCTCGCGCTCGAAGAGCGAGACGAGCACGATGAGCTTGCCGCTCTCCGCCTTGATCTCGCTGATCGATCCGGGCAGGCCCGCGAACGAGCCTTCCTTGATGGTGATGGTCTCGCCGATCTCGAAGTCGATCTCGGCCGGGATGACGCGAGCCGCTGCCTTGCCCTTGCCGCCGGCGCCCTTGGCTGCCGGGGCCTCGACGATCTGCACGAGACTCTTGAGCATGTTGAACGCCTCATCGAAGCGCAGGGGCCGCGGGTTGTGCGAGTTGCCCACGAACCCGGTGACGCCCGGGGTGTGACGCACGACCGACCAGGAGTCCTCGTTGAGGTCCATGCGTACGAGCACGTAGCCAGGAATGCGCACGCGGTTGACGAGCTTGCGCTGACCGTTCTTGATCTCGACGACGTCTTCCATCGGAACCTCGACCTGGAAGACGTAGTCCTCCATGGCCATTGACACGCGACGGTTCTCGATGTTCTGCTTCACGCGCTTCTCGAAACCGGCGTAGGAGTGGATCACGTACCACTTGCCGGGTTTTGCGCGCAGTTCGAGCTTGAAGGCGTCGTAGGGGTCGGCCTCGCTCGCATCCGGTTCGGGTCCGTCATAGGGCTCCACCTCGGCCTCTTCGGCAGCGGCCTCGGATGCCTCCACCTCGGCTTCGTCGTCAGTGGCTGCGACCGAGGCATCCGCTTCGTCCACCGAATCAACGTCGAGCGCGTCGTTCACGATCGCGTCTGCCTCCGGGTCCATGGCTGCATCGAGGGCCTCGAGCAGTCCGGCCAGGTCGGCGTCGCTTGGGGCCTGCTCGTCGACGAGATGGATGGCCTGGTGCTCTGAGGAGTCTTCGGACGACTCGGCGGCAGCGAGCGGGTTGCCCTCCTGCGCCTCATCTTCTTCGGAGGACTGCTCTGCTGCCGTCGCGAGTTCGAAATCGTCGCGGTGGTTCTCAGACACTGAATCTCTTTTCGTAGCTACACGTGACGGTGAAATGGCCGCCGCGTTTTGTTTGTGGTTTTAGCCGACTGCGTCGGGGTTGCCGAACAGGAAGTTGACGAGAGCGCTGAACCCGAGGTCGAGGCCGTAGACCAGCACCATCATGATGACCACGAAGACCAGCACGACCGCCGTGTACCCGAACAGCTCCTTGCGCGTCGGCGTGATGACCTTGCGCAGTTCGCCGAACACCTGCCGAATGAATAGGGCGATGCGGCCCGCCGGACCACGCAAACTCGCGCGATCCTTCTTGGCGTTGGCGACGATGTCCTCGCTGGGCTCGTCGATCACTCTTTTCGCCACTCTGTACTACCTTCCGGAACATCGCCGATCATTGCTGCCCGAATAGTCCCCATTCGCCTAAACGAACGGGTCTGCAGGGCGGACAGGACTCGAACCTGCAACCTGCGGTTTTGGAGACCGCTGCTCTACCAATTGAGCCACCGCCCTGTGAGAGAAAGCCGCATACCTAGAGCGCTCGTTTTCGAGGGGATGCCCGGATCGACAACCTGCACGAGGGCGCGCAAAAGCATGGCAGATTTCAACTACCTCGACCAGTGTAAGGCATCGCGCTGCGGCCTCGAGTTCAGCAGCAGGGCGGATGCTGCGCCCTAAACTTGGACCGTGACCCTCCCCCGCATCTCCCGCCGGATCGCCGCAATCGCCGAGTCAGCCACCCTCAAGGTCGACGCCAAGGCCAAGGCGCTGCAAGCCGAGGGGCGCCACGTGATTAGCTACGCGGCGGGTGAGCCCGACTTCGCGACTCCGGGCAACATCGTCGAAGCGGCATCCCGAGCAGTGCTCGATCCGAAGAATTACCGCTACACGCCCGCGGCAGGATTGCCCGAATTGCGAGAGGCGATCGCGGCGAA
>SCSV01000362.1 GCA_004297555.1 Salinibacterium sp.
TGGCAGGGGTTCGCGCCGGGTGACGGCCAGGGCTACCTCCTCGAAACGACCTACGCCGACGGGCCGACCTGGCTCAGCGATGACCCCTACCGATTCGTGCCCTCGGTGGGCGAAGTCGATCTGTACCTCTGGGCCGAGGGGCGTCACGAACAGCTCTGGCACGTGCTCGGCGCCCACTACCGCCCCCATGAGGGCGTGGAGGGAACCTCGTTCTCGGTCTGGGCACCGCACGCGGTCGCCGTGCGCGTGATCGGCGACTTCAACAAGTGGAACGGCATCGGCGATGCAATGCGCCGCCTCGACGACAACGGGGTCTGGGAGTTGTTCGTGCCCGGACTCGGCCCCGGCAACGGCTACAAGTTCGAGTTGCTCACGCGCAGCGGCGAGTGGGTGACCCGCGCCGACCCGATGGCGCGCTACACCGAGGTCCCGCCCGCGACGGCATCCAAGGTAGGCGTCAGTCTGTTTGAGTGGGGCGACGGCGAATGGATGTCGCGGCGCGCGAATACCGACCCGCACAATTCCCCGATGAGCGTCTACGAAATGCACCTCGGCTCCTGGCGGCCCGGGCTCGACTATCGCAGCCTCGCCGACGAACTCATCGCGTACCTGCACGAGCTCGCGTTCACTCATGTCGAGTTTCTGCCCCTGGCCGAGCATCCATTCGGCGGATCCTGGGGATACCAAGTCACCGGCTATTTCGCCCCCACCAGCCGCTTCGGGCATCCCGATGATCTGCGCTATTTGATCGACCGGCTGCACCAAGCGGGCATCGGCGTGATCATGGACTGGGTGCCCGGCCACTTTCCGAAAGACGAGTGGGCGCTCGCCCGCTTCGACGGGGAACCGGTGTACGAGCATCCCGACCCGCGACGTGGCGAGCAGCTCGACTGGGGCACCTACATCTTCGACTTCGGTCACTCGCAAGTGCGCAATTTTCTCGTCGCGAATGCCCTGTACTGGCTCGAGGAGTTTCATGTCGACGGATTACGCGTCGACGCCGTCGCATCGATGGTCTACCTCGACTACTCGCGCGAGGACGGCGAGTGGGCGCCCAATAAGTTCGGCGGTCGGGAGAACCTCGAGGCGATTGACTTTCTGCAAGAGGTCAACGCCACCGCCTACAAGCGAAACCCGGGCATCGTAATGATCGCCGAGGAGTCGACATCATGGCCGGGCGTGACCAAGCCGACCGCGTCATCCGGTCTCGGCTTTGGCCTCAAATGGAACCTCGGCTGGATGCACGACTCGCTCAAGTACATGCACGAAGACCCGATGCATCGCGCGTACCACCACAACGACATCACCTTCTCGTTCCTCTACGCGTTCAGCGAGAACTTCCTGCTGCCGATCAGTCACGACGAGGTCGTGCACGGCAAGGGCTCGCTGCTGCACCGGATGCCCGGCGACCAGTGGCAGAAGCTCGCGAACGTGCGGGCATTCCTGTCGTTCATGTGGGCGCATCCGGGCAAGCAGTTGCTGTTCATGGGCAGCGAATTCGGGCAGCCCTCGGAGTGGAGCGTCGATCGCGGACTCGATTGGTGGATTCTCGACCAGCCGCTGCACCAGGGCCTGCAGAAACTCGTCGGCCAGCTCAACCGCACCTACCGGGGCACGCCAGCGCTGTGGGAGCAAGACAACGACCCGGCCGGTTTTGAGTGGATCGACGGGGGCAACGCCGCCCAGAATGTGCTCGCGTTCGTGCGCCTCTCGCGCTCGGGCGAACCGCTCGTGTGCGCCTTCAACTTCGGCGGTAACCCCGTCGGTCCGTATCGAATCGGGATGCCCTTCGCCGGCACCTGGAACGAAGTGCTCAACACTGACGCGCTCGAGTTCGGTGGCTCGGGTGTCGGCAACCTCGGATCAGTCGAGGTGCACGAGGAGCCTTACCAGGGTCGTGGGTCCTCGGTTGAGTTGACCCTGCCGCCACTCGCCGGGCTGTGGCTCGCACCCCGCCGGTACTAGAAAAGCAGCAGCGTGAGGCGTCGCCGAGCGGCGATCACGGTCGGGTCGTCCAGTCCGACGATCTCGAAGTATTCGAGCAATCGGGTGCGCGCGCGGTCTTTTCCAGACGCGTCCAGGGATGGGAACAGTTCGAGCACCCGGTCGAAGGCGGACACGGCACGCCCTGAGGCGACATCGAAATCGGCCGCGGCTAGCTGGGCGTTAAGATCATTTGGCGCTTCACCGGCGCGGGCCAGCGCGGCCCCAGCATCTGCTCCGTCAATGCGGGCGAGCAGGGATACCTGGGCAAGGCCCGCCACCGCGAGCAGGTCGCGCGGGTTTCGGGCGATCGCCGTCTCGTACTCCTTGATCGCGGTCGCGTAATCACCGGCGGAGATCGCGTCGAAAGCCTCTTGGTGGTGTGGCGGGAGCGGCTCTTCCGCTCCGGCGGGCTCTTCGGCGTCGCCGACCGGGATGCTTCCGCTCACGCCGTTTTGCGCGGCCAACTGCAGCAGTTGATCGAAGACTTCGCGCAGTTCGTTGTCGGGAATGGTGCCCGTGAATAGTTGCACCGGCCGTCCCGCGATGACCGCGGCAACCGTCGGCACGAGCTCAACATTGAAAGCCTGAACGAGTTGCGGATTGGCAGCCCCGTCCACCGTCGCGAGCGCAAGGCGCCCGCCGTACTGCTCGACCATCGGGCCCAGCGTCGACTGAATGTTCTGGCCGTAGAACTCGACCACGACCGGCACGGTCGAGGAGAGTTGCATGACCTCGCTGAACGAGGCATCCGTGGCAGCGCGCACGACACCACCAGTGGTGGACGATGCCTGGTTCGACTGTGCAGGACGCACCAGAGACGACAGGTCGACCGCACCGCGCAGGTTCGCACCCGTCAGTGGGGCGTTACTCATTTCTTGACCTCCGCCGCGCTCACAAGACCCTGGGTGAATCCAAGCAGCACGATCTTCTTGTCACTGCCTGCCGGCGGCACATAGAACAGCAGTTGGTCGCCATATGTCGCGATGACACCCTTGGTGCTGACCGCCAGTCCCGAGAGGGCGCGCACCGATCCGGTCGGGTTCACAGCTGCCCCCGCCTCAACCGGCCTGACCGTCGTTGTTTCGTTGAGGTTCACGGCCACGAGGGCCCCGGCATCATTGGCAGCGAGCGAGATAGGTTCGGATGCGCCCAAACTATGCCCAAAAGCCACTCTCGCGGTTGACGGCAGCTTCTGCGCCAGCTTCTTCTTGGCATCGCGACCTACGGCGATCCGCAGACTGTCGCCCTTGGATTCGAACTGCAAGTAGGCGCTCGCGTCGACGTCTTCTTCAAGAATCTCACCATAAGCAAGCGCGACGTCAGTTGGCTTGAGCTTAAGCACACCGCTGTCAGCACCGAGCTGGGAGGCACCCACGTTCGCCGGCGCGACGTTCGGCAATTTCGCCGATGGCTCGAGAGTGATGTTGTAGGCCACTTTGTAATTTGAACGGGGATCCTGTTGCACGAGGAAGAGTCCAATGGGCGGAACCTTTGCATCCTTGGCATTCTGGATGACCGCGAAAACGGTGCGCGGCCAGCCAGCAGTCTGCTGCGGCAACGTGAGCTTGACCGGTCCGGCCGGAATCGCGGCCGGTGCGGGGGTCTTGCGGTCGGCACTGCGGATCTTGTAGTTCGCAAGACGCAATTCGAGAGCCGCACCATCGAATCTCGTGGCAATGAGTTCATTGTCGAGCGCAGCATCCGCTGACCGCGAAACTGAACTGACTCTCGCAACAATGCGCTCCACCTGGTGCACCGTAGCGGCGGGCGGTTCGAGATGAGAGGCCGACGGCGCCTCGGCTACCGTCGGAGTCGGCGTGGAATGATTACCGGGAAGAACCGAGCAACCGCTCAGCGCAAGCGCTCCGACCAGAATCATCGGAGCGGCAATCATGCCACGCCTTCTGCCCCGCGGCGATTGACTGATCGCTTTTCGGCTCGGCTTGATGCTGCGCTGGCGGGGAACCTTGGGCATCTTCTGCGGCTTGCGGCGCGGGCCGTGCGAACTACGCATCTCATGAGTGGCCAAGAAGAGCAGGGCGAGTCCGATGAGCAAGACCACGGCGCCACCGATGATGAGAGGCGCGGCCCAGGGCGTCGAGTTATCGATCGGCCAGGACACCTTGGTGGATGCCGGTGCCGGCTGCGTGCCGTCGGAGGCGATGATCACCGACACGTCGTCGGGCACGTTGATGGTCGCCTTCAGCTCGTGTTTCTTCGTAAAGTCGTCAAACCAGAGGTCGGAACCCTTCGGGTCCGGTACCTCGGTGGCCGTGCCCCGCACGAGCTTCGTGACGAACTCGCCCTTGGCTGCGTCGTAGGACATCGCCGTGTACTCAGTGTCGCCGATCCACGCCTTGACGTCGGCGGTGCGACCGTACCCGGCAAAGACCCGCCCAGCACCCTTGATGGTGAGGGTTTGGCTACCTTCGAACGCGTTGAGGCTCTTGCCGTCGATGACGGTGAGAGGGGCATCCGACGCCACAATCTTCGAAACGCTGACCTCGGGCGGCAGCGCGAGGAACGTGCGCTGGGCAATTCCATAGCCGACCATTCCGGCGGCAAGAACAAAGCTGATGATTGCGAGTACAAGTCGCACGAACTACTCCTTTCGTGTTGCCCGGCCCGACGAAACGTCATGGCACCCGCCGCCGCGAAACGCTGGCGCTCGCACTAGGGGCGAGAGGCGGGCTTCGGTGAAAACCGCGAATGGCAACAACAAAGACGCTCCAGCGTAGCCGACCCCTCCTGGGAGCACCTAACCGTGGCTCTGGGAGGAGGCTGGGAGTGGGACAAACGCGAGCTCCGCGTTGCTCGTGCGTCTGGCGACACCCAACCCGCCAGGCGGCAATTTCGCGGCAAGCTCGGAGGCGAGGGCACGCTAAACTCTGATGATTCGCCCCTCGCGCAAGGAGAAGTCATGGTCGCTGACGACACCGCTTTCGGAACGGAAATGCGCGGTTACCGCAAAGAAGATGTCGATCGCGCCATTCAGAAACTCCGCGCCGACATCGAGCGCGTCAGCAACGACCACGCGAGTTCGCTGAAAGAGATCCAGCGCCTTCTCGCCGTCAACGAAGACTTGCAGGCCGAGCTCGACGAGACCGGCACGCCGACCTACAGCGGTCTCGGCACCCGCCTCGAGAGCACACTGCGGGTTGCAGAGGAGCAGTCCACTCGACTGATCGCCCAGGCCGATATCGACGCCGAAAACCTCCGCAATGCGGTGCAAGCCGAAACGCAGAAGCAGCGCTCCGAAGCAACCGCCTACGCCGTGAAGACTCGCGAAGATGCCGACTCCCGGGCCGCGAAGATTCTGGGCGACGCCACCGATGAAGCCGAACAACTCACCAGCCGCGCGCGCTCGGAGGAGCAAACGCTCAAGCAAGACGCTGAGCGCGAGGCCGCGTCGACGCGAGCGGCGGTGGCGACTGAGGTTGCCGAGGCTCGCGCGACTGCGGAGCGCGAAGCCGCGGCGATGCGCGCTCGTGCAGAACGTGAAGCGGCTGAGCTCAAGATCACTGCCACCAATGAGGCGGCGGCGGCGCGCGAGATGGCGGCCGAACTGGCTCGCGACACCGAACTGGGGCGTGCGAACTTTGAGAACGAGAACGCTCAATTGCGCGCTGAACTCGCCCGCGACCTCGAGCAGGCCGGCACAGATCTCGCTCGTGAGCTCGAAACCGGGCGTGCCGAACTCGCCCTTGAGATTTCAACTGCCCGCGAAACTCTCGCCAACGAGATGGAAGCCGCGCACACGAAGTTGCGCAATGAGACCCACGCAGCGAATCGCAAACTCGCGGATGAGACGGCAGCGGCCCAGGCGAAGCTGCAAGCGGACATCGAGGCTGGCTACGCCGCACTGAACGCCGAGACTGAGGCGGCTCGCGCTCTGCTCGAGGCCGACACCCTTGCCGCGCGCACCGCCCTGGAGGGCGAGACTGCTTCAGCCACCAACCAGCTCGCCGCCGAGACCGCCGCCGCGCGCACCGCGCTCGCCACGGAAATGGCCGAGAAGCGAGCGGCGCTCGAAGCAGAGGTCACCGAGAAGCGAGCGGCGCTCGAAGCAGAGACGAACGAGGCGCGAGCCCAACTCGCGGCAGATATCGAGAAGCAGACCTCCGATCTCAACCGCGACATCGAGCGCCAGCGCGCCCAGCTCGCGAGCGAGACCGAGACGACGCGTGCCGCGCTCGCGCACCGGCGCGACGAAAGCCAGACCTCCCTGAAGCGCGAAGCCGAAGAAGCCCACAACGCGCTAGAGGTCGAGCTCAAAACGCGACGCGATGAGGCCGAAGAGGAGTTTCTCGCCAAGCACGCAGAAGCCACCACCCAGATGCAGAAGTACCTCGACGAGGCGCAAGCCCAGCTCAGCGAAGCGGTGCGCAGCGCCACTGAGAAGCGCCGCGAAGCCGAGCAACTGGATACCAGCTCGAAGGCGCAGGCGAAAGCGCTTCGCGAGTCGGCCGAGACCCGTGCGAAAGAGCTACTGGAGAACGCCGAGGCCCGATCCACCTCCATCATCGAGGAAGCAGAATCGCGCAGCAGCCAGCTGATCGCCGAGGCCGAAGAACGCCTGGCCCGAATCAAAGCCGAGCGCGAAAGCGTGGCAGGCTACATAGAGAACCTGCGCGGAGTGCTCAGCCAAGTCGAATCGGTCGGCTCGGACTCGTAGTCGCACGTCCCGCCTCGCCATACCTCGCCCGACGATCGAAGGACCGCCGTGAAGATCCAGAATGCTTTCCGCCTCGGCCTGTTCGGCGGACTCGGCGTGCTTGTTGCCCTCGCCATCGGGGCGGCGATCGGCTCGCTCGCAACAGTATTGACCTACGTGGGGGCAGCCCTGTTCCTCGCGCTTGGTCTCGATCCGCTAGTCAGCCGGCTGGAGAAGAAGGGTTTTCCGCGCTGGGCTGCCATTGCCACGGTTCTCGCTGGCATCTTCGCGGTCTTCGCCGGGCTGATTCTTGCGATCATCCCCGTGATCATCGAACAGGTGCAGACCGCCATCAAGACGGTGCCCGGCATCATTGCGGCATTCTCAGATGGCACTATCCGTCAGAACTTAGAACATGCCCTTCCGTGGCTCGACGTTGCGGGTCTGTTGGAGAATATTCAGAAATCGCTCGCCACCCTCGACCCCACCGCGGTGGGCGGCGGCGTGCTCTCGGTCGGCCTCGGCATCGCCTCGGCTGCTACCGGAGCAGTGATCGTGATGATCCTCACGATCTATTTCGTCGCTTCCCTCGCGAGCATCAAACGCGGGCTGTACCTGCTCGTTCCGGCCTCGAAGCGCCCCACATTCATCGATCTGGCCGAACAGATCAGTACTGCCGTCGGTCGATACGTCATCGGCCAAGGATCCCTTGCGCTGGTCAACGGCGTGCTCTCGTTCATCTACCTCACCCTGATCTTGCCGCTGCTGGGAGTCCCGGTGAAATACTCAGCCCTGCTGGCATTCATTGCCTTCTTGGGCTCGCTCATCCCGCTGGTTGGCACGGTCTCTGGGTCCGTGATCATCACGTTGTTGGTGCTGGTCTTCAACGGTCCTCCGAGCGCGATCGCGGTCGGCATCTACTACGTTGCGTACATGCAGGTCGAGGCATACGTGCTCAACCCGAGAATCATGGCCCAAGCCGTCAAAGTGCCCGGGTCGATTGTTGTTATTGCCGCGCTCGCCGGGGGAACTCTGCTAGGCATCCTCGGTGCCCTGATCGCGATCCCGGTCGCTGCGGCGATTCTGCTCATCGTCAAGCAAGTGATCATGCCGCGACAGAACGAGCTATAGCTACCACGTGCGCGGTAGGGGTAGCGCGCTCGGGTTCACCCGCGCGACGATCTCGGTGAGCACGCGGTAGGTCGGCTCTTCACCGACCCACAGGTGCTTGCCGCCCTCGACCGGGACGAGCTCGATCTCGGGCACGGAGGCGAACCGCTCGGCGGCTTCGGCAGGGCGCAGGTAGTCGTCGAACTCGGGAACAATGGCAACCAATCTCTGGCCACTGCCGGCCCAGGCCGCAACCTCCTCCGCGCTCGTGCGGTGCAGTGGTGGCGAAAGCAGAATGGCCCCTTCGACGGGATGCCCGAGCCCCCACTTGAGCGCGACCTCGGTGCCGAACGACCAGCCCAGAAGCCACGGACTCGGCAACCCCCGCTGGGTCACAAAATCCATCGCTGCGGCCAAGTCGAACTGCTCGTGCGTTCCGTCGCCAAACTCGCCCTCGGAGGTACCGCGCGGCGAG
>SCSV01000363.1 GCA_004297555.1 Salinibacterium sp.
CCGCGCACGAGCGCCTCGAGCACCCAGGCCAGGTAGCCCGGGTGGATGCGGTACATCGTCGAGCAGGGGCAGATCACCGGGTCGAGGCAGAAAATCGTGTGCTGCGGATACTCCGCGGCCAGTCGGTTGACCATGTTGATCTCGGTGCCGATCGCAAACGTGGTCGGCTCGGTCGCACCCGCGATCGCGCGGCGGATGTAGTCCGTCGAACCGGCCTCGTCAGCGGCATCCACCACTTCCATCGGACACTCGGGATGCACGATCACCCGCACCCTTGGGTGCTCGGCCCTCGCGCGCGCGACCTGATCAACCGTGAACCGCTTGTGCACGCTGCAGAAACCATGCCAGAGGATTACCCGGGCATCGGTCAGTCCGGCACTGTCGTTACCCCCAAGCGGCTTGCGCGGGTTCCACATCGGCATGCGGTCGAGCGGCACGCCCATCGCCTTCGCGGTGTTGCGGCCGAGGTGCTGGTCGGGGAAGAACAACACGCGCTGGCCGCGCTCGAAAGCCCAGTCGAGCACAGTCGACGCGTTCGACGAGGTACAGACGATGCCACCGTTCTCGCCGCAGAAGCCCTTGAGGGCGGCCGACGAATTCATGTAGGTGACCGGGATGATCGGCACGCGACCATCGGCATCTGGCTCGGTTCCGTAGATCTCCTCGAGCTGCTCCCAGCACTCGCGCACCGAGTCGATGTCGGCCATGTCGGCCATCGAGCATCCGGCGGCAAGGTTGGGCAGGATGACCGCCTGGTCGTCGCGCGCAAGAATATCGGCCGTCTCAGCCATGAAGTGCACACCACAGAAGACGATCGCCTCGGCGCTCGGCACCGTCTGCGCGGCGTTCGCAAGTTGGAACGAGTCGCCGAGGAAGTCGGCGTGCTGCACGACCTCGTCGCGCTGGTAGAAGTGGGCGAGCACCACGACGCGGTCGCCGAGGGTCGCCTTTGCGGCGCGGATGCGGTCGTGCAACTCCTCGTTCGAGGCCTGCTGGTACTCAGTCGGCAACTGACCCTGGCGCGGCGCACCGGTGGGGATGACGTCACCCATCGAGGCGCCCGGCCCGTAACCCGGTGCCGCCAGGTCAAAGACCCAGGGGCCCTCGGCGAGCGCGGGAGCGCACGCTTCGGCCGGAGCCGTCTTGATCAGAGTGTCTATCGAGGTCACGGGAAGTCCTTGTCAGCAGGCAACTATGCGTGGGCGAGTGGGCCGTTGTGGACGAGTTCGATGGACTCGTCGTAGCGGTAGAGACGGGGCGGGCGGTGACGGCCACCGGTCACCACATGGTCGGTGGGCACGAGGGTGCCCTCGACTTGGCGGCGGAAGTTCGCCGGATCGAGCGGCTTCTGCAGCACGGCTTCGTGCACTTCGCGAAGCTCGCTCAGCGTGAAGGTCTCGCCGAGGAAGGCGAGCGCGATGCGGCTGTACTCCATCTTGGTGCGAAGCCGCCACAGGGCGTAGTCGACGATGGCGTTGTGGTCGAAGGCGAGTTCGGGCAGCTCATCTGCCGGGAACCACCCGACGTTGTCGCCCTCCGCCGCGCGCTCGGCCTCCTCGGCACGCACGAGCGCCCAGTAGACGACGCTCACGACGCGGGCATCCGGCGAGCGGTCCACATCACCGAAGGCGTAGAGCTGTTCCAGGTAGGTGGGCTCGAGGGCGGTGGTCTCGAGCAGGTTGCGGGCGGCGGCATCCGACAGGCTCTCGTCGGGAGTGACCCAACCGCCGGGCAGAGCCCACTTGCCCGCGAAGGGATCGCGCGTGCGGCGCACGAGGGGCAGCCACAGCGTGCTGAGGCCGGTGACCGGATGCGGGCGCAGCGCGAAGATCACGGTCGAGACCGCGAGCGAAATGCCCTCCGGTGCCTGCGTGTCCACTCTGGTTCCGATCTGTGCGTGGTGCCGATCTGCGCGGCGGGCCGATCGATAAGGATCTGCGCGTTATGTAAAGGTCAGTATGACCAGAACTGATCTTAGCACTTAGAGTCGGAATGACCACAACTCGGAGCCGCCCCAATAGGTGGGCGGAATCGGGCCTCTACAGGTTGGGAGCGTCGATCGCCCCGCCGAAGCGGCGGTTGCGCTGGGCGTAGATCGTGATGGCTTCCCACAGTTGCTCGCGGCTGAAGTCCGGCCAGAGCGTGTCGAGAAAGACCATCTCGGCGTAAGCGCTCTGCCACAGCATGAAATTGCTCGTGCGCTGCTCACCTGAACTGCGCACGAACAGATCGACGTCGGGCAACGAGGGTTGGTACAGATGCCGCTGGATCACCTTCTCGGTGATTCCTGAGGGCTTGAGCCGCCCGGCGGCGACCTCCCCCGCGAGCTCGCGCACAGCATCCGTCACCTCATTGCGACCGCCGTAGTTGACGCACATCGTCAGGGTCAGCACGGAATTGCTCTCGGTCAGCCGTTCCGCGAACTGCAGTTCTTTAATGACGGATGCCCAGAGCCGCGGCCTGCGCCCCGCCCAACGCACCCGAACGCCCCAGTCGTTGAGCTGATCGCGGCGGCGGTGCAGCACCTCGCGGTTGAACCCCATCAGAAAGCGCACCTCTTCGGGCGACCGCGACCAGTTCTCGGTGGAGAAGGCGTAGACGCTCAAGTGCTTGACGCCGATCTGGATGGCGCCGGCCACGACATCCAGCAGCGCCGCCTCGCCCGCGCGGTGGCCCTCGATGCGGGTGAGGCCCTGAGCGTTGGCCCAGCGGCCGTTGCCGTCCATGACGATCGCGACATGCTCAGGCACTGAGCCGGTAGGCATGGTCGGCGGGTACAACCCGGTCCAGTCGATGGGCTTGAAGTCGACGGAGTCTTTGTGGGTCTTCTTGACGGTCACGCGCGACTCACGCGAGCCTTGCACTCACGGGCGGTCGCTTCCGAAGACCTTGTTGGCTAACGCTTGCACGTCGCGGTCCAGGGAATCGATCCGACCGTTGACGGCTTCAAACCGGATGTCGACCACTTCAAAGCGGGCATTCATCTCGGCCCGCAAGCCGTCGAATCCACTGATCATCTCGTTTCTGAGACTGCCCAACTCGTTTCGAACGCTGCCCATCTGAGTGTTGATCGTGCGCATAAGCACAGACGTCACAACCGTGATCATTCCGATCAGCGCGGCAGAGAGAACGCCAATCGTCGTCCAGGTCTGCGGTTCGGTCAACGTGATCACCTCTCTAGTCTCCCAATTCCCCGGTCCGAAGGCTATCTGGCGGGCGGCACCACGCGATCTTGGCGACCGCCACTGTGGGAAATTCTGGGAGAAGACTCGTGTTGAGGACTAACGGTCCATGTGCTGCAGGGAGCGGAGGCTGCGCTCGAGGTGGAACTGGGCGTAGGCGGCAACGATGCCGCTGGCCTGGGCGCGCGAGCGCTCCCCCGCAGCCTCGGCAACATCCCATCGGCCTTCGAGCAGCGCGCCGAGCAGCCCTAGGGTCTCCAGGTCCAGGCGGGGCGCGCCGGGCGGGGCGACCTCGTCGGAGACTACGCCGCCCATCTGCGCGACGAAAACACTGTGCGGTCCGGGCGCGCTGGTGACCGCGCAGTCCGTGAAGCTGGGCGCCCAGCCCGCGATCGAGAGAGCCCGCAGCAGGTAGGAGTCGAGAGTGAGGGTTGGCGGATGCTCGCGCCGCGAGAGTGACCGCAGGGCGCCGACCAGCAGGAGGTATTGCTGCAAGGAGCCGTCGTCATCCGTGATCTTGTCAGCGGTCTCGGCCATGACGCTCGCGGCCGTGTAGCTCGGATAGTCGTCGGCGATGTCCGCCCCGTAGGAGCCGAGTGACTCGGCCTGCGTGACGATGTCGAGACTGCGACCGATGTAGCACTGCACGTCGGCGACCATGAACGGTTCGAGCCTCGCGCCGAACTTGGAGGCCGTGCGGCGCACTCCCTTCGCCACGGCGCGGATCTTGCCGTGCTGCCGGCTGAGCATTGTCACGATGCGGTCGGCTTCACCCAATTTGTGGGTGCGCAGCACGACGGCTTCGTCACGGTAGGTCGGCACGAATCAATTATCCCGCCGCAGAATGCGAAGACCCCGACGACAGGCCTCAGCCGGGCCGTCCACTGAGCAACACCTCGAGTACCGAATCGACGTAGGCCCCAATGCCACCGCCCTCGTCGATCGGCATGATGCCGGGGAACCGCGCTGTTATCTCGCTCTGCCCGCCATAGGCGGTGAACGCCATCGCCCCGCGCCGAATCGCCTCCTCGCGCGAAAACCCGATCTGCTCGAAAAGGTCGATCGTGTACCAGAGGCGGCGCTGAATGACCCGCCGGAGAAGGGGCTGCACTAGCGGGTTGTCGCTCGCCGCTCTCAAGTTGATCTCGGCGCTGTCGCGACCCGCGAGCTCGATTGCCTGGCTAAACAGTAGACGGATGCGCGCGACCGGATCGGGCTCGGCGTTGAGAGAGGCGATCTTCGCTTCGGTGGAGCGCTGCTCCCACAGAGCGAGCGCAGCAGCGACAAGGGCTTCGCGATTGGCGAAGTGCCAGTAGAAACTGCCCTTCGTCACGCCGAGGCGAGCAGCCAGCGGCTCGACCGCGATCGCCGAGAGCCCGCCTTCGCCGAGAGCCTCGAGTGCGGCTTCGGCCCAGTCTTCAGCGGTCAACCGCCGCTCTTGCGTCATTACCCTACGCTAGCGTATGGTGTCTCCATACCCAAGCGTATGGAGCGCCTCGTCACGGGTCGCCAACTGTGCGCTGCCTGCGCCGAACACGAGGAGTCAAGCGATGAGCACACTGGTCACCGGCGGGACGGGAACGCTCGGCCAGCCCACGGTCGAGGCCCTGCGCAAGACGGGCACCGAGGTACGAGTGCTCAGCCGCAAGCCCGGCCCACGTCGGGTCACCGGAAACCTCTCGACCGGTGAGGGCCTCGCGGATGCCCTGGCCGGCGTCGATACCGTGCTGCATCTGGCGACGACCCGCAGGAAAGACTCCGGCCAGACGCGCGTGCTACTCGACGCCCTCGCCGCGTCATTGGTCTCGCACCTGATCTTCATTTCCATCGTCGGGGTCGATCAGATCCCCTACTTCTACTACCGCGACAAAACGGTGAGCGAGCGGATGATCGAGGCCTCGGGCATCCCGTTCACGACGCTGCGCGCGACCCAGTTCCACGACTTCGTCGCCGACCTGTTCCGCATGCAGCGGCGCCTGCCGACTCTGTTCGCGCTCGACATTGAAGTGCAGCCGATCGCGGTTGAGGAGGTCGCGAACCGGCTAGTCGAACTCGCAGGGGCGACACCGGCGGGGCGCGTGGCCGATATCGGCGGACCGGAACAACTTGCGATGCGCGAGCTCGCCGAGATCTGGCAGGAAGCGCAGGGCACGACGAAGAAGATTCGCACGCTACGCATCCCGGGCAAGACGATCGCCGCATTCAAGGCCGGCCACCACCTCACAGCAGTGCCCGGCTACGGCACCGAGACCTTCGCCGAGTACGCGCAACGGGAGGCGGCACAGTGACGATCGCGCTGCGCGTCCTGCTCGCAACCAGCGCGCTCATCTCGTTCGTCGTCGGCGGTTGGGCGCAGTTCTGGCCCGAGGGCTTCTACACCGGGTTCCCCACCGTCGACCTGACGCCGCCATACAGCGAACACCTCCTCCGCGACTTCGGCGGGGCGACGCTCGGCCTGGCCGTGGTGCAGGTCGCCGCCCTGATCTGGCCGCAGAAGCGACTCGTGATCGTCGCCGCGCTCGCCTCCCTCGTGTTCGCGGCGCCGCATGCCGCGTTCCACTTCCTTCACCTTGAGCACGCGACCGCCGCGCGGTCGGCGCTGCTCGTGTTTCAGATGGTCGCGTCGGTCGCGCTGCCGGTGCTGATCATCTTGCTCGCCGCGCTACCAGTGATGCGCCAAAGCGATTAGGCGCTGATCAGCTCGCGGTCCCCGGCCTCGCTGCGCACGGCCCGGTTGATCGCTGAGACGACCGCCTTGAGGGATGCTGTCGAGATGTCCGCGTCGATGCCCACGCCCCACAGGCGCTTGCCGTTGACGTTGAGTTCGACGTAGGCGGCGGCCAGGGCATCCCCACCCGCACTGAGGGCGTGTTCGACGTAGTCGTAGAGCTTCACGTCGATACCCTCCGCAGCCATGATGTTGAGGAACGCGGCGATCGGGCCGTTGCCCACACCGTTCGCGATCTCGATCTCGTCGTTGACGCGCAAGCGGATGTCGAGGTTCACCGTGCCGGTGAGGTCGCTCGACGTCGCGGTCGAAAGCAACTCGAAGCGCCCCCACTTGTCTTCGGGCTTGTCCGCCGGGGCCGGCAGGTACTCGTCTTGGAAAATCTCCCAGATCTCGTCGCTCGTCACCTCGCCGCCCTCGGCGTCGGTCTTCGCCTGCACGACCGCGCTGAACTCGATCTGCAGCTTGCGCGGCAAATCCAGGTTGTGGTCGGCCTTGAGCAGGTATGCCACGCCGCCCTTACCGCTCTGCGAGTTGACCCGCACGACCGCTTCGTAACCGCGGCCCAGGTCTTTCGGGTCGATGGGCAAATAGGGCACAGCCCACAGCAGCTCGTCCACCGAGATGCCGCGCTCGGCGGCCTCGGCCGCCATCGCCTCGAAGCCCTTCTTGATCGCGTCTTGGTGGGAGCCGCTGAAGGCGGTGTACACGAGGTCGCCCGCCCAGGGACTGCGTTCGTGCACTTTCAGCTGGTTGCAGTACTCGGCGGTGCGCCGAATCTCGTCGAGGTCGCTGAAGTCGATCTGGGGGTCGATGCCCTGCGTGAACAGGTTGATTCCCAGCGCGACAAGGTCGACGTTGCCGGTGCGCTCGCCGTTGCCGAACAAGCACCCCTCGATACGGTCGGCGCCCGCCATGTAGCCGAGCTCGGCGGCCGCGATCGCGGTGCCGCGGTCGTTGTGCGGGTGCAGGGAGAGGATGACGTTCTCGCGGTGAGCCAGATGCCGCGACATCCACTCGATCGAATCGGCGTAGACGTTCGGCGTGGTCATTTCGACGGTCGCCGGAAGGTTGATGATGACCTTGCGCTCGAGAGTCGGCTCGAACACCTCAATCACCTGGTTGCAGACCTCGACGGCGAACTCGAGCTCGGTGCCCGTGTAGCTCTCGGGCGAGTACTCGTAAAAAACCTCGGTGCCCGGCGTGATCGCCTCGGCGGCCTTGCACATTCGCGCGCCGTTGAGGGCGAGATCGATGATGCCCTGCTTGTCCATGCGGAAGACGACGTCGCGCTGCAACACACTTGTGGAGTTGTAGAGATGCACGATCGCCCGCTTCGCGCCCTTGATCGACTCGTAGGTGCGGTTGATCAGCTCTTCGCGGGCCTGGGTCAGAACCTGGATCGTGACGTCATCCGGAATAAGATCGCCCTCGATGAGCGAGCGCACAAAGTCGAAGTCCGCCTGGCTCGCGCTCGGAAAGCCGACCTCGATCTCCTTGTAGCCCATGCGCACGAGCAGATCGAACATGATGCGCTTGCGCTCGGGGCTCATTGGGTCGATGAGAGCCTGGTTGCCATCGCGCAGGTCCACTGCGCACCAGCGCGGTGCGTGGGTGATGCGCTTCGACGGCCAAGTGCGATCGGGAAGATCGACCGACAACTGCTCGTGATACGGCCTGTACTTGTGAATCGGCATTGCCGATTTGGACTGGTTGTTCTTCATGTCTAGCTCCTCGTCAGTGTGGTGGTCAGCCAGCGGTGGTCAGCCATCGACGACTCCGCGACGAGGGAGGCCGGTTAGGTCTCGTCGCGGCAGCTAAGAAGGAGGACAGAAACGAACACGCGTTAAGGGTAGCACTCACCCGCGCGGTGCGGCAGTTGGCCCGGGTGCGGCGCGTAGGCTCACCGCCATGGCTACCAAACCGATTGTTCCCCTCGTCATCGCCAGCGCGGTTTCGCTTCTCGCCCTCACGGCTTGCGCTCCCCCTAGTCCGACCCCGACTCCGAGCTCCTCGGCAATCACGATTGAGGACCCTGTCACTGGCGACACGGTCATGACGCCCATTCCGCTCAGCGGCACAGCCAACACCTTCGAGGGTGCGCTGACCGTGGATGCTCTCGATGCCGATGGCAACACCATGTGCATCCGCAACATCACTGCCACCTCGGGTACCGGCACGAGAGGCACCTGGCAGTCCGTTCTTGCCGTGGCCCCGCCCGAGACGGATGCGCCGATCACCTTGCGCGCATATGAGCTCAGTGCCAAAGACGGCTCGATGATCAACTTGGTCTCTCGCGAGGTGACGCTCTCGGCAACCCACCCCGCGATTTACATCCTGTCTCCGGGATGCGGCGCAACAGCATCCCCCGGATCGGATTTCGCCGTCTCGGGCCGGGCGTTCGTCTTCGAGGCCCAGTTCGAGTTGGAGCTGCGCGACTCAAGCGGGACGGTCGCACTCAGCACTCACGTGACAGCGGCGAGCGGCACCGAGGAATCCGACTGGAATGCGACTCTGCATCTGCCGGCGGGCCTGGCGCACGGCGACTATGACCTGGTCGCGTTCGATAACAGCGCGAAAGATGGCAGCGTCGAGAACGAGTTCGCGATTCCGATCGCGGTGGAGTAGCGGCGGCTTGTTAAGCACGGCTAGAAGCCGAGGCGGCCGAGTTGCTTCGCGTCGCGCTGCCACTCTTTCGCGACCTTCACGCGCAGTGAGAGGAAGACCTGGCGACCGAGCAGTTCCTCGATTTCCTTGCGGGCGCGCGCACCGACATCCTGAAGCCGCTCGCCGCCCTTGCCGATGATGATGCCCTTCTGGCTGTCGCGCTCGACGAAGAGGTTCGCGTAGATCTCGAGGAGGTCTTTGTCTTCCCGCTCGATCATGTCGTCTACCGTGACGGCGATGGAGTGTGGGAGCTCGTCCATCACGCCCTCGAGCGCGGCTTCGCGGATGAGTTCGCTGATGCGCGACTCGGTGCTCTCGTCGGTCACCGCGTCGTCGGGATAGAGCGCCGCCGACACCGGCACGAGCGCAATGAGCTGCTCGGTGAGGATGTCGAGTTGCATCTTGTCGAAAGACGAGATCGGGATGATCGCATCCCAGTCGCGCAATTCGCTCACCGCCTGCAGTTGCTGGGCCACACCGGGTCGGGAGGAGGCATCCGTCTTGGTCACGATCGCGACCTTCTTCGCCTTGGGAAAGGAGTCGAGCTGCTCGTTGATGTACTTGTCGCCCGGCCCGATTTTCTCGTTCGCGGGGATGCACAGGCCGATCACATCGACATCGCCGAGGGTGGTCTGCACGATGCTGTTGAGCCGCTCGCCGAGGAGCGTGCGCGGCCGGTGCATGCCCGGGGTGTCCACGATGATCAGTTGCCCGGTCGGCTCGTGAACGATGCCCCGAATGGCCCGCCTGGTCGTCTGCGGCTTCGAGGAGGTGATCGCGACCTTCTCGCCGACGAGCGCGTTGGTGAGCGTCGACTTGCCGACGTTGGGCCGCCCGACGAAGGAGACGAAGCCGGCGCGGAATTCTGGTGCGGGCATGGTCAATCCGCCTTCTCGGGGGTGGGCGGGAATGCCGCTTGGGCGTCGATGAGCGCTTGGTCGCGTTCGACGAGTACGGTGCGCAGTTGCTTGCGGCGGCCCTCGGTGCGCTCAGCGGTGAGGATGAGGCCGGAGTGGCTGGCCGTGGAACCGACCACGGGTAAGCGACCCAGCACCTTGGTGATGAGACCGCCAACGGAGTCGACGTCGTCGTCATCGAGTTCGAGCCCGAACAGATCGCCGAGTTCGTCGATCGGGAGTCGAGCACTCACCCGGTAGCGTCCCTCGGCCAATTCCTCGACCTCGACGGCTTCGCGGTCGTATTCGTCCGAGATATCGCCGACGAGTTCCTCGATCAGGTCTTCGAGTGTGACGAGGCCGGCGATGCCTCCGTACTCGTCGACGACCATGGCCAGATGGTTGGACTCGACCTGCATCTGCCGCAGCAGGCTATCGGCCTTCTGCGACTCCGGCACGAAGAGGGCGGCGCGCGAGAGCTCCTGCACCGTGACGGCGGTTCCATCCAGGGCATCCGATTGCTCGTGGATGAAACGAGCCAGGTCCTTGAGGTACAGAACCCCGAGCACTTCGTCGATATCTTCACCGATGACGGGCATCCGCGAGACTCCTTTGCTCAGGAAGAGATCCATTGCGACGCCGACCGCGGCATCCGAATCGATAGTGATCATGTCGGTGCGGGGAACCATGATCTCGCGCACGACTGTGTCGTTGAACTCGAAGATCGAGTGGATGAGCTCGCGATCGTCTTCTTCGAGCACGTCGAGTTCGGTGGCCTCGTCGACCATGCTGAGTAGTTGCTGCTCGCTCGAGAACGTCGCCGAACGCGGGCGGCCCGGCGTGACTCGATTGCCAAGAGCCACCAGGGCGTTCGCGATCGGTCCGATCAGCAGACGGGTTGCGCGAACGAGGGGCGCACAGAAGCGGATGACCGGACTCGCGTTCACCCGCCCAATGCTGCGCGGACTCGACCCGACGAGCACGAACGAGGCGGCGGTCATGATCAGGGCACTCGCCAACAAAGCCCACCACCACTCTGCGAACGTCGCGGCGAAGACGAGCGTGACGAGAACCGCGGCCGTGGTCTCGGTCACAACGCGCATGAAGGCGATCGCGTTGATGTGGGCACGCGGATCGTTGGCGATCGCCACGAGCGATGCCCGCGAACGACTGCGCGTCGACAGCTCGACCAGGTCGTTTCGACTCAGAACCGTGAGGGCCGAATCAGCGGCCGCGAGAATACCGGCGACGATCACCAACAGCACGGCGACGCTGACGAAGATGCCGATGATCATGGCGCTACTCAGCGTCTTCGTTCAGCGAGGCTGAAACCGATGAGGATGTCGCGCTGAATCTCGAACATCTCCTTCTCCTCCTCGGGCTCGGCGTGGTCGAAGCCGAGGAGGTGAAGCAGTCCGTGCGTCGTGAGCAGGAGCATCTCTTCGAGTGGCGAATGACCGGCCGTCTCGGCCTGGGCGATTGCCACTTGGGGGCAGACGACGATGTCGCCGAGCAGGCCAGCGGGCGTGGGGTTATCCTCGCTGCCGGGGCGCAGTTCATCCATCGGAAAGCTCAGCACGTCGGTGGGCCCGGGCTCGTCCATCCACTGCACGTGCAGTTGCTCCATCGCGGCCTCGTCGACGAAGACGATGGCGAGTTCAGCATCCGGATGCACGTGAAGCTGGTCGAGCGCGTAGACGGCGAGGCGCTGGATGGCCGTCTCGTCGACATCCAGTCCCGACTCGTTGTTGATTTCGATTGACACTTCTACCACCCCCGGGACTTGCGCTTGCGGGGGTGCTCGCGCTTGTCGAAACGTTCCAGTTGCTTCTCGGCGTCGTACTTCGTGTACGCGTCGACGATCTCCCCAACCAGGCTGTGCCGAACGACGTCCGCGCTCGTCAGGCGGGCGAACTGGATGTCGTCAACCTCGGCCAGGACGTGGGTCACGAGCTTCAGACCACTCGCCCCCTCCGGTAGATCGATTTGGGTGATGTCACCGGTGATCACCATCTTGGAGCCGAAGCCGAGGCGGGTGAGGAACATCTTCATCTGCTCGGGCGTCGTGTTCTGCGCTTCATCGAGCACGATGAATGAGTTGTTGAGGGTGCGACCGCGCATGTAGGCGAGGGGCGCAACCTCGACGGTGCCGGAGGCGAGCAGCTTCGGCACGAGCTCCGGATCCATGAGCTCGTTGAGCGCGTCGAACAGCGGGCGCAAGTACGGGTCGATCTTGTCGGTTAGGGTGCCTGGCAAGAAGCCCAGGCGCTCCCCCGCCTCGATCGCCGGGCGGCTCAGAATGATGCGGTCGACCTCCTTGCGTTGCAGCGCCTGCACGGCTTTTGCCATGGCGAGGTAGGTCTTACCGGTTCCCGCCGGGCCGATGCCGAACACGATCGTGTTGCGGTCGATCGCATCGACGTAGTTCTTCTGGCCCAGAGTCTTGGGGCGGATGCTCTTTCCGCGCGCCGTGATGATCGCCTGGCTCAACAGCTCCGCTGGGCTGCCGGCCTTCTCATCGAGGATGCGAGCAGACGACGACACCTCGACCGGGCCAACATCGTGACCCTCGCGCACCATTTGAGCGAGTTCCTCGACGAGGTCGCGAGCCGCGTGCACTTGAGTGGCGTCACCGCTCAGCGAGATCTTGTTGCCGCGCACTAGCACCTCGACGAGCGGAAACTGCTTTTCGATCGTGCGGAGCAGTCGGTCCTGCGGGCCGAGGAGCCTCACCATCGCAACACCGTCGACTTCCATATCGACGCTGGCGACGCCGTCACCACCGGTTGTTTCGCTAGTCGGCAAGTGAACCTTCCGTCAGGGCTCCGCTGAGCACGTGCGCATGAACATGGAACACGCTCTGCCCCGCGCTCGCACCGGTATTGAACACGAGGCGGAATTCGCCATTGGATTTCTCGGTGGCGATCCGCTGCGCGACGCCGACCATCTCGGCGAGAAGCGCTGGATCGCCCGCAGCAAGTTCGGTCACGTTCGAGTAGCTCTCGGTCTTCGGAATCACCAGAACATGCACGGGCGCCTTGGGCGCGATGTCGGTGATGGCGATGATCGAATCACTCTCGAACACCACGTCGGCCGGGATCTCACGCGCGATGATGCGCGAGAAGATCGAGGGCTCGTTTGACATAGAACTAGCTTAATCCGCCGTCGCAGGCTCCGTCGGCGCTGGCGTCGCACAATCGCGATGCGATTGTCTAAGCTCCAGCGCGCTCAGCGCCAGCGCCCGAGCTTCACACTGAGGACTGCGATCGCGGCGGGGCCCGCCGTCGAGGTGCGCAGCACCTCCGCGCCCAGTCGAACCGTGGATGCCCCCGCCGCCGTGAACACGTCGAGCTCCTGCGGCGCGATGCCCCCTTCCGGACCGACGACGAGAACGATGTCCCGCCCGTCGGGCTCGAGGGCGGATAGCGCGGAGGGCGCGGTCGGCTCCAGCACGAGCATCCGCGTGGTCTCGGCGAGGCGGGCGAGTTGCTTGGTGCTGGCGAGTTCGAGCACCTCGGGCATCCAGGCGCGCATTGATTGCTTGGTCGCCTCGCGAACGACGGCAGCCCAGCGGTCGCGCCCTTTGGCGATCTTGGCGCCTTCCCAGCGCGAGATGCTCCGGGCCGCCGCCCAGGGGATGACGCCGTCAATGCCGAGCTCAGTTGCGGCTTGGATGGCGAGTTCGTCGCGATCCCCCTTGGCGAGGGCCTGCGCGAGAAAGATCGCGGGGGTGGACCGCGCGGTCGTCATTGCGGAGGTCACCTCGATCTCAAGGCGCTCGTGTTCGGTGACCGTAATCGTGCCTTGCAGCACGAGACCGTCGCCGTTGCCGATGGCGATGGACTCCCCCACGGCGAGCCGGCTGACGGTGACCGCGTGCCGGGCTTCCGCCCCGACGATCGAGACCCGGTCGCCGATGTGCGCCGCGCCGAGCTGCTCGTCGAGGTAGAAGTGCGCCACGCGCCCTAGAGCCCGATGAACTTGTCGCGTAGCTTTGCGAAGAGCCCCTGCTGGAACTGGGCGAACGCGGGTGGCGGAGACTTGCGCAGCTCGCCGAACTTGGTGATGAGTTCGTGCTCCTTGGGGCCGAGCTTGATCGGCGTGATTACTTGCACGCCAACGCGCAGGTCGCCGCGGCCCTTGCCGTTGAGGTGGGTGATGCCGCGGCCCTTGAGAGTCAGTACATCGGCGCTTTGCGTGCCCGGGTTGATCGCGAGATTCACCTCGCCGTCGAGGCCCTGCAGGGTGGTCTTCATGCCGATGATGGCGTCGACCATGGAGACCTCGACGGTCGCGAGGAGGTCATCACCGTTGCGACTGTAGATCTCGTGGTGGCGCACCTTGATCTCGAGGAACAGATCCCCCGCTGCACCACCGGCGGGGCCGACCTCGCCCTGGCCAGGCAACTGCAGACGCAAGCCGGTGTCCACACCGCCCGGGATGTCGACGGAGATGACCCTCGTCGAGCGCACCCGACCCTGGCCGGCGCAATCCACACACGGGGTCGCGATGATGGTGCCGTACCCGCGGCACGTGCCGCAGGGGGTCGAGGTCATCACATTGCCGAGCAGGCTGCGCACGGTGCGGTGGATCTGGCCGACGCCGTTGCAGATGTCGCACGTGACGGGCGCCGTGCCGGGCTTGCAGCACGAGCCATTGCAGGTCTCGCACAGCACGGCGGTGTTCACTTCGAGGTCGCGCTTGGTGCCGAAGATGACCTCCTCGAGGTCCACTTCGACGCGCACGAGCGCATCCTGCCCTCGCTCCATTCGCGAACGCGGGCCGGATGATTGCGGCGCGGCACCGAAGAAAGTGTCGAAGATATCGCCGAAGCCGCCGAAGTTGCCCGCTCCCCCGCCAAACCCGGACTGCGGACCGAGGTCGTACTGCTGCCGCTCTTGCGGGTCGCTCAGAACGTCGTAAGCGTGCGTGACTTGCTTGAACCGCTCCGAGGCGTCCTCACTCGGGTTCACGTCGGGGTGAAGCTCGCGCGCCAACTTGCGGTACGCCTTCTTGATTTCTTCGGCGGTCGCATTTCGGTCGATGCCGAGCGCTTCGTAGTGGTCTGCCACTCTCGTTATTCCTCACCCAGCAGCCGCGAGAGGTATCGCGCTACTGCGCGAACTGCGGCCATATTATTCGAGTAGTCCATTCGCGTCGGGCCCAACACCCCGACCCGCGCGACGCTTCCTCCCGATGCGGAGTAGCCGCTCGTCAGCACCGAGGTTTCACCGAGACCGAAATCGGCGTTCTCTCGACCGATGCTCGTCGCGACCCCGTGGTGAACGCTGCCGTGATGAGCGGAGCCGCCGTGTTGATCGACCTCCATCTCGCCGAACAGCCGCAGAAGCGTCACTTGCTCCTCAATCGCCTCCAACACCGGGTAGATGCTGCCGCTGAAATCCTCCTCGGTGCGAGCAAGGTTCGCGGTGCCCGCCATGAGCAGCTTGTCCTGTCGGTGCGCGAGTGCCTGCTCCCGGAGGCTTGACGTGATGACTGCTACGAGGGGGCGGTGCTCCGGGTCGAATTGCTCGGGGAGAGCGACCAGTTGGGCTGCGGCATCCGAAAGTCCGAGTCCGCCGAGAGCCGAGTTCAGCTTGCTGCGAAACTCAACCAGGAACGTCTCGTCGATAGGCGCAATCACATCGATGAGGCGCTGCTCGACTCGGCCGGAATCGGTGATGAACACCGTCATCAATCGCGTGGCGCCGAGCGGCACGAGCTCAACATGGCGAACCCGGGATGTCGACAGCGATGGGTACTGCACGAGCGCGACCTGGTGCGTGAGTTGTGACAGCAGGCGCACGGTGCGGGCGAGAACGTCATCGAGGTCGACCGACTGGCCGACGAAGGTTTCGATGGCCTGGCGCTGCGCGCTCGTCAGCGGGCGCAGGTCGGCGAGCTGGTCGACGAAGAGGCGGTAGCCCTTGTCGGTAGGCACCCGTCCGGACGAAGTGTGCGGCGCGGTGATGAGCTCCTCGTCTTCGAGGAGGGCCATGTCGTTGCGAATCGTGGCAGCCGAAACACCAAAAGAATGGCGCTCGACAATCGATTTCGAACCCACCGGCTCGCGCGACTCGACGTAGTCCTGAACGATGACACGAAGCACTTCCAGGCCGCGCTCCGAAACCATGTCATCACCCACCTCTCGCTGCTGGCACTCAATCAGCCTGACTGCTAATCGTATCGTGACACGCCGTGAGGAGTCTGTTGCATGGCATGGCGGTCAGCGATACCTTGGCACTGTAACGCCAGCATGTCCTGCTTCCTCACCCTCGTTCTCCTGAAAGGCGACGACCATGACTGAACCAACCCCGGCAGCCGCACCGCAGCCCGCGGCCCCGCTCACCCCCGCTGAGGACAAGCAGTGGGCATCCTTCGCACACTTCGGCGGAATCCTGTGGCTTCTGCCGTCCCTCATCATCTTCCTCGTCTTCAAGGACCGCGGAACGCTCACGCGCCAGGAGGCTAAGGAAGCTCTGAACTGGCAGATCACGTTCCTCGGCTTGTACATCATTCTGCAGATCCTGGTCGGCATCATCGTC
>SCSV01000364.1 GCA_004297555.1 Salinibacterium sp.
GCACGTGCGCATGGATTCCAAGCTCGTGATCGAACAGATGGCAGGCCGCTGGAAGATCAAGCATCCCGACATGGCCGATCTCGCCGCCGAGGCCCGCGCCGCCCTCACCGGTACGCCGGTGAAGTTCGAGTGGATCCCGCGCGAACTGAACTCGCGCGCCGACAGGCTCGCCAACCGCGCGATGGACATGCAGGCCGATGTCGGCGAGAGGGGCGCCCGGTAGACTGACCCCGAATGGGTCGGCAAGACGGTCGCGGCGATTGGAAACAATCGTCGAGGAACGTCCGGGCTCCGCAGAGCATGGTGGTGGGTAACACCCACCCGGGGTAACCCGCGAGACAGTGCAACAGAAAGCAGACCGCCACCGGGCTGCTCCCGAAAGGGAGCGCCAGGGGGTAAGGGTGAAACGGTGGTGTAAGAGACCACCAGCGGCCGGGGTGACCCGGTCGGCTAGGTAAACCTCGCCAGGAGCAAGGTCAAACAGGAAGCGCTACGGGCTGCTCGTCCAGTTTCCGGGTAGACCGCTAGAGGTGTGCGGCAACGTACATCGTAGATAGATGGCCGTCCAGCGTGACATCTTCGGATGCCGCGTCAACAGAACCCGGCGTATCAGCCGGCCCATTCCTTCCCCGCGCCGGGTTTGACGGAGCGGCGCGCGTTAGCGCCGCTTGTAGTAGTCCCTCCAGACCAGGCGGTGGATTGGGATCCAGCGGGGTATCGTGCGCAGGCCGGGGATGAAGGGCACGAGCGCGAGTAGCAGGGTGAGAACGAGCATGAGTCCCACGACGAGCACGTCAGCGTTGGGCGCGTCGCCGATAACCGGAATCTGGTACCAAAGGGAAAAGAGCCATAGCCAGGATTGACCCGGGTAGTTGCCAGTCTCGTTCATCATGCCCCACTGGTCACCAGTGAGGTGCGCGTTGTTTGCGATGTTGACGAAGTAGGTGCCGTCGCCGAGGAAGAGGATGCTCCGGGTGTAGTCGAGGTTGAAGAATCCGCCTTCGCCCTGAATTGCGCCATCGAGGGCACCCCGTTTCGCCATGGCGAGAAGTGACGAGGTGAGTGCGGGAACCGGGCCGTAAAAACCGGGCGCGACTTGTGAGGGATCGTTGTCGGGGGCCTTCGCCAACGCATCTGCGTAGGCCGCCGCCCAGTCCGTCCGCTGAGCGGGGGTCGCGGCCGCCCACACCCGAAGGGCATCGGGTGGGTTGGCTTGCAGGCTGAGAGGTCCGGTCACGAACGCGGCCGCCGTGTCGATCGGGATTCGCACACCGGAGAGGCTCTGCAGATCGATCGGGCCGAGGGTTTGGGTCGCGCCCGCGGTTGCGTTATAGGGGGGCCCGTAACCCGCGGTATCGCTGGTGCCACCGAGTTCGGCCGTTGCTGTTGCCACGAAATCGGCCGGCGCGTTCGTCGCCCATGACTTCAGGGTGATGCTCGGTTCATCCGGTGAACTGAAAATCGCGGACAGGCCGACCACGAGCAGACCGACGGCGACTAGCCCGATCATGAGTTCTTTGAGCAGGTCGTACTCGCGCGTAGCACCCGTCCACGGCTGGCTCGCAATGTCCTTTCCGCGTCGCCAGGAGACGGATGGCCGCGTCTCGGTCATCGCGCACCACCACCGATTGTCGTGTCGGTGCCGGCGGGCGAATCCGCTCTCAGTTGCGCATCACTCGCCGCCACCTCCAGAGGTGGCACGACTCCGTGCATCCTGACGAGCAGCACGTGCAGGGCGACGATCGCTGCGACGGCGAGGGGGAGCAGCACGATGTGCCACATGAACACCTGCCCGAGGTTGGCCACGTTGAACCATGCCCCGATTCCGACCGCGTTGAGGGCATCCTTCGCTTGGAATGCGATCCATTGCGAGTCGAAGTTCGTTTGCAGCAGGTATCCGGTGAACGCGGCGACGATCGACACGGCGAACGAGATCACGCCAGTGATCCAAGTGAGCACGCGCCCGCCGCGCCAGGCGGCCATCCAATACTTGCCCCACAGGTGCACGACCATGGTCATGAAGAACAGTTCGACGCTCCACAGGTGCGAACTGTTCACGAACCGGCCGAGGGACGACACGTGGTACCAGGCAGGCCCGTTCAGGCTGAGCACGAGGCCCGACGCGACGACGTAGATCAGGGATGCGATAGCGCCCATCCCGAACACGTAGATCCAGGATGCGACATAGCTGGGTTGCCCATCCGGCAGAAGCTTCTCCGGCGGCAGGTGTTTCAGCACCCAGCGCCGAGCCCACATCGTCCAACTGCTGTCGGAGGCGTCACCCTGAGGCTCACGGTCCGACTCGCGCGTGGTCATTTTGGCCGCTTCGTTCCCGGGAAGGGCAGCACTAGCGCGAGGGCGAAGAGTGCGAGCATGACAACGATCACGATGAGGTTGCCGAACTGGATCAGGAAACGACCCCAGCCCAGATAGATCCCACCGCCGATTTCGCTGAGTGGCAATAAGACAGTGCTGAACACGTGCGGCCTCACGTTCCACGCGTACGCCAGCGATTTCCGACGAGCAGCGCCTCGCCACCCACCCTACGCGGAGAGGCCGCCAATGTCAGCAGCATCCGCAACTCGGCGATTCGGTTCGCTGTTTTCGGCGCCGGCGAGGATCCTGATGACGTTCCATTCGATCCGCTCGGGCACGACGTCGTCGCTCGTGCTAGGCCGCGGCGAGTGCAGCCCGAAGCCCGGGGGTCGCGAGCATCCCGCCGTCGCGGTCGACAGAT
>SCSV01000365.1 GCA_004297555.1 Salinibacterium sp.
ATCGAGATCGACGGTGAATACCGCACGGCGTTCATTGACGACCAGGCCCCGAACTTGAACTATGGCGCAGCGCCGGTCCCGGTTGCTGATGACCAGCCCGAGCTGTACGGAAGCGGGTCGATGGGCGGCAATGTGATCGGCATCGCGAAGGGCTCCCAGAACAAGGAACTCGCGTGGGCGCTCATCAAGTACCTCGCGCTGAACACTAACGAAGTCGTCAAGATGGCAAACGGTTTGAAGAACGTGCCGACCACGACGGCAGCGCTCAACTCGCCAGACCTTGAGGTGAGTCCCCAGTATCAGGTGTTCATCGACATCGCGCTGAACCCGAAGACGATCACCCAGCCAGCGACTAAAGACGGCGATGCCTATGTGCCGGCAATGCTGGACTTCTGGACCAAGTATCAAAGTGGTGACGTACCTGATCTGCAAGCCGGGCTGGTCAAGCTCGACAAGCAAATCAATGATGCGCTCGATTTGGCAGGCTAGTAGGCCTTGTCTGCTCAAGCCCCCCGGAGGGAGGACCCGGCACCCGAAGTCGGGTCCTCCCGTTTGGCCTCGATTGCCAACAAACCCGGGCCCACCCGATTGATCGTGACGGCGAAACGCCGGCCGGGTGCGCGAGCTCGCACCCGCCGGCGAAGGCTCGTCGTGGTCAGCATGGTGGGACCGATGGTCGCCGGGTTGCTCGTCTTCTACGTATATCCGCTTATCGCATCCGTCTACTTCTCGTTCACGAGTTTCGACCTATTTACGGCGCCCGCGTTCACCGGTTTCACGAACTACATCTTTCTGTTCACCAAGGATCCCCTCGTGGGTAGCGCAGCTCTCAACACCCTTTTCTTCGTGCTGATCCTGACCCCGATCAAGATCCTGACCGCACTGGGAGTGGCGGGCCTCTTAGTTCGCGTGAAGCGGGCATCCGGATTCTGGCGCACCGTGTTCTACTTGCCGGCCTTGGTTCCACCGGTGGCGAGCGTGGTTGCCTTCGTCTTTCTGTTCAACCCAGGCAGTGGTCCGGTCAACGTGGTTCTGCGTTTTTTCGGAATAGATGGGCCGCTCTGGTTCAACGACCCGAACCTTGCCAAGCCCTCGCTCGTAATTCTGGGGATCTGGGTGATGGGCGACATCATGATCATCCTGCTCGCTGGAATGCTCGACGTGCCGCGGGAGCTCTATGAGGCGACTGCGATCGATGGCGCGAGCGGTTGGCAACAGGTTTGGTACATCACGCTGCCCACAATGCGGCCCGTGATTGGCTTCGCCGCCGTCACCGGGGTAATCGCCGCTTTGCAATATTTCACCGAAGCAGCGGTCGCATCCTCGGTTGCCAGTGGGCGGGCCTCGATCGGTGAGGGGCCCGGAGCGACGATGGGCTATCCGCTCGGTTCCCTGCTCACCTACACCGAGTGGCTCTACATCCGCGGGTTCGGCAACTATCAGCTCGGCTACGCATCCGCGCTCGCCGTCGTGCTCTTTCTCGTCGCCGGCACTGTCCTGATGTTCGCGATGCGCCGGGTTCGCGCCTTCACTCCGGAGGAGACGTCGTGAGCGAAGACGTCACTGGGATGGCTTCCGCGGGCGCGAACATCGCCGGCGGCGTACTCACCAATGCGCCGGAAGTGCCGCGACCTCTCGTGAAGCGGCGCAAAGCCAGAAGCGTCGACGGCGCGCTGATCTGGATTGCTGAAAACGCTCTCCTGCTCGCCCTCGGGGTGCTCTTTATCGTGCCCGTGGTGTTCGTGATTTTCACCTCCTTCATGTCACCGGCGCAAGCGCTCACCAGCGATCTCATCCCGCACAGCCTCGACTGGCAGAACTACTCGCACATCTTCAACGACGTGCCCGTGCTCACGTGGTTCGGCAACTCGGCGCTCTATGCGGTGCTGGCCACCGCCTTCATGTTGATCTCCTCGGTGCCTGCCGGTTACGTGCTCGCCAAGATTCGCTTTCGCGGCGCGAACGCCATCTTCTACGCGATCGTCATCGCGATGCTGTTGCCACCCCAAGTCACCGCGGTGCCCGTGTACGTGCTCTGGACCCAGCTGCACCTGACCGGAACACTCTGGCCGCTCATCCTGCCGAACCTGCTCGGCGACGCCTTCTCGGTGTTCCTCTTGCGGCAGTTCTTCCTGACCATTCCGAGCGATTTCGCCAACGCCGCCCGCATCGACGGCTGCAGTGAATGGGCCGTTCTGTGGCGCGTGATGATCCCAATGGCGCGGCCGGGCATCGCCGCGGCGGGAATCTTCATGTTCTTCCAATCGTGGAACGACTACTACGGCCCGCTGCTCTATGCGTCGGAGAACCAGGCAGCGTGGCCAGTGTCGTATGGCTTGGCGACTTTCCGAGGTATCCATGGCACTGACTGGGCGAGCACGATGGCGCTCACCGTAATCGTGATGCTTCCGGTCGTTGTCGTGTTCTATTTCGCGCAGAAGGCCTTCGTCGAGGGCATCGCGCTCAGCGGAGTGAAGGGCTAGCAATGAAATTGGCGATCGTCGGCGGTGGGTCCACCTACACGCCAGAACTCATCGATGGCTTTGCGCGCTTGCGCGACACCCTCGCTATCGATGAGCTCTGGCTGGTGGACCCCAATGAAGAGCGCCGCGAGCTCATCGCCGCATTCGGTCGGCGGATGCTCGCTCGGGCGGGGCATCCCGCGGTCATCCACGCGACTGCGGACCTTGGACGCGGCGCAGCCGATGCCGATGCGGTGCTGTTCCAATTGCGGGTCGGTGGCCAGCAGGCCCGCTTCGGGGACGAGACGTTTCCGCATGGTGTGTGCTGCATCGGCCAGGAGACGACCGGCCCGGGCGGTTTCGCGAAAGCGCTGCGAACCGTGCCCGTGATGCTGAAGGCCGCCGAAACGGCACGCGCTGTGGCGAAACCGGGTGCCTGGCTGGTCGACTTCACGAACCCCGTCGGTATCGTGACCCGTGCCCTGCTCAACGAAGGCCACCGCGCGGTTGGACTGTGCAACGTGGCGATCGGCTTCCAGCGCCACTTCGCCGAGCAGTTCAGTGTCGACGCGTCACAGGTGCGGCTCGATCATGTCGGGCTGAACCATTTGACCTGGGAGAGGGGCATCCATGTTGATGGGGTCGATGTCTTGCCGACGTTGCTCAGCGAGCAACTAGAGGAGACGGCCGCGAGCGTCGAGATGCCGCCCGCGCTGCTCGCAATGATCGGGGCGATTCCCTCGTACTACCTGCGCTACTACTACGCCCACGACGAGGTGTTCCGGGAGCAGGTCTTCGCGCCGCCGCGAGCTCAAGTGGTCGCCGCCTCGGAACAGACTCTCCTCGCCGCCTACGCGGATGAGACGCAAGACACCAAGCCGGCAGAGCTCGAAAAGCGAGGCGGCGCCTACTACTCCGAAGCGGCCGTCGACGTGCTCGCCTCTCTCACTGCCGACCGCGGCGACACTCAGATTCTCAATGTGCGCAATGACGGCACGATGCCGTTTCTGCCAGACGATCACGTCATCGAAGTTCCAACGACGGTGCGGGCCGCGGGACTCACAGCGCTGCCGATTGCACCGCTGCCGGACGACATCCGCGGCCTGATTGCGCACGTTGCCGGCTATGAGCGGCTCGCGCTCGAGGCCGCGGCGCACGGTGGCCGGGACCGCGTGGTGCGTGCGATGCTTGCGCACCCCCTGGTCGGTCAGTTCGACAAGGCCGAGAAGCTGACGGATGCCCTCATCGCCGAGAACGCGGATCACCTGGAGTGGACAAAATGACCGGTGTCGACGACGGCGTGATTCTCGCGGTCGATGGCGGCGGCAGCAAGACCGACATCGTCGCGATCGCTCCGGATGGCGAGCTGCTCGCACACTTGCGCGGTCCGAGCTCGAGCCCACAAGTGCTCGGTTGGCCGCGCGCCCTGTCAGTGCTCGAGTCGCTCCGGCGCAGCGCCCTCGAGGCAGTGCACGGACGACGCGTCCTCGCCACGCACGTCTACCTCTCCGGTCTTGACCTCCCGGTCGAATTGGCCGAGGCCCATGACGTTCTGGAGTCCTGGGATGCCGCCGTGATCGACAATGACCTCTTCGCCCTACTGCGCGCGGGGACACGAAGCACCGACGCGGTCGCCGTCGTCTGCGGCACCGGCATCAACGCGATCGGGGTGCGCGCCGATGGGGCCACCGCGCGGTTCCCCGCAATCGGCGAGATCTCCGGTGACTGGGGCGGTGGGCCCTTCCTCGGGCGAAAGGCTCTCTGGTTCGCTGCTCGCGCCGACGATGGACGCGGCGAGCCAACGCTGCTCACGAAAACCGTGCCCGCGGCCCTCGGACTCGATTCGGTCTGGGCGGTGACGGAGGCCCTTCATTTCGGCCGTCTCGGGCCGGAAACGTTTTCGCGGTTGTGCCCGGTGCTGTTTGAAACCTCGGATGCCGGCGATGTCGTCGCGCAATCCGTGGTCGACACTCAGGCGCTCGAAATCGTGTTGCTCGCCTCGGCAGCGATCAACCGGCTGCAGCTTCAGGATGTCCGGGTGCCCGTGGTTCTCGGCGGGGGCGTGCTTGCCTCGCAGAACGAGCGACTCCTGGCCGGCGTGACAACCGGACTCGTCGAGCGCGCGCCGCACGCCGAGCCGGTGCTCGTGACGAGTCCGCCCATTCTTGGTGCTGGCTTGGCAGCGCTTGAGACAGCGGGATCTGACGACGATGCGCTTGAGCGGTTCCGCACGATGGTGCTGGAGCAAACCTGGGTGGCTGCAGGGGCATGAACGTCATTGTCTGCGACACCCCAGAAGAAGCGGGTGCGCGAGCGGCGGTTCTGGTCGCCGCTATCCTGCGGCAACGTCCGAACCCCGTGCTCGGAGTGGCGACGGGTGAGTCGCCGCTTCGCATGTACGCGGCCCTGCGCGAGTTGGTGCGCGACAGCGTTGATGTTTCCCACCTGCGGGTCTTCGCGCTCGATGAGTACCTGGGGCTTGACCCCGCCCGTCCGGACAGTTTTCATTCCGTGGTACACCGCGAGATCACGCTGCCCTTCGGCCTCCACGAGGCCGCGGTGTCGGTACCCAACGGCATCGGCACTGAGAAAAGGGTCATGGCGGATGCGGCCGAGTACGAGACGGCAATCGCCGCTGCCGGGGGAGTCGATGTGCAAGTGGTCGGCATCGGCGTGAATGGCCACATCGGGTTCAACGAACCCGGTTCACCCAAAGACTCGCGAACGCGAATCGTCATGCTGGCCCCCGAAACCCTCGCCGCAAATGCGCGCTTCTTCACCCCCGAGCCGGTGCCGCCCCGGGCGGTCAGCCAGGGAATCGGCACGATTCTCGAGGCGCGCAACATCGTCCTGTTGGCGAATGGGCTGCGTAAGGCCGAGGCGGTGCGGGCAGCAGTGCAGGGGCGCGAGACCGTCGACGTGCCGGCGTCGCTCCTGCAGGGGCATCCGTCGCTGCAGGTTTTTCTCGATCGGGATGCTGCGTCGCTGCTCAGCTGAGCCGAGAGGCGCATCGAGCCGCCCGCCGCGTGTCGCGACGGACGGCTCGTGCTAGTCGCCCTTGACGTTCAGGATCTGGCGCAGCGTGTGCCGCACCGATACCAGGTCACGGGCATCCGCCATCACCTGGTCGATGTCCTTGTAGGCCTGGGGAATCTCGTCCACGAACGCATCCGTGTCGCGGAACTCGATTCCGACCATCGCCTCCCGCAGCTGCTCGTGCGTGAACGTCTTGCGTGCCGCCGACCGCGAGAACTGCCGACCGGCGCCGTGTGGTGACGACTCAAGCGCGAGCTTGTTGCCGAGACCGGTGACGACGTACGAGGCTGTGCCCATCGATCCCGGAATCAGGCCCGGCTCCTCGGCCTTCGCCGAGATCGCACCCTTGCGGGAGAGCCAGACGTCCTTGCCGAAGTGCCGCTCGTGCTCGGTGAAGTTGTGGTGAGTATTGATTCTCTCCTGCTCCTCGACCTCGGCACCGAAGTGCTCGGACACCTGCCGGATCACCCGATCCATCATCTCCTCACGGTTGAGCAGAGCGAAGTGCTGTGCCCACCGCAGGTCGGCGATGTACCGGTCGAACTCGGCCGTTCCCTCCACCAGGTAGGCGAGGTCGCGGTCGGGCAGGCTGATCCAGTAGCGCTCCATCAGGGCCTGCGCGATCTTGATGTGATGCCCCGCGATGCGGTTGCCCACGCCCCGGCTTCCGGAGTGCAGGAACAGCCACACGTTCTCGGCCTCATCAAGGCTCACCTCGATGAAGTGGTTTCCACTGCCGAGCGAACCCAGCTGCAGCGTCCACGACTTCGTGTAATCCTCTGGCCGCAGCCCGATGGCCTCCGCCTCCGCGGTGAGCGCGGCGATGCGAGGCTCGGCCGTCGCGACCACCTTGCTGTTGTTGCGACCGGCCGACAGGGGGATGGCCCGCTCGATCTGCTCGCGCAGCGCCTTCAGCGGCCGCCTGGTCGCAGCAATGTCGTCGGCGTTCCACTGCGTCTTGACCGCGATCATTCCGCAGCCGATGTCGACTCCGACGGCGGCCGGCATGATCGCCCCGACAGTCGGGATGACCGAGCCGACAGTTGCACCGAGCCCAAGGTGGGCATCCGGCATCAAAGCCAGGTGCGGGTAGATGAACGGCATGCGTGACGCCGTGCGCGCCTGCTCGAGCGTGTTCGGCTCGAGCAAGCTCGCCCAGTTCAGCAGGCGGTTCGTGATCTTCTCCATGTCTTTTTCTTTTCTATTCGTATCTTTTCGGGATGCACCGGCGCGAGTGCGCTGATCAGGCGCGAGAGCGGCGGCGGGGGCATCCGGGGCTGGCTGTTTGCAGCTGCAGCAACAAGTGGGCACAAAAAAGCCCCGGACCTCATTGGGTGCGGGGCGGCGACGCGAAGTCGGCTAGTGAACCCGCACGAAAATGAGTTCTTGGAAGGCGCGCTGATAGCGCGGCGAGGTGGTGGGCAATTTGTCGCTCACGATTCGCTCCTTCCAATTTGATGTGCGGCGCCGAGTGGCGCGGAGACCGACAGTACACGAAAACCGCGCGGCAGCGCGAGAGGAGATCGTGTCGCAGAGGAATTACCCGAACTCGTCGAGCGCGCGGAGAAAGAACGCATCGCATTTCTTGATCGACTCTGCGCGCGGCACGAGTTCGGCGGCCTCGTAGCGTTCGGTCGCGAGCTCAAGTTCCTTGGTGATGAACGAGAGTAGTGACGTGGGCACCGCGCCTGCGCCCATCTCCCGCGTGAGCGCCTTCAGCGCAACGAGCTCGGCGACCTGCTCTGTGAACGCGTTCGCGACGTCGACTTCGTCGACGAGGGTCTGCAGGTCCATGGGCGGCACGCCCGAGTCCGGGTTCTCGCGCAACCAGCGCAGCGTCACGGCCGGGCGCAGCGCGTAGAAGATTCGCTTGAACGAGACGTCGTCCCGGTGCTTGTCCAGTTGCTGTTGACCGACGTGCAGATAGTGTCGGCCCGCCAGACTTCGGTCATGGACGGTTGCCGCGAGCTCGAGCATCCCATCTCGAAAAGCCTCAACGCCGAAGTAGATGATCGGGGACCGCAGCCACTCGGTCACTGTTGCGTTGCCCTTAACCATGAGTCGAAGCGCCTTGGCGAGGTCCCAGCCGTTGACATCGAATATCGAATCGAGTGGGGTTTCGATGACGTCGCGCCCGGCCCAGGGCGAAAGGTATGAATCGCGGGTTCGAAGGTAGATGAAACGACAGTCATAGTCCGAGTCCGGCGAGGGAAAGCCCCAGGCACGGCTGCCACTCTCGATCGCCCACGGGATGCTCACCGAGTTCTCGATCGAAACGCCAGCCAGGCGGGCATCGATCTCGGCCACGATCTGAATGTCCATCGTGGAGGGGATCGTTCTCATGCGCACGAACCTACCGGAGTAGTTGAGCCGGTGAGGGCTGCTCGCCGCCCACTATGCCACGCGGCTGCCCCGCGTGAGTCGGCCGGCGGGAGTCTTGATGCGTGCCCACGCGCCGATGAGCGCGCCGCCCGCAAGGAGTGCGTGAATCGTGAGTCCGACCGGCCACCCTGGGCTTGTCGTCTTCTCGAGCTTCTTGAGGTTGGGCCCCTCGTCGGTGATCTCCTCGCAATCGCTGTAACTGACCTCGGTCTTGGGCGCGACTTGCGCGGAACGCACACCGTACTTGATCTCGCCGAATAGGTCGGTCGGATACCCGTCCCGGTTGTAGTGCGAGGGCACGGCGTCGCCCAGAATCACATACGGGTTCGCGACGAGCGCTCCCCAGAACAAGTCGAAACGGCCGGCCTGTTGCCGGGAGACTTCGGGCGCAGTGGCGCAATTCGTACCCACGCCCTCTGAGTTGTAGTCGCTGGCGGAGTAGTACTTGTAGGTCACAGTGACTTGGGTCGCGGCACCACCAAGCATGAATGCGATGAGCGTGCCTATGCTAATGGCCGCGACCGCGAGGTAGGCGAGCACGATCGAGAACAGCGGGCGGGAAATAAGTGCCGAGAGGCCGACCCCAATCGCCGCGACAACCCCGAGTTCGAACGCGAGCACGAGAATCGAGACGACGACAGTGTCGGCGCCGAGGCCGCCGCGCCAGGCGGCGAAGATCAAACACGGTGTCGCGGCGATCAAGAACGTGAGAGCCATGACCCAGGCCGCGAGGAACTTGCCCGTGAGCAACTGCCACGTGCTGACCAGAGTGACCTGCGTGGTGGCAAGTGTGCCGGCATCCCGATCCCCATTGATCGCGTTGCCGCTGAGCGCTGGCGCGACGAGAGTGCCGAGAAGCAACACGAAATAGATCACGATTGAGAAGACGAGGCCGCCTTCGTCGTCTGTTCCTTGGGCGAACCCTTGATAGGCCAGATCCGACAGCACCGTGACGATGATCACTAAGACGACGAACACGCCAATGAGCACATACCAGGCAACAGCCCGCATGCGTTGGCGCAATTCGAGTTCGAGAACGACGCCGGTTCCTTGGATGAATTGCTTCATTTCTCGCTGCCCTTGTTCAGATCGAGGAAGGTGTGTTCGAGATCTCCAACTGCAGGAGAGAACGCGCTGATCGGCACATTGGCGCGCACGAGTTTGGCCAGCAGCTCCGTCGCCGCGTCTTCCCCGAGTACCGGCACCAGCAGTTCGGTGCGATCTTCGGTGATGGCGTCGACGGCGAACCCGGCGCTGACAAGCGCCGCGCGAAGCGCATCCACTTTGCTTGACCGGATGCGCCAGGGTCGCGCGGTTGCTTTCGTCGCCTCAATCTTTTCTTGCGAGGCGGTCACGCCCCGGTCGAGGTAGACCGCAGCGTCGGCC
>SCSV01000366.1 GCA_004297555.1 Salinibacterium sp.
GAGCTGGGGAATCTGGTTGCCGTCGTTGAGGGCGATCATGGGTACCGTCATGGTTCCAACTTAGCGCGACGGCCGGGGCCGACTTTTCACCAACCGTTTCGGAGGATGACACGCCGGTCAGCGCACCTGCGCGAGGTGCTCGCGCGGCGTGTCATCCTCCGAAACGGTTGGTGAAAAGTCGGCCCCGGCCGTCGCGCTAAGTTGGAACCATGACGGTACCCATGATCGCCCTCAACGACGGCAACCAGATTCCCCAGCTCGGCTTCGGCGTTTTCAAGGTCGCCCCCGGCCAAGCGGAGCGGATCGTTCTGGAGGCACTCGAGGTCGGGTACCGGCACATCGACACGGCGGCGGCGTACCACAACGAACAAGAGGTTGGCCGCGCGATCGCGGCCTCGGGCATCCCGCGCGAAGAGATCTTCGTGACCACCAAGCTGTGGAACAGCGATCACGGCACCAAAGCAGCACATACGGCGATGGACGCCAGCCTGGAGAAGCTCGGCCTCGACTACGTCGACCTGTACCTCATCCACTGGCCGCGCCCCGACCTCGACCTCTACGTCGAGACCTGGCTCGCGCTGGAGGAGATGAAGTCCGCGGGAAAGACCCGCTCGATCGGTGTCTCCAACTTCACAATTGCGCACATCGAGCGCATCATCGCCGCGAGCGGCACCGTGCCCGCCGTCGACCAGATCGAATTGCACCCCGCCTTCGCACAGCGCGAGCTGCGCGAATTCGGTAAGTCCAAGGGCATTGCGATCGAAGCCTGGGGCCCGCTCGGGCAGGGCAAGTACGACCTGTTCGGGATGCCCCCGCTCGCCGATATCGTCGCCGCCCACGGTGTCAGCGCGGCTCAGGTAGTGATCCGCTGGCACCTGCAGAACGGCATCATCCTGTTCCCCAAGTCGAGCTCCCGCGAGCGGATGGCGCAGAACTTCGACGTCTTCGGCTTCGAACTGACCTCCGACGAAATGGCGTCGATCGACGCCCTCGATCAGGGCATGCGCGTCGGCCTAGACCCGGACACCAACACCAACCAGTAGGGGGGCGCATGCCCAACCGCTTGGCCAACGCGCCGAGCCCTTACCTGCGCTCCCACGCCGATAATCCGGTCGACTGGCGCGAGTGGGGGCCGGAGCCTTTCGCCGAAGCGGAGCAGCGGGATGTGCCGGTGCTGGTCTCGATCGGCTATTCGACGTGCCACTGGTGCCACGTCATGGCACGCGAGAGTTTCAGCGACCCGGTGCTCGCCGAGTTTCTCAACGAGAACTTCGTGGCGATCAAGGTCGACCGCGAGGAGCACGCCGAGGTCGACGCCACCTACCTGGCCGCCGCGAGCGCGTTCACGCCCAACCTCGGCTGGCCGCTCAACGTGTTCGTCACTCCCCAAGGCCGTGCCTTCTTCGCCGGCACCTACTGGCCTCCCGAGGATCGGCAGGGGCTTCCTTCATTCCGGCAAGTGCTCGAGGCGGTGCTGGAGGCCTGGCGCGACCGGCGCGAGCAGGTCGAGCGAGGTGGCGAAGAGCTCGCCGCGGCTCTCGCGCATGCGCACGCGGATGCTGAGCCGCAGCATCCCGATCTCGCCGCGATCGTTGCCGAGCTCTTCGCCACCTCGCTCGACCTGCTCGCGCCGGTCGCGCCAG
>SCSV01000367.1 GCA_004297555.1 Salinibacterium sp.
GCCGGAGCTCGTCGCAGGCAACCCGCCGAAGCAGGCCGGCATCGTGGTCGAACAAGCAGCGCGAAGAGTCGCATCCCCCCCTCTGTCATCCCAACGAGCGAAGCGAGGTCCTCGTCCGCAAGCACGCGCCCGAATAGGGTGGCCGCGACTCTTCGCGCTGCTTGTTCGACCACGATGCCGGCCTGCTTCGGCGGGTTGCCTGCGACGAGCTCCGGCGGGACTGCGACGGCTTCGGCTGCGACGCTGCGCGCAGCCGATTTCGGGGCTGGCAGAGGATCGGCGAAGGCCTCTTGCGTGATTGGTGGCGATGCCTCCGCGATCGCCGATGGCGCCGGCGGCGGCAAGATCGCGCGGGTCTCGGTCTTTGCAGTCGTCAACCCGCCGCGGGAGAGGTACGAGCGACCGGGGACGTGACCCGGCGGTACATCGACGCCGGGCGTATGGCGCCATCGCGTCGGCGGCGCGCTCCGCAGCTCGGCGAGCGAAAGCGGGCGCTCCTCCTCGCTCTCGGGCCAGTCTGGATTCCAAGGCACGACCACCGCCCGATCGTTGGGGCGGTTGGGGGGGAACATGAATGCCTCGGTCGCCCACCCTTTGCCGACCCGCTTCTTCCAGGTGAACGGCTCGTCGACGTTGACTGCCTGGCCGTGGATGAGAAGCGAGTCGTCCCCGACCCGATCGTCGTCCACCATCTCGAGGAGCTTCTTCTGGAGCGCGGGCGCCTGGTCGTCGCGGATCCGCTCCAGAGCCGCGTGCTTCGTCGCCCCGTGGGCGTAGGCCATCTCCGTGCGAACGATGCGCTCGCCCTTCCACCATTCGCTGTCGAGGATCCCGCCGGCCTCGACGACGCCACCAACCGCCTCGTGTAGCCCCATGCCCGTCATCGCGGAGACCGAGAGACGCTGCTCGATCTGCCCGATGGCCTGCGCGCCCCAGGTCCTCGACACGCGCTGGTAGCGACGGAGGAGCGAGCTGTGGGTGTCAGCGACGAGCCCCTCGAACACCGCGGCGCGTTCGACGTCGAGAACGGGCTCGGTGCCCTTGTAGTGGCGTTCGAGGAGCTTGAATTCGTCGAGCCCGTGCCGTGCCCCGAGGCGGGCGGCGAGTGCGCCGGTGTCGTGCAGGTGCGCCTCGAAGTCGTCGCCGAGCTCGCCGAGTATCGCGTCGACCTGGAGCAGCAACGCCCGGAGAGCGACCGGCGTCAGCCCGTCCTCGGAGCCGCTGTTTGCCCGGAGCCGGGATTCGAGGGAGGTCTTCGACCGCCCATAGAGCTCTCGGAAGCCAGCGATCCCGTGTCGCACGGTCGCGCGCTGAAGTTGGCTGAGATGGAGCCGGAAGATCTTCTCGGCGAGGCCGGCCACAGGGCGACGCTACCCGTTAGCGCGCGAGGTTCCGTAAACGGCGGCGCTCCCGCTTCGCCTGCGCGGCCGCAACGCGCTCGCGATCGAGCGAAGACGCGTCGGCGGAGAGGGCGGCGGTCGGTACTCGCCGAGCCTGGACCGCGGCGAAGAGGTCGTCGTTCCGCGGGTCGCGCCTGTCCGGCGATGCAGCGGCGGCCTGCGCCGCTTCAACCTTCCTCTTGAAGGTCTCCGCCGCGATCTCGGCGGCCTCGTTGAGCCGATCAACGAGCGGGTCCGCTTCGACTGGAGCCGCCGTGCGAGCTTCGCGAAGATCTTTCTCGATGAAGTGCGCATCAAGCGGCTCGATCTCGCCCCTCTTGAGCCGCTCCAGCAGTAGGTCCCTTCCGTGGCTTTGCAAGATCACTGCTCCTCTGCCCGTTCAGGCATTGCGCGGTCCTGATGTCGATCATCGCACCGGCTCAGCCGTCGTCCCGAAGCGCGGACTCGAGATCGAGCACGAGCTGCGACGCGTCTGCCTTCGTCGCCTCGAGGTTTCGGAACTGCGCCGTCGAGAGTCCCAGAGCGTGGGCCTGGCGCAGCTCGTCGAAGCGCTCGTCGTCATCGCTCACCCAGTAGATGAGCGCCGAGAAGAAGGGCTTCAGCGCCGGGTCGCTCTGAAGCGCGAGGGCCTTCGTCTTGCGATCGGGTAGCGCCCGGATGGGTTCGGCGCGGACCGTGGCCGCGTCCAGCTCTCGTTGTCGGGTATCGCGCGCCGCGATGTAGGCATCGAAGAGCGGTGCTTTGTCCTTCGCGGTCTCGAAGTCGACTCCGTCGCGCATCAGGCCTTGGATGAAGGCCTGTGTCGTCTCAAACCCGTTGGCCCAGGCATAGTCGCGAATCCGCTCCGGCGTGGCGAAGGACCTGAGGGCGTGCGCACGGAGATACCAGGCGCTCTTGAACTTCGAGAGGTGGATCGAGCCGTCCTTCCGGCGAAGCCACGCAACCACGCCCTCGGTCCGTTCTTGCGGCATGACCAGCGCGTGCGCGTCACGGCCGCTTTGAGCCAAGAGCGGCACGGTGCGGACGCTGGGCGTCGAGAACGGACAAATGTCGTCGAAGAAGCTGATCGTCGCGTGGTCGATGCGGCCGAGAAAGGTCAGGCGACGTTCTCGGTACGAGAGGACGATTTGGTTGTCGGGCGCCGTGTACTCGAAGAGGTACGAGCTCTCCGGAGCGCCGATCGTCGGAGCGAGGATGTCTCGATAGGTCGCGGCCGCGAAGTCGCGTACGTCGGCGAACATCTCGCCGAGGTCGTGGTTGCCGCGCGTACGCAGGTGGACACGACCGTCGATGATGCTGCGGATGATCAGGCTGCCATCGAGCTTCTCGGTGAAGGTCGCCGTCGAAGTCCCGAGCAGCTCATCCACAACGGCATCGTCGTAGCTGTTCTCTCCGTAGTTGAAAAACTTCGGGAAGCCGGCCGACAGAACGGTGCCGTCGCGATCGAGGAGCAACGAGCGCAAGTGGAGCTCGTGCGGTTCCCAGGTGTGCTTGAGCTTCGACGGCTTTACGAGGAAGCGGTCCTGGCGCTCATCTACGGTGAAGTCTGGGAGATGTTGGATGGCCGCGATGTCGACGTGCATGTCGACCGATCATCGCGCGATGATCCCGCATGCCTGACCTTCAGCCGATCGACGAGGACCTGGTCGAATACCTGAAGACCGAGACGGAATACGGGCTGCCTCTCCGGATGATCGTGAATGGATTCGCGCATCCTCTGCGGCTTTGGCTGTCGCGCGAAGAGTTCACGAGCGTTCTGCAGGAACGGCTCGACGCGCTGGTGGTCGAGGGGCAGATCGAAATCGTCTACGTCGACCGCTTCCAGCAGATCCCGCGATACCGGCTCAAAGCCCAGGTCGAGCCCGACCCTGCTTTCGGCGCCGCTCGATCTCCTTCGGCTTGAGTCCAGGTCCGCCGTCACCTTTCGGCTTCACCTGTTGGCTGTCGATCCCTTTCTTGCGCGCCTGGTCGTGCACGAAGTCGTGGCACTTGGCGCAGAGCACCGCGAGGTTGTCGGCCGTCATGGCGTGGCCCATCTCGTCGAGCCTCTCGGAATCGACCACGCCGCCCTTGTGATGGAGCGTGAGGCGCTTCCTGGTGCCGCACCGCGCGCACTGGTAGCCGAACTTCCGCCACACCTTGAGCGAGAGCTTCGGCGGCACGCCGCCGTGCCCTTCGGTCTCGAGCGTCGCTCCGTACTTCTTGGCCTCACGCTGGATGAGGTCGATCGTCGAAGGGCCCTTCGATCCCTTCTTGCCGCGCGTCGCGTTCCAGCGGTCGAGGTGTTCGCGCTCCGGCATGGCCTACGTCTGCTGCTGCACGATCGCCGGCACCACCTCGGCATGCTTCGCCGAGAGGTGCTGCTCGAGCGGCACCTGCCCATCGACGTCACGGCCGCCGTAGGTGCGTCGCGCGTAGGGCGTCCACTTCTCGAACCGGCCGTAGCTCGGCGCCCGCATCGCGTCGTAGCCGTCGGGGTTGTAGTTCGGCACCGGCAAGTCGGGGGTGGCCGCGATGAGCTCGCTGTACTTGTCGCTGGCGCCGTCGACCTTCACGATCACGCAGGTCTCGAGCCTGGGC
>SCSV01000368.1 GCA_004297555.1 Salinibacterium sp.
CGACCGTGGCCGTCGAGCTGCCGAACCGGCTGTGGGCGACGGACATGACGACCGTCTACACGGCCCATGACGGCTGGGTCGGCGTGACGCCCACGGTCGACTGCGGGTGCCGCAGCGCGCTCGAGGTCGTCGTCGCCAAGGAGCAGGACGCCGCGACGCTGCTGGAGTCGATGCGCCTCGCGCTCGTGGCGCAGTTCGGCAGCGTGGAGAACGTGCCGGACGGGCTCGAGTGGCGCACCGACCACGGCCCCCAGTTCACCGGCGGCGACGCGCGGGACCTGTGCGCTGCCTGGCGCGTCGACCACACCTTCGCTCCGATCGGACGCCCGACCGGCAACGCCGTGGCGGAGCGCTTCATCCGCACGCTCAAGGAGGAGGTGCTGTGGCTGCGCGACTTCGACACCGTCGCGGACGTGAAGGCCGCGGTCGCAGCCTGGCTGCCCGTGTACAACCAGCGCCGCCCGCACCAGGCGCTCGGGTACCGGACGCCGCACGAAGTCAGGCAATCGCACGCACCTCAGCCGCCCAAGGAGGCGCTGGCGGCATGAACCATCTCGCGCTCCGCAGTACCCGCCCGGCGTCGCATCCAGCGTCGCAGGGTGTGCCCTGCGGCGCGCAATTGCGCTCCGCCGCGTCGTCGAGCCGGGGTCCAGGGACGCCGAAGGCGTCGCGCGTAGCGCGCTCGCCCTGGACGCCGGCGAGCGCCGCGGCACTCGACACTACGCACGATGACCACCCCATTTCCCGCGTGCGACAGTGTCTTGACGAGACGGGGACCTGAGGGATCCCCTCAAGTGGCGCATCATGGAAGCGACGTAGGTGATCGACTTCACGCGGGTTGCTGACGACGACGTCCCGGGCCGACGCGCACGGCGTCTGCGGCGTGGGAATCCATTGGGTCGATCGGTGGTTCGTGGGCGCATGAAGAAGCCCTCCTCGCTGGTTCCCCGTCGCGTCCTTCGGTCCCTGCTGCCACGCCCCAAGAGCGCGCGTAAACTGCTCGGCTTGGCTCACGCCCGAGAGTTCATGCAGACGGTGTTCGGCGACGACCTGCACACGCTGCGCGTGCTGTCGCTGGCCAACGGCGTGGCAGGAGTGCTGACGGCGGCGACGCTCTCGGTTCATGCCATCGGCCAGGCCTACGCGCAGCTCGCGGAGGTGAAGCCCAAGAGCGGCATCAAGCAGGTCGATCGGCTGCTCAGCAACGGGGGCATCGAGCTGGAGGAGGTGCTGCGGCTGTGGGTGCAGTACGTGGTCGGCGACCACCCCAGCATCCTGATCGCGCTGGACTGGACGGACTTCGAGAAGGACGACCATACGACGCTGTGTGCGTACCTGGTGACGACGCACGGGCGCGCGATGCCGCTGATGTGGAAGACGGTGAAGAAGTCGCAACTCAAGGACCGACAGACGAAGCTCGAGGAGGAGTTGCTCGAGAAGTTGCACGAGTGGATCCCCGAGCAGGTCGGCGTGACGCTGCTCGCTGACCGGGGCTTTGGAAAGCAGGAACTCTACAAGCTGCTCGACTCGGTGAACTGGGACTACGTCATCCGCTTCCGCGACAACATCATGGTCGCCCACGAGGGAGCTGCGAAGCCGGGCGCGGAGTGGGTCGCACCGAACGGGTACGCCAAGATGTTGGTCGGCGCGCAGGTGACCAACAAGAAGACGGATGTGCCCGCGGTGGTGACCGTGCGAGCGAAGAAGATGAAGGAGTCGTGGTGCCTGGCGACGTCGCTGCGCGCCATGAAGGCGTCCGACGTCGTCAAGCTGTACGGTCGCCGGTTCACGATCGAAGAAACCTTCCGCGACACCAAGGACCTGCACTTCGGCCTCGGCCTCAGTGCAACACACATCCGCGACGCCGGCCGGCGCGACCGCCTGCTGTTGCTGGTCGCCGTCGCGCACACCTTGCTCACGCTGCTCGGCGCGGCCAGCGAAGCCTCGGGGCTCGACATGTACCTCAAGGCCAACACGGTGAAACGCCGTACGCACTCTCTCTACCGGCAAGGTCTGTATTGGTATGGGTGCCTCCCAAACATGCGCGACGAGTGGTTCGAACGCCTCATCACCGCCTTCGACCAGATCGTGCGCGAGCATCGATTCCTCAGCCAATTCTTCGCTCAGCTGGGGCCTGCGCCGGAGGCTTCGAAATGAGGGGATGCATCAGCGCGCGCACGCTTCGTGAGCGCGTCCGCCGCAGCGAAGTGCTCCCACGTGGGGAGACGAACTTCCTTCCCGTCCGTCGTTCGTGCCCGCGGTCGGCGAACCGACGCGAGCCGCCCCCCGAGCGCGAGCTCTGACGGCGTCGACCCCGCTCGGTAGGCGCGCCGATCCGGGTCACGCTGGTACCGCGGCCCGCACACGGCCGTGCGTTCCTCCTCCAGCATCGCGGCGAGCACGGTCATCCCTGCGCTCGTCACCGCGGCGTGCAGCGTCTCGCGGGCGCCCAGGAACGCGGCGAACGCGAGCTGCTCGGTGGACTCTTGGCGAACGGACTTCTTCTTGGCATGGTTCTTCATGGTGGCGGTTTCCTTCCAAAGCACCCCGATCTTCGATCGGGGCGAAGAAGACCGCCGCCTCAAATTTCAACAGCGTTCAGGACACCGCCTCGGCGTCGCCGTCGCGGGCCAGGCTCTCTGGCTCACGCGCGCGCACCGTTGAAATCAGCGCTGTGG
>SCSV01000369.1 GCA_004297555.1 Salinibacterium sp.
GACCCGCGAGCTACCCGGTGACCGCACCCTGCGCAGCGGAGCGCACGAGCTTCGAGTATTTCGCGAGGACGCCACGGGTGTAGCGCGGTGGAAGGGGAGCCCAGCCTTTGCGGCGAGCTTCCAGCTCTGCAGGCTCGACCAGTAGGTCAAGCGTGCGAGCTGCGATATCGACCCGTATCAGATCACCATCGCGCACGAAGGCGATAGGACCTGCGTCCTCCGCTTCGGGAGCTATGTGGCCGATGCACAGTCCGGTTGTGCCGCCTGAGAATCGACCGTCCGTCAAGAGTAGTACATCTTTGCCGAGGCCGGCTCCCTTGATGGCGGCCGTGATGGCGAGCATCTCGCGCATGCCCGGGCCGCCCTTTGGCCCTTCGTAGCGCAGCACGAGAACCGAGCCCGGAACGATGTTGCCTTCGGTGAGGGCATCCAGGGCTGCTCGCTCGCGCTCGAAGACCCGCGCGGGGCCTTCGAAGCTTGCGCGGTCGAAGCCCGCAGTCTTCACGACCGCGCCCTCTGGAGCGAGCGAGCCGCGCAGGATCGTGAGCCCGCCGGTGGCGTGAATCGGGTTGTCGAGCTTGCGCAGCACCTCGCCGTCGAGTGCGGGCGGGTTCAGCTCGGCGAGGTTCTCGGCGACAGTCTTGCCGGTGACGGTGAGGGCACCTCCGTGCAGGAGTCCGGCATCCAGCAATGCCTTCATCAGCACGGGCAGGCCGCCGTGGCGGTCGACGTCGTTCATGACGTACTTGCCGAAAGGCTTGAGATCGCCCACGTGCGGGATGGTCTCGCCGATGCGGTTGAAGTCGTCGAGGGTCAGTTCGACGTCAGCCTCGTGCGCGATCGCGAGCAAGTGGAGCACGACGTTGGTCGAACCGCCGAGCGCCATCGCGACGGCGATCGCGTTCTCGAAGGCGTCTTTAGTGAGGATGTCGCGGGCGGTGTGCCCGCGTTTTAGCATGCCGACAACGGCCTCGCCAGAACGGTGCGCGTAGTAGTCACGGCGGCGGTCGGCCGCACCCGGGCTCGCGGAGCCGGGAAGTGCCATGCCGAGCGCCTCGGCAACAGAGGACATGGTGTTCGCGGTGAACATTCCACCGCAGGCTCCTTCTCCGGGAGCAAAGGTGCACTCGATGCGCTTGGCGTCCTCGACGCTCATCTTGCCCGCCTTGACCGCCCCGACAGCCTCGAAGGAGTCGATGATCGTGATGTCTTTCTCGGTGCCATCGCTGAGCTTGACCCAGCCGGGCGCGATCGAACCGGCATAGAGGAAGACGGATGCCAGATCGAGCCGGGCAGCCGCCATGAGCATCCCCGGAATCGACTTGTCGCAGCCGGCGAGCAGAACCGAGCCATCGAGGCGCTCGGCCTGCATCACGATCTCGACCGAGTCCGCAATGACCTCGCGCGAGACGAGGGAGAAGTGCATGCCCTCGTGGCCCATGGAGATGCCATCGGAAACCGAGATCGTGCCGAACTGGAGCGGGTAGCCGCCGCCCGCGTGCACGCCTTCTTTGGCGGCCTGGGCGAGGCGGTCGAGGGAGAGGTTGCAGGGGGTGATCTCGTTCCAGGAACTTGCGACGCCGATTTGGGGCTTGTCCCAGTCCTCGTCGCCCATGCCCACCGCGCGAAGCATTCCGCGAGAAGTTGTGGCTTCGAGGCCATCGGTGACGGTGCGTGATCGCGGCTTGATATCAGGCGTTTCTGGCATGGT
>SCSV01000370.1 GCA_004297555.1 Salinibacterium sp.
CGCGGCTGTGTACTGCATGTCCGGATCCGTGGCTCCCCCCACTTTCGTTTTTCGCGCCGCTCAATTTGGCCGCCGAGCTCGCCCTGCTTAGCACTACTGTCAGGAAGTTTCCTTCACCGCTGGCTCGGGCTCATGCTGTCGATGGCACCATGGGCATCGAGGCAACCAAGAGGCGATCTTCCGCGCCATGGCACGGCGGACGGTGGGGAGAGAGTCCTCGAAATGTCGCTCAGGCCGCGCGGCGGAGCGAATCGTCTTTTGCTTTCCTTGGAGCGGAGGGGGAAAAATGCCGCGAACGTTCGGCGACGACGAACGCATAGCAGCTCAGGACGACGCTAATGTGATGGTGCCAGCCTGGAAACGAGCGGCCCTCGAAGTGATCAAGCCCGAATTCGCCCTTCATTTCTTCATAGGCCTTCTCGGTCCGCCAGCGCTCCTTGACGATGCGGACGAGCTGCTTCTTGCTCATCCGACGCGGAAGCGTTGTCAGGGTGAACCTCGTCGCCTTCGCTTCGCCTTCGGGCCACTCCATGAGCAACCACAAACACTCGTGGCTGCTTGGGTCAAGCCCGTCCTTGTAGGCGACCTTTACGCGGCGGAGACAGAAACGCGAGTGCAGCTTGCGCTGGGTCCCCTCTCGCCAGGTCACACGTCGAAACGCTCGCGGCCCGAGCGATTCCGCCAACTCGGCAACGCACGTTGCGTTATTTCGACGGCGCCCGAGGGCGTCCACGACCCATACCTTCGTCGGCGAATGAACCCCGACGGCGTAGTCGAGGCCGAGCAACCGTACCGTCTCGCGAAAGAGGTACGACTCGCCGTAGGCACTGTCTGCGAGCACGATTTCACCCGGCAATTTCGCACGAGCAGCGCGCTCGATCATCTTCAGCGCCAGGTCGATCTTGGTCTCGAACTTCACCTCGGTCGGGATGCTCGCCTCGGCACGTCGGGCGGGATCCTCGGTCCACGATTCAGGCAGGTACAGCTCAAAGTCGATGGGCACGTGCTCGGTCGTCGTCGCGACGCACAAACTCACGCCCACCTGGCAGTTCGCGGTCTTGCCGGCCGAGCCGGTGTACTGGCGTTGAACTCCCACCGAGTGGGTTCCCTGCTTCAGAAATCCCGTGTCGTCGATAATCCAAGCCGTCACGGGCTCCCGCTCGCTCAGCGCGTCGATGGCGTACCGCGCGGCGCTCAGCCGCACCGGCTCGTCGGCCCATCGGCTCTCCGCGAGAAAGTGCGTCAGCCGATGGTGCGTGTTGTGTGTCGTCGCCTCATCACCACAAGCACGTGCAGCGATCGGCTCGCAGCTCTTGCGGTCCCCGTCCCCGAGGATTCCGATAGCGTACATCGCGTACGACGCACGCTGCCGCTTGTCCCGCAGGTGCGCCCCGATCAGCTCGAAGTAGCCCGTCAGTCGCCGCTCGGCGGCGGCGTCCATCGTGTAGCCCATGCCCCCCGATCGCACGGGTCATGCGGTTGGGCCAAATTATCTGACAGTAGTGGTAGGTTCGCGAAGGTCGAGGGCGATCGTTCGGGTGCAGCGTTCTTCCGAGATCGACTACGATCGCCCTATGGCGCACGAAGACGCGAAGATCTTGGTAGCGCGCGCGCTGCCAGGTGGTGGGCGTGTCGTTCTGGGTTGGACTGCGGAAGACGGTTTCTTCCTCGAAGTGGATCGGGCAGGCGGTCACCTTCGCCAAAACCTCACGGACGAGGAGACTCGTGCGCTCGAGATGATCGTCCGGGAGCGAGGCGCTAGGAGCTAGAAGGATAACAGTCCAGCGCGTGTTTCAAGGCCAACTC
>SCSV01000371.1 GCA_004297555.1 Salinibacterium sp.
GCCTGCACCTGGCGGAAGAACACGAACGCCACAATGAGGAGACCGCCACCGACGGAGAGCAAGAGCCAACCCATGGTCACCCCACCAGCCTTTCGTGCCAGGCCGTCGCGGACTGGTCGGTGAGGGATGCCACCTGGTCGACGACGGCTCGCTTGCGCTGCTCGTCGGAGGCCGCAGCCTCCCAATCTGCGGCGAAACCGCTGTCCAGATTGCGCGGGCCGGTCCAGAGCAGTACATCGGCGAGCTCGGTCAGCAGATCGCGCTGCTGCCGGTAGATCGGGCGGCGCGCATTGGTCGACATGACGAACGCAGCGACGATTCCCTTTAGCACCGCAATTTCGGCCTGAATGGAGCGCGGGATCACGAGGCTGCCGCCGAAGCGCGCGAGGCTGCCGGCATGGGCATCCCGAGTCGATTCGATTGCCGCACCCACGAAGCGGCCAATGAGCTGGCTGGTCAGGTTCTTGAGTCGGCCGTGAGCTTGCCTGCTGGCATCCCACTGGTCGATCCAGAACGGCAGGCTGTCGAGCCGGTCGAAAGCCGCGATGAGTTCGTCGTGATCGATCTCGCCGCCGATCCACTTGAACATCGAGTTGACGAGCTCATCGTGATCGACGCGGGCGCCGAGCGCGGTGACGTCGATGTAGCCGCCGACGATTGCATCCTCGAAGTCGTGCACCGAGTATCCGATGTCATCGGCGAAATCCATCACCTCGGCCTCGATGCAGCGGCGCTTGTCGGGCGCACCCGCACGCAGCCACTCGAACGCGGCGAGGTCGTCGTCGTAGAAGCCGTACTTGCTTCGACCGCTGGGATCCGGGATGCCCTGCGACCGGGGCCAGGGGTACTTGCAACTCGCGTCGAGGCTCGCCCGGGTGAGGTTGAGGCCGAAGCTCGCGCCGTCGGGACCGAACACTTTCGGCTCGATTCGGGTGAGCACGCGCAGCGTCTGCGCATTGCCCTCGAAACCGCCGATGTCGGCGGCCCACTCGTTGAGCGCGCGTTCGCCGTTGTGCCCGAACGGCGGATGCCCGAGGTCGTGCGCGAGGCACGCAGTGTCGACGACGTCCGGGTCGAGACCGAGGCTTGCGCCGAGTTCTCGACCAACCTGGGCCACCTCAAGGGAATGGGTGAGGCGGTTGCGCGCGAAATCGACCCCGGCCGTCGGACTGAGCACCTGGGTCTTGGCGGCGAGTCGGCGCAGAGCGCTCGAATGCACCACGCGGGCGCGGTCTCTCGCGAAGTCGCTGCGGCGGCTCGAATGCTCCTCGGGAAACCAGCGCTCGGTGTCGGCCGCGGTGTACTTGGTTGGCACAGCATGCGCGGGCACCGCGCCGGGCGGCACCTCAGCCACCGCTCGTGCTCAACTCGGCCTCGGTGAGATCGGCGCGGTGGGTCTCCTGAAGTTCGCGGCTGTCCAGCCATCCGTTCGGCAGAGAAGGGTGCTTCGGGGTGCCGGCACGACCGCGCTGTCCCTCGGCGTCGGCACCGGGGTAGGGCTGGTCATGATCGAGTTGCCCGAGCAGGTCATCCATTTGCCCGAGGGATTGCACGGTCGCGAGGCTCGCGCGAAGCTCGCCGCCGACTGCATAGCCCTTGAAATACCAGGCGACATGCTTGCGGATGTCACGGCAGGCGCGATCCTCCTCTTCGAAGAACTCAACGAGCAGTTCAGCGTGGCGGCGGAAGGCGGTGGCGACTAGACCGAGGTTGGGCTGCGCTGTCTTGCGTTCGCCTCTGAAGGCTGCAGCCAGGTCGCCGAAGAGCCAGGGGCGACCGAGGCAGCCACGACCGACGACCACGCCATCGCAGCCGGTCTCGTCGACCATGCGCAGGGCGTCATCGGCGCTCCAGATGTCGCCATTGCCGAGCACCGGGGTGCCAGTGATGACGTTCTTGAGCTTCTCGATCGCCGACCAATCAGCGGTGCCGGAGTAGAACTCCGCGGCAGTGCGCGCGTGCAGAGCGATGCTCGCTACCCCAGCACCCTCCGCGGCGCGGCCGGCGTCGAGATAGGTGAGGTGGTCGGAGTCGATGCCCTTGCGCATCTTGACCGTGACGGGCACGGATCCCGCGGCCCTTACCGCGCGTTCCACGATGTCGCGAAACAGCTCGAGCTTCCAGGGAAGGGCAGCACCGCCGCCTTTGCGGGTGACCTTGGGCACCGGGCATCCGAAATTCAGATCGATGTGATCGGCCCGGTCTTCGGCGACAAGCATTGTGACCGCCTCGGCGACCGTCTTCGGGTCGACGCCGTAGAGCTGGATGCTGCGGGGGGTCTCGGACTCGTGATGGCGGATGAGACGCATGCTCTCCGGAGTGCGCTCAACGAGGGCGCGGCTCGTGATCATCTCACTCACATAGAGCCCGGCGCCGTATTCGCGACAGAGCCGGCGGAAGGCCGTGTTCGTGATGCCCGCCATGGGCGCAAGCACGACTGGCACCTCGAGCGCGATCGGCCCGATGCGCAGAGTCGGCGCAACTGTAGTGGCGGTCATTTGATCAATTCTCCCAGACGCGATCGATGTGGCGGGACGGCGGGAGAAGTCATGCCAGGATTGTGAGGATTTGGCGGAAGGCGGAAGGGGCACCATGTCAGACGGCACGCAGACCACTCCTCCTGCAGGATGGTTCGCCGACCCGCGGTCGAGTGAGCACATGCGCTGGTGGGACGGCACTCAGTGGACCGCTCACACCCAACCGCGGCCGCAAGCTGCGCCGCCCGCGGCTGTTGCCGTCGCCGAGTCGACCTACGTGGCCCAAGCCCCGGCGCAACCGCAACCCGAACGTGAAGGCTACGTTCCGATGAGTCGGGGCGCCACGGGCGGCTCCGGCTACAGCAGTCTCGTGCGCGGTGCCGAGCCGTTCCGAGTTCCAGCCCCTGTGAGTGTGGGGCAGATTGCTTCGCCGCACACGGTGCCCATCTGGCTGTTCGTGCTGTATCCGCTGGTCTATGCGGTGCTCTTAGGGTTTCTCTACAACTCCGGTCAGCTTGTGATGCTGGCACTCCAGGGTTGCATCCTCGTTGGTTGCTGGGTTCTCGTGATCATGGATTACATCATCCTGCGGCATCGAGGCTTTAGCGCAGCGACACCGCTCTGGCTGTTCCTCACTCCAATTGGATACCTGATAGCCAGGCGAGTGGTGCTCCGCAGCCAGGGCGCCAAGCCTGGCGGACCCGGCCTTCTTTTCGCAAGCTCGCTGCTCTTCGCCGGAGTATTGGGGGCTCTCTTCGGGCCCGGAATCGTGGCGCAGTCTTCTAACCCGGCTCTCGTGCAGGAATTCGAACGGCGTACCGAGGCTGAGCTTGCAGCGAAGTCGCCCGGAAATTGGACCGTAGATTGCCCCGACGACGCCAAGATCTTCAAGACCGGTGAGACCTTCGTCTGCCACACCGACAATGGTCAGGGAGTCCGCGTCGACGTAACGATCACCGTGCTTGGCGGTGGCAAGTACTCGACGACGGCGCGCCAGATCTAACAGAACCCACGCGAGCAGTCACCCCGGCGGTTCGCTATGCCCCGATCAACCGCTCCGCCAGGTAGCCGCGCAGCCCTTCGAGCGGGATGCGCTCCTGCGACATGGTGTCGCGCTCGCGGATCGTCACAGCCTTGTCATCGAGCGAGTCGAAGTCGACGGTGACACAGAACGGCGTTCCGATCTCGTCCTGTCGGCGGTAGCGACGGCCGATCGCCCCGGCATCGTCGAACTCGACGTTCCAGAGCTTGCGCAGGTCGGCTGCGATTTCCTTGGCGAGTGGCGACAGCTGGTCGTTGCGGGATAGCGGCAGCACCGCGGCCTTGACGGGCGCAAGCCGGCGGTCGAGCCGCAGCACAGTGCGAGTGTCGACCCCGCCCTTGGCGTTGGGCGCTTCGTCTTCGGCGTAGGCGTCGACCATGAACGCCATGAGCGCGCGCGTGAGACCCCAAGCCGGCTCGATGACGTAAGGAATCCAGCGCTCATCCTTGGTCTGGTCGAAGTACGAGAGATCGGTTCCGGATGCCTCGGAGTGCGTCTTGAGGTCGAAGTCGGTGCGGTTCGCAATGCCCATGAGCTCGCCCCACTCGCTGCCCTGAAAGCGGAAGCGGTACTCGATGTCGACAGTGCGCTTCGAGTAGTGCGAGAGCTTCTCTTTCGGGTGCTCGTACAGCCGCAGGTTCTCTGGATTGAGTCCGAGGTCGAGGTACCAGCGCATCGACTCGTCGATCCAGTACTGGTGCCACTCTTCATCCGTGCCGGGTTCGACGAAGAACTCCATCTCCATCTGCTCGAACTCACGCGTGCGGAAGATGAAGTTTCCGGGCGTGATCTCATTGCGGAAGCTCTTGCCGACCTGGCCGATACCGAACGGCGGCTTGAGGCGCGAAGCCCCGAGCACGTTGGCGAAGTTCACGAAAATGCCCTGCGCGGTCTCGGGCCGCAAGTAGTGCAGGCCTTCTTCGTTGTCGACCGGGCCGAGGAAGGTCTTCAGCAGTCCGGAGAAGTTCTGCGGCTCGGTCCACGAGCCGGGCTGACCGGTCTCCGGGTCCTTGATATCCGCCAGACCATTGACCGGCGGATGACCGTGCTTCTCCTCATACTGCTCGAGCAGGTGATCGGCGCGGTAGCGCTTATGAGTGTGCAGCGATTCGACGAGCGGGTCGGAGAACACCTCGACGTGGCCGGACACTTCCCACACGCGACGGGGCAGGATGACCGCGGAGTCGATGCCGACGATGTCATCGCGACCCTGCACGATGGTCTGCCACCACTGCTTCTTGATGTTCTCTTTGAGGGCAGTCCCGAGTGGCCCATAGTCCCAAGCGGACCGTGACCCGCCGTAGATCTCTCCCGACTGGAAGACGAATCCTCTGCGCTTGGCGAGGTTGATGACGGCGTCGAGCTTGTTTGGCGTTGCCACTGGTACTCCTTATGCGCGCCATCGCGCGGCACTGGTCAGCCGAGCTGGATGCCCGGTCGCTGCAACATTACCGGCGCTGGGCCCCTCGTTTCGACGTGAGGGCTACGCTATCCGCGCAAGTCGCCCCTGCAAAGTCAGCGAGCCGCGGCTCAGGCGCCCAACTTGCGAACCGAGACGAGCGCGGCGCGCAAGGCGGATGCGACGACGCGCATCTGGTGAGCGGTCGCTGTGCCGTCGAGGCTGAAGCGCACGGCGGTCTGCGCGACCTCGGGCTTGATGCCCATGGCGACCAACACGTGCGAAGGCTCGTCGCTGCCCGCGGCGCACGCCGAGCCGCTCGAGCAGATGATGCCTTGGCCCGCGAGCTCCAGGAGTAGGGACTCTCCGCTCGTGCCCGGGAAGCAAAATGAGGCGTTGTTCGGCAGCCGCGGCTGACGCGGTCCGGTGAGGATCGCGTCGTCCACGGTGCGGAGCACTTCCTCGATGAAGCCATCGCGAATCTCGGCGACGCGGGCGGCATCCTCCTCGCGCGTTGCTTCGCTGAGCCTTGCAGCAAGGGCGAGACCGACCGCCCCGGCGACGTTCTCCGTGCCAGAGCGGTTGCCGCGCTCCTGACCACCTCCGTGCATGAGCGGCTCGAGCGGCACGCGGCCGCGCACGAAGAGCACACCGATGCCCTTGGGTGCGCCGAGTTTGTGACCCGAGATGCTGAGGGCATCCACCCCCAGCTTGCTTACGTCGAGGTCGAGCCAGCCGGCGGCTTGCACCGCGTCGGTGTGCATCGCAGCGCCCTGCTTCTTCGCGATCGCGGCGATCTCGGCGATCGGCTGCACTGTGCCGACCTCGTTGTTCGCGTACATGACTGAGACCAGGGTCGTGTCGGCCCGCACCGCGGCGGCGAGCGCATCGAGGTCGACCAAGCCCTCGCCATCCACCCCCAGCACGGTCACCTCGAAGCCGTGCTGCCGCTTCAGGTAGTCGCACGATTCGAGCACAGCCTGGTGCTCGATCGCGGTCGTGACGATGTGCTTGCCGCGCGGGGTCGCGAGCGCGATGCCCTTGATCGCGAGGTTGTCGGCCTCCGTGCCGCCGGACGTGAAGATGACTTCGGATGCCCGGCAGCCGAGCCACTCCGCAATGTTCTCCCGCGCTTGCGTGAGTGCGAGCGCGGCGGGCTCACCGATCTCGTGATGGCTGGACGGGTTGCCGAACTCACTCGTGAAGTACGGCCACATCGCTTCGACGACTTCGCGCCGAACCGGTGTCGTTGCCGCGTTGTCGAGGTAGATCATGGCTCGACCGTGACGTCCAGACCGAGGTCGAGCGCGCGAACGCTGTGAGTGAGCGCGCCGATCGAAATGATGTCAACGCCCGTGCTGGCGATGGCGGCGACGGTATCCAATTCAACTCCCCCACTTGCTTCGACGAGCGCGCGCCCGGCGACAATCGCCACGCCCTCTCGCAGCTGATCCGGCGTGAAATTGTCGAGCATGATCGTGTCAACCCCCGCTGCCACGACCGGCTCGATCTGCTCAATTCGGTCAACTTCTACTTCAAGATGAACGTTATGCCCAAGTCGGGCCCGAGCGCTACGGATCGCTGTCCCCAAATCGAGGCCACTCGCTTCGAGCACCGCGAGGTGGTTGTCTTTGGCGAGCACGGCATCCGAGAGCGAAAAGCGGTGGTTATGGCCGCCGCCCGAGCGCACCGCGTGGCGATCAAGGATGCGCAGCCCCGGCATGGTCTTGCGGGTGTCGACGATGCGCGCGCGTGTGCCCTCGACCGCAGTGACGTATCGCGCTGTGAGGGTCGCGATTCCGGTCATCCGCTGCGTGAGGTTAAGCGCCACACGCTCGGCGAGCAGCACCGATCGGGCGCTGCCGGCGATCTCGGCAAGGATTGCTCGGGCCGCGAATGCCTGCCCGTCCTCGGCGAGCAGTTCGACTGTCGTCGCGGGATCAACGAGCGCGAAGACTCGGGCGAAGACCTCCCCGCCGCTGAAGACTCCTGGCTCGCGAGCCGCAAGGCTCGCCCGCGCGCGAGCCGATTCGGGCAAGAAGGTCTCCGACGTGATGTCGCCCCAGGGCGCGTCCTCGGCGAGGGCGCGCTCGATAATGTCGTCGAGCTGCAGGTTCGTCACGCCGTTCACAGCGCCACCGCCGGTTCGGCGATCGCGGTCGGCAGCGGTTCAACCCAATCGAACGAGAGCGCGAAGGCCGGCACCGTCTCGGGAAAGTCCTCGCGCCAGTGCGCGCCGCGCGACTCTTCGCGGCGCAGCGCAGCGGCCACGAGCAGGCGCGCGAGGTCGAGCAGATTGCGGGTCTCGCCGTCCGCGACCGAGAGTCCATGGCTGTGCCAGTTCGCGAGCTGGGCGGCTGAGGCCCGGAGTGCCTCGCCCGAGCGGCTGAGGCCCGCCGCGTTCCACATGAGCCGTTGCAGCTCGAGTCGGGTGAAGGGCGTCGGCCCGGCATCCGCGGCTTCGGCGTTGGGCGGAATGGGCGCCTCGGTAGAGAGCCAGATGGCGGGCGAAGTCGGGATCGGCTCGAAGGCTGTGTCGAGGGCGTCGCCGGCGCGCCACGCGAAGACGAGCGATTCCAGCAGCGAGTTCGAGGCGAGTCGGTTGGCGCCGTGCACGCCCGTGCAGGCGGCTTCGCCAACCGCGTAGAGGCCGAGAAGCGAGGTGCGCCCGGCGTCATCGGTGCGGATGCCGCCCATCCAGTAGTGCGCGGCGGGCGTGACCGGGATCGGCGTCGTGGCCCAGTCGAACCCGTTCTGGGCGCAAACGCGCGTGATGCCGGGGAAGCGCTCGGCGAGGTACTCGGCGCCAAGGGCAGTCGCGTCGAGCAGCACGGGCCGACCGCCCTGCCGCGCCATGGTTGTGGCGATCGCACGAGCCACGACATCGCGCGGTGCGAGCTCGGCATCGGGGTGGAAGTCGGGCATGAACCGGCGGCCGCTCTCGTCGAGCAGGATGGCGCCGTCACCGCGCACCGCCTCCGAGATGAGCGGGTTGCCCGCGACAGCGAGCGAGGTGGGGTGGAACTGGTAGAACTCGACATCGGCGATCACGGCGCCGGCGCGCAGAGCGGCGGCAATGCCGTCGCCGGTCGTCACGGTCGGGTTGGTGGTGTGCTCGTAGAGCTGGCCGGCTCCGCCGCTCGCGATCACGACAGCGTCCGCGTGAATGGTCAACAGATCGGAAGAGCGTC
>SCSV01000372.1 GCA_004297555.1 Salinibacterium sp.
TCTCGGGATGCTCGCGGCCCTCGCCGCGGGTCCTGTCGTCGCCATCGCCGATTCCACGCCCGTGCGACTGGCGATCGTTGTTCCGATTGTCGTTCCCGAAGGCACCAGCGCATTGCTCAGCTCCGCGTCACTTGAGCAGTACACCTCCGGAAACGGACTGCTCAGCCGCGAATTGGAAGCCGTTTACAACCGGCCGGTGGCAATCGCAATCGATCCGCTGATCATCGCCTCAATTCGGGTTCTCGGTTCATCCGCCCCGAAATCGGCGGTGACGTGGCTGAACAGATTGCGGTCCGCTTCAAATGAGTCATTCGCGTTGTCATTCGGCGATTCGAATCTGACACTCACGACTCAAGCCGGGGCGAGCACCCCGTTGAGCGTTGAGTCTTTGGACTTCGCGCTAGATTCAGCGAATTTTGATGGGGCAGTGACCGCACCCACGAGGTCGGCTAGGCCAAGCCCGACTCCCGAAGCCCTACGGCCCACACTGCCTACGACGGCGGACCTCTTCGACTGGCCCTACTCTCTGGCCGACGTTGCATGGCCGCGCGAGCGTACTGTCGATGCGGCGGACCTGAAATCCCTCGCCACTGCGAAATACACGACAGCCATCCTCGCCTCCGATAACGTTTCGCACAGCGCGCCGACGTCGAGTTCCGTCGTCGTGGGTTCGATGCGTGCTCTGATTTCCGATGACCCGGTGTCCGGGGCCCTCAGGTCGGCGGTTGCCGCGCCATCCGCGCCGCGATGGAACGCGGCCATGGCCAACCTCCACCACGTATTGGCGGCGAGTGGCTCCCGTTACGGCGGAACAACCATCTTCGCGACTCTCGATCGAGCGGTGCCCGTGAGCGCGAGCCATCTCAAGGAGACCATTACATCGATTGCTGCCGACTCGAGCATCAAGCTGGTGGGCCTATCTGCAGCACGGGGCACGTCACCGATTTCGGTGAGCATCGTCGGCCGCCATCAGCCCGCCGCAGAGTTAGCCGTCGTGCATAAGCTCCTTGCCGCGCTTGCGGCAGAACAGCGGTTCGCTTCTGTCGTTGAGAAGCCTGAAGCGATCACGTCAGAACGCCGCCTGCGACTTCTTCGGTTGCTGTCCAACCAATGGGATGCTGCGGCCCCGACCTGGCAGACGGCGGCCAATAGATTCCTGGCCGATTCGCGGGACCTGCGAAACGGCGTGAGCGTCGTCACAAACGGCAGCTTCAACCTGCTCGCCGATCGCGGCGCTCTGCCGATCGCTGTTCGCAACGACCTCGACCAAGAGGTCACGGTCTTCGTGAACGTTCGGCCACGCACCGCGATTCTCGCCGTGACCGACACGAGCGTCAAGCTCGTGCTCGAGCCACACTCGCAAGGCAGCAGTCAGGTTCCGGTCCAGGCAATCTCCAACGGGACGGTCGGCGTGGATATCTCGCTTGCCGACTCAACCGGGCAGCGGATCGGAAGTGCGACAACAGCACGAATCAACGTGCAAGCTGGTTGGGAGACCCCGGCAGTCGTTGTCTTTGCTCTGCTCGTCTTTGCCGTGTTCGGGTTCGGCATTGTGCGTCGCGTCCTGCGCCGGGAAGAGCCCAATAATGACTGACGCGGCAAGCGAAGCGCGCTCCACGATCGGCCGCGCGAGCGCGATGCTCGCCTCGGGCACGCTCGTCTCGCGCGTCCTCGGGTTCATCAGCGCCCTGGTGCTGGCGCGCACAATCGGAATCGTGGGCGCAGGAGCCGACACTTTCACGCTGGCCAACCAGTTGCCCAACAACATCTACGCGATCATCGCCGGCGGGCTGCTGAGCGCGGTGCTGGTACCGCAGATCGTGCGTGCAGGGCTTCATGGCGACGGGGGCGAACGCTTCATCAACCGCCTCGTGACGCTCGGCATCGTGGTGTTTCTCGTCGTTGCTGCCCTGGCGACGGTGGGCGCCCCGTTCCTGGTCAATCTCTACGCGCAATCGGGAACTCACGGATTCAGCTCTGACGAACTCGCGCTCGCCACGGCGTTCGCCTATTGGTGCCTGCCGCAGGTGCTGTTCTACGCGCTCTACAGCCTCGTCGGTGAGGTGCTAAACGCGCGCGGCGTTTTCGGACCCTTCACCTGGGCGCCTGCGATCAACAACGTCATCGCGATCGGTGGCCTGATTGGGTTCACCCTGCTCTACGGCAGCCACGTCGCCGAGCAGCCGGCATTGGCATGGACACCGTCGATGATCGCCTTGCTGGGTGGCAGCGCGACACTGGGAATCGCCGCGCAGGCATTCGTGCTCTTTCTGTTCTGGCGCAAGGCCGGGCTTTCCTACCGTCCGGAATTCCAGTGGCGCGGCGTCGGGTTAGGTGGAGCGGGTCGAGCTGCAGCCTGGACGTTCGGCATGATCCTCGTGACACAACTCGCCGGCATTGTGCAGACGAACGTCTCCACGCTCGCCTCCGGCGAAGCATCCGTCGCGGTGTTGCGCAACGCGTGGCTCATCTTCATGCTTCCGCACTCGATCGTCACGGTGTCGATCGGCACCGCCTATTTCACTCGCATCAGCGGCCACGCCCGCGACGGCGACCTCGACTCGCTGCGCAGCGACGTGGCATCCTCGCTGCGCTCGATTCTGCTCGTCATGGTGTTCGCCGCAGTCGGCCTCATGGTCGTGGCGTTCCCCTTCAGCGCGCTGTTCGCAAGCAGCTACCCCCAGGTGCAGGGCTTGGCCGGCGTGCTCCTCGCCTTCTTGCCCGGCTTGGTGCCGTTCAGCATCCTCTTCGTGTTGCAACGAGTCTTCTATGCGCTCGAAGACACCCGCACGCCGTTCTTCATCCAGATCGTGCAGGCCAGCGTGTTCGTCGCCGGCTGCCTCATCGTCGCCGTATTCCCCACCGCCACGATCGCGATCGGCCTCGCCGTCTCCCTGACGATCGCCGGAACGATTCAGACGATCGTCGCGGGCTTGGCGCTTCATAGGCGAATCGGCGAGGTCGGGATGCGCCCGGTGCTGCGCCAGAGCGGGTGGTTCGCGCTCGCGGCGGTACCGGCTGCGGCTGCGGGCATCCTGATCCTGCTCGCAATTGGCGGCTTCGGCGCGGGGGCCTTCCCGGTCTCCAGTTTTCTCGGCGGCGGCGTCTCGGTGGCCGTTGCCGGAATCGGGATGCTCTTGGTCTACGTCGCCGTACTGGCCCTCGCCCGCAACGCCGAGTTGCTAGCGCTCGCCGGGCCATTGTTACGCCGTATGCGCGCCCGGTCATAGTCTCCGCGAGCCCGGAATAGCTCGACAATAGGATGTGTTGTACCGGGCAGTGACCAGCAGAGGGAGACGCTAGACGTGCGCCAGATCATCATTATCGGCTCCGGCCCCGCCGGATATACCGCGGCGATCTATGCCTCACGTGCCAACCTGGCACCCCTTTTGATCGCTAGCTCTGTCGAGGCTGGTGGCGAGCTCATGAAGACCACTGAGGTCGACAATTTTCCCGGATTCGCCCAAGGAATCCAGGGCCCGGAATTGATGATGCAAATGCAAGCTCAAGCTGAGCGATTCGGCACCGAGATCGTGCTCGATGACGTGGTTTCGCTTGAGCTTGAGGGCCAGGTCAAGCGCGTGACCCTCGGCAACGGCGACGTGCATGAGGCACTCGCGGTGATCTTTGCCACCGGCTCTGCCTATCGCACCCTGGGTCTGGAGGATGAGACTCGACTGAGCGGCCATGGGGTGTCGTGGTGTGCGACGTGTGACGGCTTCTTTTTCCGCCAGAAGACCATTGCGGTGGTCGGCGGTGGCGACTCCGCCATGGAAGAGGCGACGTTCTTGACGAGGTTCGCTGACAAGGTCTACGTCATTCACCGCAAGGATTCGCTGCGGGCATCCAAAGCCATGCAAGATCGTGCTTTCGCCGACCCGAAGATCGAGTTCCTGTGGAACAAGACCGTCGAGCACATCTACGGCGACGAGCTAGTCACGGGCGTAGGCCTCGTCGACACGGTCGATGGCACTGAGACTACCCTCGACCTGAGCGGAGTGTTCGTTGCTATTGGCGCCGACCCGCGCACGCACCTGGTGCACGGTCAGCTCGACCTCAACCCCGATGGCACGATCGCTGTGGCTGGTCGTTCCTCGAAAACCAACTTGCCCGGCGTGTTCGCGGCGGGCGATGTGATCGACCCGACCTACCGGCAAGCAGTGACCGCGGCGGGTTCGGGCACCGTCGCAGCCCTCGACGCGGAGCACTACCTCGCCGCGCTCCCCAAAGATCTCGTGGCGGCGGCCACGCAACCAGAGCCCGCCGCGACGCTCGCCTAAGAAAGGAAGGAAATCATGTCTGTTGCACACGACGTCACCGAAGCCACATTCACCGAAGAGGTGCTCAACTCGAAGGACACCATCATGGTGGACTTCTGGGCCGAATGGTGCGGTCCGTGCCGCGCCGTCTCGCCCATCCTCGACGCGATTGCGGCCGAGCACGCCGACAAGATCAAGATCGTCAAGCTCAACGTCGATGACAACCCGCAGTTGGCCATCAAGTACCAGATCACCTCGATTCCGGCAATGAAGGTCTTCCGCAATGGAGAGGTCGTCAAGACCGTCATCGGTGCCAAGCCCAAGCCCGCCATCGAGGCCGACCTCGCAGAGTTCCTGGCCTGACGAGGCACGTTCTAACGCGGCCAACGCGTCCCCGATTCGACACAGCCAGCCCTGCCCCCTCATCCGGGGCGGGGCTTTGGCTTTCTGTGAGCATATCCTTGAACTCTGAACCAAAGGATTAGGTGTGACCAACGAAGGCAATAATCTCGACCAGTGGTACAGCCACTATGCCGAGCGCACGGCTGGTCTCGCGGCCTCTGAAGTGCGGGCGCTTTTCGCGGTCGCTTCTCGCCCCGAAGTGGTCTCGCTCGCTGGCGGAATGCCCTTCGTGTCGGCTTTGCCCAAAGAGCTCATCATCGGCGCTTTCGAACGCGTCATGCACGACAATGGCCCGGTCGCACTTCAATACGGCTCCGGCCAGGGGATGCCCGTGCTGCGCGAGCAGATCCTCGAGGTCATGGCGCTCGAGGGAATTCGCGGCAGCGTGGATGACATTGTGGTCACCACCGGCTCCCAGCACGCTCTCGAACTCGTCACCAAGCTCTTCGTCAACCCTGGGGACGTCGTCATCGCCGAGGGGCCGAGCTACGTCACCGCCATGGTGGTCTTCAAGTCGTTCCAGGCCGAGGTCAATCACGTCACGACAGACGAATTCGGGCTGATCCCCCAAGCGCTGCGCGAGCAGATCGCCCGCGTGAAGGCCGCGGGCAAGACGATCAAGTTCCTCTACACGGTGCCGACCTACAGCAACCCCACGGGCGTCACCCTCACCTGGGAGCGCCGCCTTGAGATACTCGAGATCTGCCGCGAGAACGAGATCCTCGTGCTCGAAGACAACCCCTACGGGCTGCTCTACTTCGAGGGCGCGCCCCCGCACGCCATGCGCTCGGTGGAGGAAGAAGGCGTCATCTATCTCGGCACGTTTTCCAAGACGCTCGCCCCGGGCTTCCGAGTCGGCTGGGCCCTCGCCCCGCACGCGATCAGAGAGAAGCTCATCTTAGCGAACGAGGCTGCGGTGCTCTCCCCCAGTTCGTTCACCCAGCATGTCATTAGCCAGTACCTCAAAGATGCGGACTGGAAGGCCCAGATCGACACCTTCCGAGGGGTGTACCGCGAGCGGCGGGATGCCATGCTCACCGCCCTCGACGACTACCTGCCAGACCTGAGTTGGACCAACCCGGCCGGGGGCTTCTACGTCTGGCTCACCCTGCCGGAGAACCTCGACTCCAAGTCGATGCTGCCGCGGGCTGTCACCGAGCTCGTTGCCTACACTCCCGGCACCGCGTTCTACGCGGACGGCAGCGGACGCAACAAGCTGCGGCTCGCGTTCTGCTACCCGACGCCCGAGTTCATCCGCGAGGGCGTGAAGCGGCTGTCCACCGTGATCAACGGAGAGCTCGAACTACTGAGCACCTTCGCGCAGACCGGGCCGTTGGCAACGGTGCGGCCCGAGGCATCCATCATGAATCCTCCAGCGAACCTCAGCTGATCCATGGCATCGACGAAATCCCCTCGCGTGCTCGTGCTCGCCGGCGGCATCTCGCATGAGCGCGACGTCTCGCTGCGCTCCGGCCGCCGGGTCGCCGACAGTCTCGCTGGCCACGGTGTCGAGGTCGAATTACGGGACCCGGATGCCACGTTGCTGGCCTACCTGCGCAAGACGCGCCCCGATGTGGTCTGGCCCGCGCTGCACGGCGCGAGCGGCGAGGACGGCGCGTTGCGCGGCCTGCTCGACTTCATCGACATTCCCTATGTCGGTGCCCGCGCCGACGCCGCACGGCTCGCCTGGGACAAGCCGACAGCCAAGACGCTAGTCCGTCGGGTGGGAGTGCCGACACCGGTTTCGATCACGCTACCCCGCGAGGCTTTCCGTGAACTGGGAGCCAACAGCATCCTGGAGGAGATCGCGGATGAGTTCTCCGGACCGCTTGTCGTCAAGCCCGCACAAGGCGGCTCGGCGCAAGGCGTCACGATGGTCGACGACCGCTCACTGCTGCCGCGCGCGATGGTCGATGCTTACACCTATGGCGACGTCGCCCTCATCGAGCAGAAGATCACCGGCACCGAAATCGCCATTGGCATCATCGACAGCGGGGATGGGCCCGTCGCCCTGCCTGCGGTCGAGATCGAGCCCCTGTCGGGCGTGTACAGCTTCGAGGCGCGCTACAACGCCGGTGAGACTCGCTTCTATGTGCCCGCTCGCATCGGCGATGACCTCGCCGAGCGCGCGGCGACCGCCGCTCTCGACGCCCACCGCGCCCTGGGCTTGCGCCACCTCTCCCGCGTCGATCTCATCGTCGACAAGGCCGGCACGCCCTGGTTCCTCGAAGCGAACGTGCTGCCCGGGCTCACCGAGACCTCGATCCTGCCGCAAGCACTCGAGGCCGCCGGTCACGATCTCGGCTGGGTCTACTCGGCCCTCGCGAACGCGGCGATCGCCGAGCACCGCGCGAAATAGCGCCGTTAGCGAATCACGGCCTCGGTGCCGAACTCCGAGACACCGAGCTCGCCGAGAATGCGGTTGAGGTCGCCGATCGTCGCGAAGTCGATCGCGATCTGCCCCTTACTCGCACCGAGGGTCACCTTGACACGGGTGTTGAGCCTATCGCCAAGGCGCTCCGCGATCTCGTCCAGCTGATCCTGTTTCTTGCCCGGGCTCGGCTTGGCACGCACCGGTCGCGACGAACTCGCTCCCGCCGCAGCTTCAGCAGCACGCACCGATAGGTCTTCCTTGATGATCTTCTCGGCCAATCGCTCCATGGCTGCAGCGTCGCCGGCCGCGAGCACGGCTCGAGCGTGACCAGCGCTCAGCACTCCGGCCGCGACCTTGTTCTGCACTGAGGACGGGAGGTTCAGGAGTCGAAGCGTGTTGGTGATCTGCGGCCGAGAACGGCCGATGCGTGCCGCCAATTGCTCCTGGGTGATGCCGAAGTCGGCGAGCAACTGCTGGTAGGCGGAGGCCTCTTCCAGAGCGTTGAGGTTAGCCCGGTGCAGGTTCTCGAGCAGGGCATCCCGAAGCATGTCCTCATCGGCGGTGTTCTTGATGACGGCCGGAATGCTCGTGAGGCCGAGCTGCTTCGTGGCGCGCAGTCGGCGCTCGCCCATGATGAGCTCGAAGTGCGGCGAAGACGAAGCGCCCGGAATGGGCCGCACCACAATCGGTTGCAAGACTCCCACTTCGCGGATCGAGTCCACGAGTTCATCGAGCTCTTCTTGCCGGAACTCGGTACGCGGCTGCTGGGCGTTGGGCGCGATGTCCTCGGGCGCCAGGTTCGCGAGCTTGGCGCCGGGCACAGCCAGAAGCGCCTGCCGATCGCTGGAAGCTGACGGGAAAAATACATCCACCGGGCGCGCGGCGTCTTCATCGCCCCCGGGGATCAGGGCGCCGATGCCGCGACCGAGTCCGGTGCGCTTGGGAGCGGCCATTACCGGTTCGCCCCGCGGCGCGCGATCTCGGCCGCTGCCTCGAGGTAGGAGAGCGAGCCGGGGGATGCGCCGTCGTAGCTGATCACGCTCTGGCCATAGCTCGGCGCCTCCGAGATACGAACAGATCGCGGGATGACCGTGTCGAGCACCTGGCTCGGGAAGTGGTCGCGCACGTCTTGCACGACCTGCTGCGCCAGGTTGGTGCGGGAGTCGTACATGGTCAGCAGAATTGTGGAGACCGAGAGGCGCGGGTTCAGGTGCCGCTCGATGAGCTTGATGTTGCTGAGCAATTGGCTGAGGCCCTCAAGCGCGTAGTACTCGCACTGGATCGGGATAAGCACCTCTCTGGCTGCAACGAAGGCGTTGATGGTGAGCAGGCCGAGTGAGGGCGGGCAGTCGATGAACACGTAGTGGAACAGCTCGCCTGACTCTTCCAGGAAGGTGTCGAGTGCGGTGTGCAGTCGCTGCTCGCGCGCCACCAGCGAGACGAGTTCGATCTCGGCTCCGGCGAGGTGGATGGTCGCCGGCACGCAATACAGACCCTCGAACTCGGGACTCTTCTGCACTACGCCCGCCATCGGCTCGTCGTTAATGATCACGTCGTAGACACTCACCGTCTCAGAACGGTGCTCGACGCCCAGCGCTGTGGAAGCGTTGCCCTGGGGGTCGAGGTCGATCACGAGTACGCGAGCACCTGCGCGCGCCAGGGCCGCGGCCAGATTCACGGTGGTAGTGGTCTTGCCGACTCCGCCCTTCTGGTTCGCGACGGTGATCACTCGCGTCGAGACGGGAAGCGGAAGGCGGTCAGCTGCGATGGCCTGGCGACGTCGAGTTATTTCGGCGAGCTCGAGCGCCAGGGGAGTCGTGTCGTCGAAACTCGTCGCTGTCCCGGCGATGTTGCCGTCCGGATGTTTCACGTGAAACCTTTGCTGGCTGGGGTGTGCTGCCCGAAAGGGCGGTCGGTGGTCAGTCCACTGTAGCCCGAAACAGCCTCGTCACTTCAGGGGCGAATCCTTCTCCCAGCACCAGCACCTCAACGTTGCTCAATCCTGCCTTGCGGATGCTCTGGGCCGCCGCCGCAATCTCCTCCTCGATGCGCGATCCCTTCATAAAGAGCATCTCTCCGCCACTGCGCACCAGCCGTACTGTCGCCGGAATGAGTTTGTTCAACGCCGTGACAGCCCGCGCGGTCACTTGGTCGAGCTTGCGGTCCAATCGGGCTTCTTCGGCCCGGGCCCGCAGCACGGTGACATTCGAAAGTCCAAGCGCCGAGGACTCCTCCTCCAACCAGGCGACCCGTCGTTCCATCGGCTCGATCAGCACGAATTCGACGTCGGGACGCGCGATGGCGAGCACGATGCCCGGTAGCCCAGCGCCGCTTCCGACGTCACCGGTCAAGCCGGGGCGCAGGAGTGGAGCGACGAGCGCACAATTCACCATGTGGCGGGACCACAGCCTTGGGGCTTCCAATGGGCCGATGAGTCCGAGTTCCTCGCCACGTCGCGCCAAGTCGGCGGCGTAGGAGCGCGCCACGTCGATTCGGTCTCCGAACAGCGTTGCGGCGACTGGAGGCTCGACTTCGAGATTGTCAGTCATTCGAGCGCTCCGATGGTTTCACGTGAAACATTGTGGCCCGCTTGCTGCCGCAGCGCGCTACGCCCTAGTGATCACCGTGTGGCGATCGCGTCCTTCGCCCTCTGATTCCGACGCGAAACCGCGGTCGGCAGCGATGTCATGGATGAGCTTGCGCTCGTACGACGACATCGGCGGAAGGGCAGCCGACGCAGCGCCCTCCTCGATGCGCTGGACCGCTCTGTCAACGAGGATCGCCAGCTCGGCAACCCGAGCTTCGCGCGAGCCGCCAATGTCGAGAATCAGCCGCGAGAACGATCCGGTCTTGGTCTGCACAGCAATGCGAGTGAGTTCCTGTAGCGCATTCACGGTATCCGGGCGAGAGAGCAAACGCAGATTCGTGTTCTCGCTGGAGGTCACCGAGAGATAGGCGCGACCCCCGCGAGCATCGATCTCGATGTCTCCGTCGAGGTCGGCGATGTCGAGCAGCTCCTCAATGTAGTCGGCCGCGATGTCGCCCTCCTCTTCGAGTTGACCGGGGGTGGACTCCGGCTGCTCGACAACAGAGCCGTCGAGTTCGCTCTCGGATTCCGGCGTGGGCATTTCGGTCACGTCACTCACTTCTTGTTACCGGGCTTCTTCTTCGCACGGTTCTTACCGACAGGCTGCTGCCGTTGGACATTCTTGGGCTCTTCGATCAGGCGGACCCCGCCGGATTCTTCGTCTGCAACGACGCCTCTGCGCTGTTCCTTCTTGGCCAGCCGAATCTCGCGGGCGAGAGCGGCCTCACTGCCCGGCGTAGGCATGTTGCGAATCACGAGGAACTGCTGGCCCATCGTCCAGAAGTTAGAGACGAGCCAGTAGAACATGACGCCAAGCGGAAACGAGAAGCCCGAGAACAAGAACACCGCGGGCAGCATGTAAAGCAGCACTCGCTGCTGCTTGTACATCGGACTCGCCTTCATCTCCGCCGACTGGTTCTTCGACATGATCTGCAGTTGCGTGACGAATTGTGAGATCGTCATGAGCCCCACCATGACAGCCGCGATCCAGATCACCGCCCAGTTTCCGTTCGCTGTCGAAATCGACATGTGCAGAGGGGCGATCTCGAACAGCGACGACGTGCCGAACGACTTCGCGAGATCGGCGGTCAGAAATCCGACCCCCGCAAGGTGGGCGGGCCGCTGCGCGTCGCTGAGCACCGAGAACAGACCGAAGAAGATCGGCATCTGAAGCAATAGGGGTAGGCACGAGGCGAAGGGATTGGTGCCCGTCTTCTTGTACAGAGCCATGGTCTCGCGCGACAGAGCCTCTCGCGAGTACTGGTCCTTCTTGCCCTTGTACTTGTCCTGGATGCGCTTGAGCTGCGGAGCCACCTCTTGCATGCGGCGCTGGTTCTGGATCTGCCGGACAAATATCGGAATGAGAGCGGCACGAACCACGAGAACGAGTCCCACGATCGAGAGCACCCAGGTCAGACCGGCGTCGCCGTCCAGGCCGACCGCCATCCAGAAGGTGTGGAAGGCAACGAGAATCGCCTCGATTGCCCACTTGATGGGCCAGAGGATGGTGCCGAGGATGTCCATGTTTAGCAGTTAGCCCTTTCCGTGGCTATCGAATGCAACAAATCCGTGACGCGTGATCGAGACGCGATGATGTTCGTGAACCGGGACGTCGTCTATTCCACCCTCGGCCCACGGGTGGCAGCGCGCAATTCTGCGAAGCCCGAGCCAGCTGCCCTTGATGGCTCCATGCTGCTGGATTGCCTCGGTCGCATATTGGGAGCACGAAGGGTAATAGCGGCAGACATCACCATAGAGCGGGGAGATAGCGGTGCGGTACACCTTCAGCACAGCAACGCAAGCGTTGCGCGGTGCAAGAGCGATTGCGGCCGTCACCCGGTTCATGCGCTCGCCATGCCCATCGTGATTGCCTCCGCGATCTCCGAGTGAAGAGTAGCCCAGCTGGCACTCGCCGAGGCCGGGAGGGCGCGAATCACGACATCCATGCCGGTGCCCGCAATATCGAGCACGTCAAAGCAGCTAGCTCTAAGCCGGCGGCGAACCAGGTTGCGAGTCACCGCGCCGCCTACGGTCTTGGCCACAATGAACCCGAACCGGGTCGGTTCGAGGTTCTCGCGCTTCGCGATGTGGATCACCGTATTGTTGGTCGGCACTCGACGGCCCCGGCGCAGGGTGGCGCGAAAGTCTGCGGAACGGGTCACGCGATTCGCCCTAGCGAGCATGGGGGTGTCTGCTCGGGCGGGACTACGCGGAGAGCTCTGAGCGGCCCTTGCGGCGACGCGCACCGAGGATCGCGCGACCGGCGCGAGTGCGCATACGCAGTCGGAAGCCATGAACTTTCGCGCGGCGGCGATTGTTCGGCTGGAAGGTTCGCTTGCTCATAGTGATATCTCCAAGGCCCAGCGCCAAGGCCGGAAAGAAGTGAGGTAGCCGTAAGGCTCGAAGTCAATTGCTTAAAAGTACGGTGTTTAGGGGGTGCGGTCAAACTTTGGCAGACCCAAAACTGTGTTACTCACAATGCGTCAAGGGGTTGCGAAGGCCATGCTGTGGACAACTAAGGTGAGTGCCAGCGGTTTCTCGGGGATGAACGGCTGAAACTGGTGGGTGGCCGGGCCCAATAACCGGTGGAAAAACCTGTGGGTAACTAGCAGTTAAGGATGTGGCACGCGTGTCAGAAATAACCGATTCAACGGGAGAGATTTGGCAGTCCGTGCTGTCCCGCTTGACGTCGGACGAGCGCATCACCCCCCAACTGCTCGGTTTCGTCAGCTTGGTCGAGCCCAAAGGAGTCATGGCCGGCACTCTGTATCTTGAAGTTCCCAACGAGTTGACTCGCGGGATGCTTGAGCAGCGCATCCGGCTTCCGCTCTTGAACGCGATCGCCGGCTTGAGTGACGACCAGGAGGTCACGAGCTTCGCGATCGTCGTCAACCCTGACATTCAGCATGATTCCTTGGACCAGCCTGCAGACAGTGCTGATCAGGTCTATATCGAACCGATCGTCGTTCCGAACATCGAACAAACAGTCCCGCGCCGCTCCGACTCGAGATTGAACCCGAAGTACAGTTTCGACAACTTTGTCATTGGCGGTTCGAACCGCTTCGCCCACGCCGCTGCCGTCGCGGTCGCGGAAGCGCCCGCGAAGGCCTACAACCCGCTCTTCATCTACGGTGAGTCCGGACTTGGTAAGACACACCTGTTGCACGCAATCGGTCATTACGCGGAGAGCCTGTACCCAGGTATCCGCGTCAGATATGTGAGTTCTGAGGAGTTCACGAACGACTTCATCAACTCGATCGCGAACAACCGGGCATCCGTCTTCCAATCCCGCTATCGCGAGATCGACATTCTGCTGATCGACGACATCCAGTTTCTGCAGGGCAAGGACTCCACGCAAGAGGCCTTCTTCCACACCTTCAACACGCTGCACGATCACAACAAGCAAGTCGTCATCACGAGCGACCTGCCGCCGAAGCATCTCACCGGCTTTGAAGATCGGATGCGGTCGCGCTTCGAGTGGGGACTCATCACCGACGTGCAGGCACCAGACCTTGAGACTCGCATCGCTATTCTGCGGAAGAAAGCGCAGAGCGAGAAGCTCCAGGTCAGCAACGAAATTCTCGAGTACATGGCGTCGAAAGTCTCGTCCAACATTCGCGAGCTCGAGGGAACGTTGATTCGGGTAACCGCATTCGCGAGCTTGAACCGCACTGCGGTAGATCTTGCTCTTGTCCAGACGGTTCTCAAAGACCTCATCACGCTCGACGAGGACAACGTCATTGCACCGGTCGACATCATCAACCATACCGCCGACTACTTCAAACTTACCGTCGACGACCTATACGGTTCATCGCGTTCGCAAGCGGTGGCGACGGCAAGGCAGATTGCCATGTATCTCTGCCGTGAAATGACCAACCTGTCATTGCCCAAGATCGGTCAACTCTTCGGTAATCGCGACCACACGACGGTGATGTACGCGAACAAGAAGATCACCGAGCTCATGAAAGAGCGTCGCTCGATCTATAACCAAGTCACAGAGCTGACTAGTCGAATCAAACAGGATCACCGGTTTAATAAGGCGTGAGTTTCGCACCTTGTGCATAACACTGTGAGTAACAGGGGTTGATAGCGGAGAACCCTGTTGATGTTGTTCGATCTTCTGTGGAGAGACGTCAGCGTCAGAATCGGTCGTTCCCAGCTTTTCTCGCGCCTGCTCCGGTCCCATCAACAACTGACAATCGTGTAGTTCCCTGCGAGTGGCGTTCAGCCGTACGGTTATCCACAGAATCCACAACGGTTATGAATATGGTCTTTAAAAGAAGAGATTTGAGGGAGTTAACCTTTGCGGTCGCGAAGCACTCGCCCTGTGCCAGTATTAACCGGCCAAGCCACTGATCGCTGAAGGGATGATTGCGTGAAATTTCAAGTCAATCGAGACGTCTTCAGTGATGCCGTCTCCTTCGCAGTGAAATTACTCCCGCAACGCACGACTCTCCCGATTCTCAGTGGAATTCTGATCGAGGCTTCGGGCGGCGGGTTGGTGCTCTCGTCCTTTGATTATGAGGTTTCGGCGCGCACGGAAATTGCGGCCAAGGTTGAGGATGAAGGAAGAGTCTTGGTGTCAGGGCGCCTGCTCGCCGATATCGCGAGCCGCCTGCCGAATGCGCCGGTGTCGTTCTCGACAGACGAAGGTCGAATCACTGTTGCGTGCGGATCCGCGCAATTCACCCTGCTCAGCATGCCGGTGGAGGAATATCCAACGCTGCCAGCCATCAGCGACCAATGGGGAAAGCTCAACGCCGAAGACTTCTCAAACGCGATTTCGCAAGTCGCCGTTGCCGCATCACGGGATGATGTGACTCCGGTGATCACGGGCGTTCAACTCGAGGTGACGGGCTCTAGCCTTTCGCTCGTCGCCACGGACCGCTACCGAGTCGCCGTACGAGAAATTGCGTGGGATTCAGCGAGCTCAGGCATTGAAGAAGCACTCGCTCTCGTTCCAGCCAAGACCCTCATTGAAATCGGCAAGACCTTCGGCCACAGCGGAACAATTGCCGTCGCCATCACGAGCACGGACGAGCGCGAGCTCATTGCTTTCCAGGCCGAAAAGAAGACCGTCACCTCGTTGCTCATCAAAGGCAACTTCCCGCCGGTCAAGCGACTCTTTCCTGATGCGGTTGACAACTATGCCGTGCTCAACACCAACGAACTCATTGAAGCGGTGCGACGGGTTTCGCTCGTTCTTGAGCGCGAAGCCGCCTTGCGATTCAGCTTCTCGACCGACGGTGTCACGCTCGAGGCGATCGGGTCGGAGCAGGCCCAAGCATCCGAATCCATCGATGCATTCCTGACCGGCAGTGAGATCGTGGTTTCGCTCAAACCCCAATTCTTGCTTGACGGTCTGGGTTCGGTACACTCCGAGTACGTTCGAATCTCGTTCACTAAGACCGAGAACCCCAACAAGCCTGGCCCCGTGCTCATCACCAGCCAGTCGTCAAAAGAACAAGCCGGGGCAGACAACTACAAGTACCTCCTGCAGCCGAATCTGCTCCTGCGCTAACGACGAGCGGAGGATCCCGTGCACATTGGCATCATCGGGCTCGGCAAGATGGGCAACAACATGCGCGCCCGGCTGCGGGCGGGGGGCGTTGAGGTCACGGGGTTCGACCCGAACCCCGACGTGACGGATGCCGCAACCCTCGCCGAATTCGCGGCCAGGCTGCCAGCCCCGCGAGTGGTGTGGCTCATGGTTCCTTCTGGGAAGATCACCGACGAGGTCGTGCACCAAGTCGCAGAGGTGCTGAGCGAGGGCGACCTCGTGATCGACGGCGGCAACTCGCGGTTTACCGACGACGCGGTGCACGCCGAGTTTCTCGCGGCCAAGGGCATCCGCTTCATCGATGTCGGGGTCTCCGGCGGCGTGTGGGGGCTCGAAAACGGTTACGGCCTCATGGCCGGCGGCGCCGAGGCCGATATCGCCGAAGTCATGCCAGTTCTCGATGCACTTCGACCGGAGGGGCCGCGCGAGGAGAGCTTCGCGCATGCCGGCTCTGTGGGCGCCGGTCATTATGTGAAGATGGTTCACAATGGGATCGAGTATGCGCTCATGCAGGCCTGGGCCGAAGGTTACGAACTGCTGGAAAGTCGCAAAGACCTGGTCTCGGATGTCGTCGGCACGTTCAAGGCCTGGCAGCGCGGAACAGTCGTGCGCTCTTGGTTGCTCGAGCTGCTCGTCAAGGCGCTCGAAGAAGATCCGGAGTTCCGGGACATCGCCGGATACGTCGAGGATTCGGGCGAGGGGCGGTGGACCGTGCACGAGGCTCTCGACCGAGCGGTTCCGGTCCCCACGATAAGCGCCGCGATCTTCGCGAGATTCGTGTCGCGCCAAGAAGACTCGCCATCGATGAAGGCGGTCGCCGCCCTTCGCAACCAGTTTGGCGGGCATGCCGTGCGCAAGAGCTGACCGGCACGACCATGATCGTCACACACATCAATCTCAGCGATTTTCGAAACTACGAAAGTCTCGACCTGTCATTTCAGCCAGGGTCGAATCTCTTGGTCGGCAGCAACGGGCAAGGCAAGACCAATCTGGTCGAAGCGCTCGGCTATCTCAGCACGCTCGGCTCGCACCGAGTCTCGACAGACAGCGCGATGATTCGCCAGGGTAAAGAGAGCGCGATCGTGCGTGCGCGACTGAACCATGGCGATCGCGAGGTGCTGGCTGAAGTACAGATCAATCGATCGGGGGCGAATCGGGCGCAGATCAACCGATCAGCGATTCGTCCGCGCGAACTGCCGCGATACTTCTCCAGCGTTCTCTTCGCGCCCGAAGACCTGTCATTGGTACGCGGCGAGCCATCGGGACGCCGCCGATTCCTGGACGAACTGCTCGTTTTGCGCACTCCGCGGATGTCGTCGGTGATTGCCGACTACGAGCGCGTGCTGCGACAACGCAACGCGCTTCTGAAATCGGCCCGGGGTTCGCTGACGCGTGACGGCGGCCTTGCCACGCTTGAACTCTGGGACGAACAACTTGTCGATCTCGGCAGCCAACTCATTGAGTCGAGAACTTCGCTCACCGAAGAACTTGCCCCCGAAGTGACGGCTGCCTACTCGGCAGTGGCGGGAGGCGACCACGGAGCGCGACTGTCGAGCCAACTCAGCATTTTCGCCGCGGAGGCCACAGACGAAATCGACCCGGCCGCCTACGCCGGAATCATCTCGGCCGCGGACGCCGCGGACGCCTTCCGGTCACGACTCGCGGATCGGCGGCGTGCCGAACTCGAACGGGGAGTGACGTTGGTCGGCCCGCACCGTGACGACCTCGTGCTCGAATTGAACGGTCTGCCAGCGCGCGGCTATTCCAGCCACGGTGAGTCGTGGTCGTTCGCCCTCGCCCTCAAGCTCGCAGCTGCCGCGGTGCTTCGCCGGGAGTCCTCAGCCGGAGACCCCGTGCTCATCCTCGATGACGTATTCGCGGAACTCGACGAATCCCGTCGCATTCGCTTGTCCGAAGCGATATCCGACTTTGAGCAAGTGCTCATCACCGCGGCCGTGCTGGGGGACGTTCCCGCGCTTCTCGCCGAGCGAGTGATTCATGTTTCCGAGGGCAGAATTATCAGCGATGAATGACGCCGCCGAGAAGAACGGCCGCGAGGAGCACGTCGCGGTGTACTTGCGGTTTCGCGAGCTATTCGGGGACGCGAATACCCGCTCGCGCTCGACGCGCAAGCGGGGCGAGAAGGCGGCCGGTGCCACGGTTCCGTTCGGCGAGGGCCGCGACCCGCATGGCCTTGGCGATGTCATCGACGCCCTGAGTTCGAACCTAGGGTGGAATTCGCCGCTCGCGCAGTCCGAACTCATCTCGTCATGGGTCGACATCGTCGGTGTCGAGACGGCGGAGCACTCCACGCCAGCGGGGATCGAAAACGGCGTTCTGACGGTGCAATGCGATTCCACAGCCTGGGCCACGCAATTGCGGCTGATGCGTTCTCAAGTCGCCACGACGATCGCGCTGCGCTATCCCGACGCGGGGATCGAGTCGGTACGGTTCGACGGGCCGAACGCTCCTTCGTGGAAAAGAGGCCCCAGATCAATTCCAGGCCGGGGTCCACGCGATACTTACGGTTGAGTAGCCAAATCAGGTCAACCGACTCACGATCTATCCCCAGATCGCCGTTTTCGGCAGGAGCCGCGGTGCCGGTTTGGTAGAATCGAGCCAGTCGTCGGCCGCACCTCATCGCGAGAAATCAGCGCCGAATGACCAGTGCGACCAATCGGCAGGAGCCCAATTTCACATGACCTCGACGCCCGCCGAAGCCCTGCCAGACATTCCCGCAGTCTCCAATGGTCATGTTGCAGCCGACAGCTACGGCGCGGATCAGATCCAGATCCTCGAAGGTCTCGAAGCGGTACGCAAACGACCGGGCATGTACATCGGCTCAACCGGTCCTCGAGGACTCCACCATCTGGTCTACGAAGTCGTCGACAACTCCGTCGACGAGGCACTCGCCGGGTACTGCGACACGATCGACGTCTCCATTCGAAAAGACGGTTCGGTGCGAGTGGCAGATAACGGCCGGGGCATCCCGGTCGACATGAATCTGCAGGAGCAGCGCTCCACGGTCGAGGTCGTCATGACCATCCTGCACGCCGGCGGCAAGTTCGGCGGCGGCGGCTACTCGGTTTCGGGCGGACTGCACGGGGTGGGTATCTCCGTAGTCAACGCGCTCTCTCGCGAGGTCGACACTGAGGTGCGGCGCCAGGGTTATGTCTGGCGCATGAGCTTCACCAACGGTGTTCCGGACGCCCCGCTCGCGCGCGGCGAGAAATCCGACGAGACCGGCACTACCCAGACCTTCTGGCCGAACCCGGAGATCTTCGAAACCGTCGAATTCGACTTTGAGACCCTCCGCGCCCGCTTCCAGCAGATGGCGTTCCTCAACAAGGGCCTGCGCATCACGATCACGGACGAGCGCGGCGAGGACGACGTTGTCGAGAGCTACCGCTACGACCGCGGTCTGGTCGACTACGTCGAGTACCTCAACAAGACCAAGAAGAACGAGCTCATCCACCCGGATGTCATCGCCTTCGAGTCCGAGGACAGCGAGCGCAAGATTTCCCTCGAAGTGGCCATGCAGTGGACGAACGGCTATACCGAGAGCGTTCACACATACGCCAACACCATCAACACCCACGAAGGCGGCACCCACGAAGAAGGTTTCCGGGCCGCGCTCACGACGCTCGTGAACAAGTACGCCCGCGAGAAGAACATCATCAAGGAGAAAGACGAAAATCTCTCCGGCGACGATGTGCGAGAAGGGCTCACCGCGGTGATCTCGGTCAAGCTCGCAGAACCGCAATTCGAGGGCCAGACCAAAACCAAGCTCGGAAATACGGAGGCTAAGGCCTTCGTGCAGCGAGTCGCCGGCCAGCAACTCGGTGATTGGTTCGACCGCAACCCCACCCAGGCGCGCGACGTGATTCGCAAGGCGATCCAGGCATCCCAGGCCCGCATCGCCGCCCGAAAGGCGCGCGAGCAGACTCGCCGCAAGGGATTGCTCGAGTCCGGCGGCATGCCCGGCAAATTGCGTGACTGCTCAAGCAAAGACCCCTCGCTCTCAGAGATCTTTCTCGTCGAGGGCGACTCGGCCGGTGGTTCGGCCGTGCAGGGCCGCAACCCGGAGACGCAGGCGATCCTGCCCCTGCGCGGCAAGATCCTCAACGTCGAAAAGGCGCGGCTTGATCGCGCCCTCGCCAACGCCGAAGTCCAAGCGATGATCACGGCTTTCGGCGCGGGCATCGGCGAGGACTTCGACCCCGAGAAGGCCAGGTACCACAAGATTGTGCTCATGGCCGACGCGGATGTCGACGGTCAGCACATCACGACGCTCATTCTGACGCTGCTGTTCCGCTATATGCGCCCGCTCATAGACAGTGGCTTCGTCTATCTTGCGCAGCCGCCGCTCTACCGAATCAAGTGGAGCAATGCCGAACACCAGTTCGTGTACAGCGATCGCGAACGTGACGCGCTCCTGGCCGATGGGCAGGCCGCGGGCAAGCGCATCCCGAAAGACAATGCGATTCAGCGCTACAAGGGTCTGGGCGAGATGGACTACACCGAGCTGTGGGAGACCACGATGGACCCGGCGACGAGAACCCTTCTGCAAGTGACTCTGGATGACGCGGCTGCGGCCGACGAAATCTTCTCGACCCTCATGGGCGAAGACGTCGAATCCCGCCGCAACTTCATCCAGCGAAACGCCAAAGACGTTCGCTTCCTCGATATCTGAGACTGGACCCGTAACTGATGGCTGACGAAGAAACACCCGAGCCCGTCTTCGAGAACGCGATCGTGGACGAGCGCCACGACAAGATCGAGCAGGTCGACCTGCAGCTCGAGATGCAACGCTCGTACCTCGACTATGCGATGAGCGTGATCATCGGGCGCGCGCTGCCCGATGTGCGCGATGGCCTCAAGCCGGTACACCGCCGGGTTATCTACGCGATGTACGACGGCGGGTACCGCCCGGACAAGGGCTTCTCAAAGTGCACTCGCGTCGTCGGTGAGGTCATGGGGCAGTTCCACCCCCACGGTGATGCCTCGATCTACGACGCGCTCGTGCGACTCGTGCAGCCCTGGAGCTTGCGCTACCCGCTCGCGGCGGGCCAGGGCAACTTCGGTTCGGCAGGCAACGACATGGCTGCGGCCCCGCGGTACACCGAAACCAAAATGGCACCACTGGCAATGGAGATGGTGCGCGACATCGACGAGGAGACCGTCGACTTCCAAGACAATTACGACGGCAAGACCCAAGAGCCGATCGTGTTGCCGTCGAGATTCCCGAACCTGCTCGTCAACGGTTCGGTGGGCATCGCGGTCGGCATGGCCACGAACATCCCCCCACACAATTTGCGCGAAGTCGCCGCGGGAGCTCTCTGGGCACTCGAAAACCCTGAGGCTTCTCGCGAAGAGCTGCTCGAAGCGCTCATCGAACGCATCAAGGGCCCTGACTTTCCTACCGGCGCTCAGATCCTCGGCGTCAAGGGAGTGCACGACGCGTATCGCACCGGCCGCGGATCGATCACGATGCGGGCCGTCGTCAACGTGGAGGAACTGCAGGGCCGCACCTGCCTGGTGGTCACCGAACTGCCGTACCAGGTGAACCCAGACAACCTCGCGCTCAAGATCGCCGACCTCGTCAAAGAAGGCAAGATCGGCGGTATCGCGGATATTCGAGACGAGACCTCGGGGCGCACGGGTCAGCGACTCGTGATCGTGCTGAAACGGGATGCCGTCGCCAAGGTCGTGCTCAACAACCTGTACAAGCACACCCCCCTCCAAGACAACTTCGGCGCTAACATGCTCGCGATCGTCGACGGCATCCCGCGCACTCTGGCCATCGACGGCTTCATCAGCAATTGGATCGGACACCAGATCGACGTCATCGTGCGTCGTACGACCTATCGCCTTCGTAAGGCGGAGGAACGGGCTCACATTCTGCGGGGCTATCTCAAGGCGCTGGATGCTCTTGACGAAGTGATTGCCCTCATCCGCGCGTCCGCGACCGTCGATGACTCACGCGAGGGCCTCATGAAGCTGCTCGACGTCGATGACTTGCAAGCCCGTTCGATCCTCGACATGCAATTGCGCAGACTCGTCGCGCTGGAGCGCCAGAAGATCATCGACGAGCATGATGAGCTCGAGCGGCTCATCGCCAGCTACGAGCACATTCTTTCGACACCAGCCGAGCAGCGCGCAATCGTCAAAGACGAGCTCGACGAGATCGTCTCGCGCTTCGGCGACGACCGCCGCACCGAGATTCTTCCCGGGTTCGACGGAGACATGAGCGTCGAAGATCTCATTCCCGAAGAAGAGATGGTGGTCACTGTCACGCGCGGTGGCTATGTCAAGCGCACGCGCAGCGACAACTACCGCAGTCAGCACCGCGGTGGCAAGGGGGTGAAGGGCGCCCAGTTGCGGGCGGACGACGTGGTGAGCCATTTCTTCGTCACGACAACTCACCATTGGCTATTGTTCTTCACCAACCGCGGACGCGTTTATCGCGCTAAGGCATACGAGATTCAAGAGGCCGGCCGCGATGCGAAGGGCCAGCATGTCGCGAATCTGCTCGCCCTGCAGCCTGGCGAGGAGATCGCACAGATTCTCGACATCCGCGATTATTCGGCGGCGAAGTATCTGGTGTTGGCGACCCTCGGCGGTCTGGTCAAGAAGACCGAACTCACCGAATACGACACGAATCGCACGGGCGGCATCATCGCGATCAACCTCCGCGAAGACGACGAGTTGGTCTCGGCGATGCTCGTCGAAGACGACAATGACGTGCTCCTGGTGTCGCGCAAGGGCATGTCGATCAGGTTCACGGCCGACGATTCTGCGCTGCGCCCAATGGGCCGCTCCACCTCGGGCGTGATCGGGATGCACTTCCGCGACGATGACAGCCTGCTCAGCGCGAGCGTGGTGAGCGACAGCGGCTATGTCTTCATCGTGACTGAGGGCGGCTACGCCAAGCGCACCTCCGTCGACCAATACCGCGTGCAAAACCGGGGCGGGTTGGGCATCAAAGTCGCCAAATTGGCGGAGGCGAGGGGTGATCTGGCCGGTGCTCTGATCGTGGATGACGAGGACGAAGTCCTTGTGGTTCTTGCCAGCGGCAAAGTGGTACGCTCGTCTGTCGCTGAGGTGCCCGCCAAGGGCCGTGACACCATGGGTGTTGTGTTTGCTCGGTTTGCGGACGAAGACAAGATCATCTCGATCGCCCGGAATAGTGAACGTAATCTAGAAAATCAGGAACTCGAGGAGCAGGTCACCCCCGGCCCCGCCTCGCTTGAGTCCGCTGGAAAGGACGAGTTGGCGAATGAGTAGTGTCGCGGAGAAACTGCAGCGAAAGTCCCAGCGCCAGGTCACAACCAAGCAGGTTCGGCTCAAGCTCGTCTACATCGACTTCTGGTCGGCCGTGAAACTCTCGTTTCTCGTGGCAGCCTCGCTTGGCATCGTTTTCATCGTCGCGTCGATCCTGATTTGGGTGATTCTCGCCTCCACCGGCATTTTCGGCAACCTCGACAGCACGCTCAAAGACATCATGAACGACCCCACCTACAGCGTCGCCAATAACCTCTCGTTGCCGCAGGTCGCGTTGTTCTCTTTCGTTGTGGCGATTCTCAACGTCGTCGTCGGCACCGCGCTCGGCGCCGTTTCCACGATGCTCTACAACTTCAGCGTGCGGTTGACCGGTGGACTTCTGGTGGGTTTCACGAACAACTAGCGATTACGATAAACCGGTCAACCTCATGTAAGTTTGGCTGGTCTAGGGGGCTATAGCTCAGGCGGTTAGAGCGCTTCGCTGATAACGAAGAGGTCCCAGGTTCAAGTCCTGGTAGCCCCACTGGAATCCTCATGAGGGGTTCCTTCAGGGGCCTTAGCTCAATTGGTAGAGCGCCTGCTTTGCAAGCAGGAGGTCAGGGGTTCGATTCCCCTAGGCTCCACATTTTCGGCCGAAACGCTTACACATCTCCAGCGGCGAAATCAGGCTCGTCGTCGATCCAGAGGCCCTCGTCTTCACGCAGGGTTTGCCAGGCGGCGTAGGCCACCCCAAGAACCGCGACGAGCGCGACGCCAGCGAGAATGTATCGGCCGGGGCCAGGTTTCTTTTCCACGAGTCCCACTTTCGTGCCGATAGACGTGCCGGCCCTAGTGGCTCGGTTGACGGCATCCCGAATCTTCTGGCTCTTGGCGATCTCTAGCGCAGCAAGGGCCGAGCTGAGCGCGCTGGTCATCGGCGGCAGCACGTCGCCCACGAAATGCTCGCGCGTGTTGTGCGCGACCGACCGAGCTCGCTTCGCCCCCGACTTGAAGGCCGGGCGCATCCGATCTTCGTAGGTGTCACGCATACGACTCGACAAATCGTCACGAGCGATTCGTGCTGCTTGCCGACTCGCCTCCCGAACGACTTTGGATGCGTGCTCCAGGACTTCCTTCTGGTCGTCCCACAAGCGATCCGCCTCATTACGCAAGCGGGTGAGTTCTTTGCGACGTTTGCGAGTCAGTTCCACGGTAAACCTCCATCGGTTGTTCAGCGGACTCTTTCAATACTGTCACGTTGGGCTTTGAGCGGGAACAGCGCAAACAGGGGGTGGGCCTTCGGCTGAGGGCGCGGCAACGGGGGCTATGCCAGAATTGGGCCATGTCACAGCACACCGCCGTCGCCACAGTGAAGACCAACCTGGGCACGATCAAACTCAACCTGTTCGGAAACCACGCGCCCAAGACGGTCGCCAATTTCACCGGACTCGCTACAGGCGAGATCCAGTGGACCCATCCCGCCACCGGCAAGGTTTCCAACGACAAGCTTTATGACGGCGTCATTTTCCACCGCATCATCAAAGACTTCATGCTTCAGGCCGGCGATCCGCTCGGTCAGGGCACGGGCGGTCCGGGGTTCGAATTCGACGACGAGATTCATCCGGAGTTGAACTTCAAGCAGCCTTACGTGCTGGCAATGGCCAATGCCGGAAAGCGCGGCGGCAAGGGAACCAACGGTTCGCAGTTCTTCATCACGACCGTGCCGACTCCCTGGTTGCAGGGAAACCACACGATCTTCGGCGAAGTGGCCGACGAAGAATCCAAGCGCGTTGTCGATGCAATCGAGGCTGTGGACACGGATGCGCGCGACAAGCCGCTGAGCGATGTCCTGATCCAGAGCGTAACGATCGAGGCGGTCTGACCTGTAGTGACAACTGAGTCGGGCATCTCCGTCAATGTTTGTTATCGGCACCCGAACCGGCAGAGCTTCGTTCGCTGCCAACGTTGCGGGCGCACGATTTGCGCGGATTGCCAAACGCAGGCGCCGGTAGGAGTGCACTGCCCGGAGTGCGTCAAGGAAGCGCGGGCCGGGATGCCTCGGCAGTCGTCTGCGCTCTTGCGAGGGCTGCGCGCCGAGAGCAGCACGCCGGTAGTGACGTGGACGATAATCGCGATCTGCGTGGTCGTCTGGATTCTGCAGGAGATCTCGGGCGGTGGTGTCACCGACGCCCTCGTCTACGTCCCGGTACTCACCTACAACGAGCCGTGGCGCATGATCACGGCAGTCTTCGCGCATTCCCCGGGTACGATCTTCCACCTTGCGCTGAACATGTATTCGCTCTACGTACTCGGCCCGCCGCTGGAACGCCTCCTCGGTCGAGCGCGATTCAGCGCCCTGTACCTCCTGAGCGGGTTCGGTGGTTCTGTGGCGGTGCTACTCATCGCGCCGGATCTCGGTGTGCTCGGGGCATCCGGAGCAATCTTTGGCCTCGCGGGCGCATTCTTTGTGCTCGCTCGAAAGCTGGGTGGCAACACCACAACGCTCGTTGTTCTGATCGGCATCAACCTCGTGGTGGGATTCGTTCCGGGAAGTGGCATCGCCTGGGAGGCGCATATTGGTGGGCTCGTTGTCGGCGCTGGGCTCGGGGTGGTCTTCTTGAGCACCCGACGAATCGACCAACAAGCACGCCAGGTTCTGTTGATTGTGGCGATCTTCGCCGCACTTGTCGTGCTCACGCTCGCCCGGCTTTACGCGTTCTAACGGCGGGACCTGACTGGGTTATCCACAGCGTATTCCACAGTGGGCATAACTACATCCGTGTAGTTAAGGTCCAACTAGCGCCAGCGGGTCGTCATGAGAAAGCCGATGAACATGATGCCGAACCCGATGAGGATGTTGCCCGGGCCGAATTGTGGTACTGGCAGTTGGCCCTGGCTCACGTAGAAGACGATGACCCAAAGAAGTCCCAGCAGCATGAAGCCGAACATCACGGGCTTGAACCACACAGCGTTGGGAGCCTGGTCGCCATTGCGAGGGGTGGTCGAACGTTCGGGCTTCGTGCGTGCTGCCGTGCGTGCCATGTTGCGATTCTAGCGCGATCCCCAAGTTGGGAGCCTGGATGCTGTCCCGCAGTCGAGGGAGAATTGTGCGAATAGAATCGAGAGCATGCCTCCCGCGGACGATCCTGGCGCTTCCGAGGGGACGGCCCGCTCAGGCGCCAACGTCATCGGCGTTCTCGGCGAAATTCTGATCACCGCGGGCGTGCTGGTCTTCCTCTACCTTGCGTGGCTGCTCTGGTTCAATGACGGAATCGTCGGCGGCCAGCAGGTCACGGCCGCGCAGTCGCAGAGCCGGGGTTGGGCGAAGGCCGACCAGGGCGGCAACGAAACCGGCAGTCCAGACCCGGCGATCCCCACTGTTGGCAAGGCGCCCGCGAACGCAGTGCAATTCGCCAACATCATCGTGCCGAGGTTCGGCGCCGACTATCAGCGCCCGATCAGCGAGGGCGTGGGTACCGCCGATTCGCTTCGGGTCGGCGTCGGGCATTATCCGGGCAGCCAGATGCCCGGTGGCATCGGTAACGTTGCGCTTGCCGGCCACCGCACGACTTGGGGTGCGCCCTTCGGTCAGATTGCCGATCTCAGGGTCGGTGACAGCATCTACATTGAGACCAAGGACGGCTGGTACCGCTACGTGTTTCGTTCGCTTGAGTTCGTGCGGCCGACCGGGGTGAGCGTGCTCGATCCCGTGCCGGATACCCCGGGGGTCACCGCACGGGATCGCGTGCTCACGATGACAAGTTGCAACCCGAAGTTCTCGGCCGCAGAACGCATCATCGCTTTCTCGGTGTTCGACACGTGGTACCCGCGAGCGGATGGCCCGCCGCCCGAAATCGCCTCGGCTGTGGAGGCGCACTGATGTACGCGGCGTTATGGCGCATCCTGCCGGGCTCGACCTGGGTTCGCGTGCTGATTCTGGCTGTCGCGGCTGTAGCCTTGATGGCCGCGCTCGCTTTTTGGATTTTCCCGTTGGTCCAAGAGGTCGTCGCTCCCCAAGATGTCACGGTAGGTGCAGGATGACCCACGTTCTCGTAATCGACAATTACGACAGCTTCGTTTACACGCTCAACGGCTACCTGCTGCAGCTCGGTGCCGAGACCACGGTTGTACGCAACGACGCTTTCTCGCCGGATGACGCTGCCGACTACATTGCGGATTACGACGCTGTTCTGCTGTCGCCCGGTCCTGGCACGCCAGCCGACGCGGGGGTGAGCATTCCCGTGGTCCGCGCCGTCATTGAAGCTGGTCAGCCGCTACTGGGCGTTTGCCTCGGCCATCAGGCGATCGCGGAGGCGCTCGGTGCCACCGTGACCCACGCCGAAGAACTCATGCACGGCAAGACTTCCCTTATCACGCACGACGGTAGCGCCTTCTACGACGGGGTGCCCCAGCCTTTCACGGCCACCAGATATCACTCACTCGCTGTTGTCGACTCCACGGTCCCCGCCGACCTAGTGGTGACTTCGCGCACCCAGGGCGGCGTCATCATGGGGGTGAAGCACGCGAGACTTCCAATCTACGGCGTACAGTTTCACCCCGAATCCGTGCTCACCGAGGGTGGCTACCGGATGCTCGGAAACTGGCTCGCGGCATCCGGACTCCCCGAAGCGGCCGAGACGGCCAAAGGCCTCACGCCACTGCTCAAGCTCAGCTAGCGCGAAGCCTCGAACTTTCGGCTAAGAGCCGCTGCAGTAGCGGATCGTGATCTTGGACTTCTGCGGCTGCTCACCGACGATCGATTGACTCGCGACCGTGCCCCCGCTGCAGCTCATGTCGACAATGACCGAGATGTTCAGGCTCAGGGCGTTCAAGGCGGCGGATGCCTGCCCGATCGGTTTTCCGGTGACTTGCGGCACCTTGACGAGACCGTTCGAAATCACCAGATTGACGGTGTCGCCTTCGTGAACAGTGCTGCCGTCCAGGCGGAAATCACTGCCCCCCTCAGGGTCGGAGCTGATGACATAGCCCTTTTTCACATCGGGCGAGTAGTCGGTTGTGGCGGTTCCAAACACGAGATGCTTGGTCTCGAGCGCGGAGATCGCGTCTGCCTGGCTCATGTTGCTCACGTTCGGCACGGTCACCGGAGTGATTCCGAGCGATACGTAGACCTTCACCTCGTACCCGGGTGCGACTTTGATGCCCGGGCCCGGGTCCGTGCGCAGAATGACACCTTCTGGAACCGAGGTACTCGCCTCGGTGAGCTTGTGCGGCTCGAGGTTGGCGTTGGAGAGCTTGAGCGAACCATCTTCGTAGCTCTGGCCAACTACGTTCGGCACCTCCACGGAGAGATGCCCGGCGAGTTCGGGCGGCGCAAGGTTGATCGTCCAGAAGACCACGGCGATGAAGATCACCACGACGCTCGCGATGCCCGCCCAGATCCAGGCGACCGGCGGGCGGTTCTGGGTGCGCACGACGCGGTCATCCGTGTCCACGGTCAATTGCCGCATCGCCGCGTCGGAGCCCGCCGCAGCACTCGGATTCACGCCGAACAGCGTCGCATTGAAATCGTCGCTCTCGGGTTGCTTCGCCCGCGGAAGTGATCCTGCTGCCACCGCCTCGATGTCATGCCTAAAATCGGCGGCGCTTTGGTAGCGCTCGAAACGGTCTTTTGCCAGCGCCCGCAACACGACGGCGTCGAGGGCGGGCGAAACCTTGGGGTTGATCGAACTCGGGGGAATGGGCTCGGAGTTGACGTGCTGGTAGGCGACGGCGACCGGGTTGTCCCCGCGGAACGGCGGGTTGCCGGTGAGCAGCTCGTAGAGCAGGATGCCCGTGGAGTACAGATCCGTGCGGGCATCCACGGCCTCACCGCGAGCCTGCTCGGGGGAGAAGTATGAAGCAGTGCCGACAATCGCGGTGGTTTCGGCGATGGTGGCCGATGAGTCCGAGATCGCGCGGGCGATACCGAAGTCCATGACCTTGATCTGGCCGGTCGGCGTGATCATGATGTTGCCGGGCTTGATGTCGCGATGCACCACTCCGGCGCGGTGCGAGTACTCGAGTGCGGTGAGCACCTGAGCGCTGATACGCATGGCCTCGTTGGGCTCAAGCGGGCCCTCTTCGAGGATGTCTTTCAGCAGACGGCCGTCAACGTATTCCATAACGATGAAGGGCAGCAGCGTTTCGGTGCCATTGGCTTCGGGCAGTGCTTCTTCGCCGGCGTCGAAGATGCGCACGATTGTTGGATGCGCCATCTTCGCGGCATCCTGGGCCTCGCGGCGGAAGCGCATCCGGAATGCCGGATCGGTGGCGAGCGATGGCTTGAGCAGCTTGATTGCAACCCGACGGCCGAGTCGAGTGTCGGTGCCGACGTGGACATCGGCCATGCCGCCGCGCCCGATGAGTTCGCCGACCTCATACCGATTGGCGAGCTGGCGCACGCTGTGTGCAACGCCTTCCATCACGCGTTCTCTTCTCGGTAGCCCCGGACAAGGTCCCTGACAGTGTAACCGCTGGCCCTCGGGGCCCGTTCTCAGTTTCCGTGAATGACCGTGTCGTCAGAACTGGGGGACTCGATGTCGCCACCACACTCGGCCTGGTAACTGATTGTGGTGTCGCCGGGAGTGTCGTCGAGCTTGATATCGAGGGATGTCTCGTTCGGGTCGGAGGGGTCCCCGCCGACGATCGAGCCACGATCGATCGAGAAGTTGAACCCGGTGAGCGAGTGACCCGCAGGGCATCCGTCGTAATGCACCCAACTGACAGTGACAACCGAGCCAGCCAGATAAGGGCCAGCAGGATAGGTCACCGCGGCGGGTTTCTCAGCTGTGGGCAAGTCCCCATAGAAGGTCACCGTTATCGTGTCGCCGAGATGCACATTCCCAACCGGGTCGACGTCGTATGCCGTTCCGACGTCCGATGCACTGAATGCTGGTTTGCCCGTGACCGCGTGCATCGACAAGCCCAAGGTCGTGAGCATGTCCTCGACGTCGGATTGGCTCCGGCCGAGGAAGTCCGACTTCTTGATAAGAACGGTGTCGGCAGTTGGCGTCGGGCTGGGCGACGAGATCGACTGGCTCGGCGTCGCACTTGGGCCTCCGCCTCCGCTGCCGTTCACGATCAGGCCGATGATGGCCGCGATGAGTCCAAGCGCGAGCAATGAAACCAACGCCACGAGTGGCCAGAACCACGGGCTGCGTTTCGTATCGTCCGACGCGGTGGGCGTTGCTCGAGTGGCTGTCGGCAGGATTTGAGTGGCCTGGGTGGTCTGCCCGTAGTTCGCTCCGGCAGCGGCGGCAAGGGAACCGTCGCCGAGAACGCCGGGTACGGCGGCGGCCGCAGCCGCGACATCCCCTCGGCGCAGCGATTGAGCGGCGCGGGCCAGGTGGGCTGCTGAGGCGGGCCGATCGCCGGGGGCTTTCGCGATGCAGGAGTACACGAGGTTGCGCACGGGCTCGGCCACGCTAGCTGGCAGCTCGGGGGGCGTCTCATTGATCTGCGCCATCGCGATGGCCACTTGCGATTCGCCGGTGAACGGCCGCCTGCCCGCGAGCGCTTCATAGGCGACGATTCCGAGCGAGTAGATGTCGGTGGTCGGGGATGCCGAGTGGCCGCTGGCCTGCTCGGGCGAGAGGTACTGCACCGTGCCCATGACCTGGCCGGTCGCGGTGAGCGGAACCTGGTCGGCGATGCGGGCGATACCGAAGTCGGTGATCTTCACCCGGCCCTCGGGCGTGATGAGCAGATTGCCCGGCTTGATGTCGCGGTGCACTAGACCAGCGGAGTGTGCGGCCTGAAGTGCGGATGCCGTCTGCGCGACGATATCGAGCACTCGGTCACTCGACAGCACGCGTTCGCGCTCAAGGATCGAGCTCAGAGCTTCACCGGGAACAAGTTCCATGACGAGGAAAGCGCTGCCGTCCTCTTCCCCGTAGTCGAAGACATTGGCGATGCCCTCGTGATTGACGAGCGCAGCATGCCTTGCTTCGGCGCGGAACCGCTCAAGGAAGCCGGGGTCGCCGAGGTATTCGTCTTTGAGGATCTTGATCGCCACGGTACGACCGATCACGAGGTCGGTTGCCTGCCACACCTCGCCCATGCCGCCGATGGCGATCCGGTTCGCCAGCTGGTACCTGCCGCCAAAGGTGAGGCCGCTTGTGGGTCTCATCTGAATAGCACCGCCTCTAAGACTTTCTTTGCGATTGGAGCAGCAACCGTGTTGCCGGTGCCTGCTTGGCCGAGTCCTCCACCATTCTCAACGACCACCGCCACCGCAACCTGTGGGTTGTCGGCCGGGGCGAATCCGGTAAACCAGAGCGTGAAGGGAGCACCGTCACCGTTCTGAGCTGTTCCAGTCTTACCCGCGACTTTGACTCCGCCTATTCTGGCATTAGTGGCAACGCCGTTGGCGACGTTGCTGGTCATGAGCGTGGTCATCGTGTGTGCGGTCTCTGCGCTCACTGGTTGACTGAAAATTTGCGGTTCGAGTGATTTGATTACGGTCAAGTCGGGCGCCGTGATGGTCTTGACAAGGGTCGGTTTCATCAGGGTCCCGTTGTTGGACAGAGCCATCGACACCATCGCCATTTGAAGAGGGGATGCCCGCACACTCGATTGACCGAAGGCCGAGAGCATGGTCTGCGGTTCGTCGAGACCTCGCGGGTACACGCTCGGCGTCGACGCCATGGGAACGTCCACACTCTGGTTGAAGCCGAACTTGTTGGCCTGATCGCGAATCGCCGTGGCGCCCAACGCCCGGCCGAGTTGGGCGTATGGGATGTTGCACGAGAGCCGTAGTGCGTCCGCGATCGAGACCTGGCTCGTGCCGCCGCACACCGAGCCGCCAGCGTTGCGAATCACCGAATTGCTCTGTGGCAATTTCAATTGTGGAGGGTTTGGAAAAGTGCTGGCAGGGGTGAAATGCCCGCTTTCCAGCGCGGCCGAGGCCACAACCAATTTGAACGTTGAGCCCGGTGGATCGAGGGGGCCGGCCAGAGTGCGGTTGTAGAGGGGCCCGGTTGGATCGTTCAGCAACCGATCATGGAGATCGATGACCTTCTGGCTGTCGCGCGCCGTGAACTCATTCGGGTCGAACGTGGGCTTGGAGACCATCGCGAGAATGGCACCCGTCTTGGGATCGATCGCTATCACCGCGCCACGGTTGTTGCCGAGGGCATCCCATGCCGCCTTCTGCACCACAGGGTCGATCGTCAACTCGACGGCCGCACCCTTCGGGTTCTGGCCGGTGAGGATCGCGTTAATCCGATCGAAGAATTGGTCGTTGGA
>SCSV01000373.1 GCA_004297555.1 Salinibacterium sp.
CTTCCCTGCATCACCGTCGATGGCATCGACTGGTTGCGCGACGACAAGGACGACCCGAACTTCGTGTTCACCACATATGGGCGAGACCCCGCAGTCGAAGTCATCATCGACGACCGCAAAGCCTCAGGACTCTCCACCCTCACCGACCTCTCGAGCGCGGTGAGCGCGATCCCCGCCGAGGGCGGCTGCGTCACGCCGGGAAAGTAACCCGCTACCGCTCTGCTTCGAGCCCGAGCTGGATGAGTTCGTCAATGAGGGCCGAGTAGCTCAGCCCGCTCGCTTCCCAGCACTTGGGAAACATCGAGATCGGGGTGAACCCGGGCATCGTGTTGAGCTCGTTGACGACGAAGCCGTCCTCCGTCATGAAGAAGTCCGCTCGCGCCAGACCCTCGCCGCCGATCGCTTCGAAGGCGCGCGCGGCGAGCGCTTGCAGAGCAGCAAGTTCTGTATCTGTCATGACCGTGGGGCAGACCAGGTCGATGCCGGGGGCATCCATGTACTTGGCGTCGAAGTCGTAGAAGGCGCGATCGGTCATCACGATCTCGCCGGCGACCGACACGCGCGGGGCACCACCGTTGCGCCCGGCGAGCACGCCGCACTCCACCTCGCGGCCGACGATCGCGGATTCGATCAGCAGCTTGTTGTCTTCGGCGAAGGCGATCTCGATCGCGGCCGGCAATTCTGACGCGGAGGCCGCTCGCGTCACGCCGACGCTCGATCCCGCGCGGGCGGGCTTGACGAAAACAGGCCAGCCGAGCGGCTCGACAAGGGCCGACACCGAGGCAGGTGAGGCCTCCCATTCGCGCGCGGTGACCGTGATGCCGGGGGCCACAGGGATGCCGGCCGCCTTGAACGCGATCTTGGCGAAGTGCTTGTCCATTCCCAGGGCGCTCGCGAGGATGCCCGCACCGACGTAGGGCAAACCGACTAGTTCGAGCATCCCCTGCAGGCTGCCGTCTTCACCGAAGGGGCCGTGCAGAATCGGGAACACCACGTCGACGTCGCCGAGCGAGCGGGTCTGGCCTTGGGCATCCGTCACGGTCAGTTCACGCGTGCGCGTCGATTCTGGCCAGTGCACCCGGGTGCCATTGTCTTCGACCACCGGCATTGATAGAGGGTTCAGCCGAAAGTGCTTGGCATCGTCCGGCTGCAGCGTGAAGGCGCCCTCGGCAGTGATACCGATGGGGATCACCTCGTACTTGGAGCGGTCGATCGCCGAGAGCACCCCGCCCGCGGTCGCGCAGCTGATGCTGTGCTCAGACGAGCGCCCGCCGAAAAGTAGCGCGACGGTGAGCTTGGACATTCACTCTCCCTGGGGCAGGTCGTCGGTCGTGAGATGGGGAGCGATGTCCCGCGGATTCAGCGTACCGGCAAGCACCTCGGCCACTTGGCTCACGATCGGCATCTCGACGCCCTTCGCAAGAGCCAGCTCGAGAATCGGCGCGACCGAGGAGAGGCCCTCGGCGGTTTGATTCATCTGCTTGATGACCTCGGAGTAGCTGTAGCCCTGGCCGAGCAGTCGACCGGCAGCGTTATTGCGCGAGAGCGAGGACTCGCAGGTGGCGATGAGGTCGCCCAACCCGGCAAGCCCGGAAAGAGTCTCGGGGCGCGCGCCGTAGGCCACTGAGAAGTCAGTCATTTCGGCGAGACCTCGGGTGATGATCGACGCCTTCGTGTTCTCGCCGTAGCCGACGCCGTCGACGATGCCGATCGCGACGGCAATGAGATTCTTGAGCACCCCGCCGAACTCGGTGCCGATCACATCGGTATTCACAAACGAACGGAAGTAGCTGTTCGTCGCCGACATCGCCACGATCGTTGCCGTCTCAAGGCTTTCGCAGGACACCACGGCAGCCGTGGGTTGCTCCTTCGCGATTTCCAGGGCGAGATTAGGGCCGGATGCCACGGCGACGCGATCACCGTCGAGACCGAGTTCCGAGCGAATCACCTCGCTCATGCGCGAGCCAGTGCCCTTCTCGACGCCCTTCATGAGCGAGACGACGAGGGCATCCGCCGGAATCAACTCGCGCACGATGCGCAGGTTCTCGCGCAGCGACTGGCTCGGCACCGAGATGTAGACCTGCTCGACGCCGTCGAGCACCTCGGGCAGACGGGAACTCGCCCAAACGTTGCGGGGCAGGTTGATGCCGGGCAGATAGTCGCTATTGCGCTTCGATTGCGAGATTTCACGAGCAAGTTCGGGGCGGCGGGCCCAGATGGCCACGTCCGCGCCGCCGTCGGCAAGAATCTTCGCGAAGGTCGTCCCCCAGGAGCCGGCCCCGAGAACCGCGACGTTGCGCGAGGCGCTCAAAAGCGGCCCGTTTCGCTCTGGCCGTGCTTGGCCGGATCCCAGCGCTCAGCGGGAGCCTTCTCACCCCGAAGGTCTTCGAGCAGGGCGGTGATCGCGGCCATCAATTTCTCCGTCGCTTTGGTGAGCAGGGCCGCATCGATCGGCTTGCCCAAGAATTCGCTCAGGTCGAGGGGTGCGCCGAAGCGGATGCGCACTGTCTTGCGCGGAAAGAAACTCAGGCGCTTCGAGTACCGGGGCAACACCCGTTGGGCACCCCAACTCGCGACTGGAATCAGCGGGATGCCCGCCTCCAACGCCATCCGCACTGCCCCGGCCTTGCCGCGCATCGGCCAGAAGTGCGGGTCGCGCGTGAGCGAGCCCTCGGGGTAGATGATGATCGCGAGTCCGCCGTCCACGACGCGCTGTGCGGCAGCGAGCGGGTCGGCCTTTCGGGCACTGCCCGATCGCTCGACGGGAATCTGCCCGCTCTTCACCAGAATCCACCCGACCACCGGAATCTTGAACAACGACGCCTTGGCGAGAAACCGCGGCATCCGGCCAAGATTCCACATCGCGACCCCGATCATCACCGGGTCGATGTTGCTGTAGTGGTTGGGCGAGAGCACGAAGGCGCCCCTCTTGGGCACATTCTCAGTACCGAGCAATTCGTACCGCGCGAGCGCGTTCATGAACGGCAGCACGACGACCGAGAGCGCTCTGAAGATCGCCGTCTTCTCGGACCGGGGCGCCGTCACCTCGGCCATCTCTTTTGCCGTCACCGACCGCTAGCCCTCGTAGATGAAATCGGCGCCCAGCAGCGCGAGCTTGTCGATGAAGTGCTCATAGCCACGGCTGATGATGCCCACGTTGCTCACGGTCGATTGACCTTCGGCGGTGAGTGCCGCGATGAGGTGGCTGAAACCGCCGCGCAGATCGGGAATCTCGATGTCGGCACCGTGCAACTTCGTCGGCCCGGTGATGACCGCGGCTTGCTCGAGGGGGCGGCGCGGCACCCGGCGGCTCACCGACTCGAGCCCGTCTTTGTGCACGACGATGTCCGCACCCATCTCGATGAGGGCATCCGTGAATCCGAAGCGGTTCTCGTAGACGGTCTCGTGCACGACGGAGCGACCGTGGGCCTTGGTGAGCGCGACGATGAGCGGCTGCTGCCAGTCGGTCATGAACCCGGGGTGCACGTCAGTCTCCACCACGACCGGCTTGAGTGGCCCGCCCGGATGGTAGAAGCGAATGCCGTCTTCGTGAATGTCGAAGGCGCCGCCCGCTTTGCGGAAGATGTTGAGGAAGGTCATGAGCTCGATCTGCTTCGCGCCGCCGACGAAGATGTCGCCCTCGGTGGCCAGAGCGGCGGATGCCCAGCTCGCGGCCTCATTGCGGTCGAAGAGTGCGCGGTGCTCGTAGCCGTGCAGCGTGTCGACGCCCTCGATGAAGATCACGCGGTTCGGCTCGACCGTGATGATCGCGCCCATCTTCTGCAGAATCGCGATGAGATCCATGATCTCCGGCTCGATGGCCGCGTTGCGCAATTCTGTCGTGCCATGGGCGAGCGTCGCCGTGAGCAGCACTTGCTCGGTTGCGCCGACGCTCGGGTAGGGCAGTTCGATGTCGGCACCACGAAGCCCGTTGGGCGCAGTCAGGCGGATACCCTCATAGCTCTTGTCGATGACCGCGCCGAAGGCGCGCAGTGCATCCATGTGAAAGTCGATGGGCCGGTCGCCGATGCGGCAGCCGCCGAGGTCGGGAATGAGGGCTTCGCCGAGGCGGTGTAGCAGAGGCCCGCAGAACAGGATCGGGATGCGGCTGGAGCCGGCCAGGGCATCGATCTGGGCGAAGTGCGCCTTGAGCACGTTTTTCGGGTCGAGGCGCAATTGGCCCGTGCCGACGCTCGAGACTTCGACTCCGTAGGCCTCGAGCATGCCCGTGACGACTCCGACGTCACTGATGTTAGGAACGTCCTTGAGAATGCTCGGGGTCTCGGCGAGGAGCGCTGCGACCATGGCCTTCGTCGCGAGGTTCTTGGCGCCGCGCACCTCAATGCGCCCGCGCAGTGGTTTGCCGCCGTTGATGACGATCTTGTCGGAGGTGAGGCCAACTCTCTGTGCCGCCCTTTGCGCGTCTTTCACAAGAGAACTCATCTACTCGCCTCACCTACTTGCACTCGCGTCGCCTCGACAGTCTACGTTGAATCCGAGAAGCCTCCTTTTCAGGCTACTCCCGGCTTTCTCCTCAACGAGCGGGCAGCGTGCGCGGTCGCCATGCTTCGCGACCCGCCTCGAAGGCGGTGATCGCTTCTTCATCGCGCAGGGTCAACGCGATGTCGTCAAGGCCTTCCAGCAAGCGCCAGCGCGTGTAGTCGTCGATGACGAAATCGAAGTGCGCGTCGCCAACCGTCACGACCTTCTCGATCAGATCGACGGATGCTTCGATGCCGGGCCGCTCGTCGAGAATCCGCCAGATCGCCTGAATGTCGCTCTCGGCAAGCTGTGCAGCGAGCAGTCCCTGCTTGCCGGAGTTGCCGCGGAAGATGTCACCGAAGCGCGCGCTCAGCACCGCTTGGAAGCCGAAATCGCGCAGCGCCCACACCGCGTGCTCGCGGCTCGAACCCGTGCCGAAGTCGGGGCCGGCGACGAGGATGCGTCCCTTGTTGTACGGCTCATGGTTGAGCACGAAGTCCGGGTCTTGGCGCCACGCGAAGAACAGTGCGTCGTCGAAACCGGTCTTGGTGACGCGCTTGAGAAACTCGGCGGGGATGATCTGGTCGGTGTCGATGTTCGAGCGCTTGAGCGGCACGGCGACGCCAGAGACGACAGTGATCTGGTCCATTAACGCACCAGCTCAGCGACATCGGCGGGGCTCGACAGGGTTCCGCGGATCGCGGTCGCAGCAGCGACGAGTGGGGAGACCAGGTGGGTGCGCCCGCCCTTGCCCTGGCGCCCCTCGAAGTTGCGGTTGCTCGTGGAGGCGCAGCGCTCGCCGGGGGCGAGTTGGTCTGGATTCATGCCGAGGCACATCGAGCAGCCCGCAAACCGCCACTCGGCGCCGAACTCCTCGACGATCTTGTCGATGCCCTCCGCTTCGGCTTCGAGGCGAACTCGCGCGGAACCTGGCACGACCATCACGCGCACGTGATCGGCCTTCTTCTGGCCCTTGATTACCGAGGCGAAGGCGCGGAGGTCTTCGATGCGCGAGTTGGTGCAGCTGCCCATGAAGACGGCATCCACTTTGATGTCTTTCATCGGGGTGCCGGCTTCGAGGTTCATGTAGTCGAGGGCGCGCTCGGCGGCGGCGCGGTCGTTGGGGTCGGCGAACGACGCCGGATCGGGAACGGTCTCGCTGAGCGAGACGCCCTGGCCGGGGTTGGTGCCCCAGGTCACGAAGGGCTCGAGCGTGTTAGCGTCGAGGAAGATCTCGGCGTCGAAGACCGCGTCATCGTCCGTTCTGAGGGTCTCCCAATAGGCGACTGCGTCGTCCCAATCCTTGCCTTCGGGCGCGTGCGGACGGCCCTTGAGGTAGGCGTAGGTGGTCTCGTCGGGAGCGATCAGGCCCGCGCGGGCGCCGGCTTCGATGGACATGTTGCAGACGGTCATCCGCCCATCCATCGAGAGGGCGCGGATGGCGCTACCGCGGTACTCGAGCACGTAGCCCTGCCCGCCGCCCGTGCCGATCTTGGCGATGACCGCGAGGATGATGTCTTTCGCGGTAACGCCCGGGCGCAGCTCGCCCTCGACCGTGACGGCCATGGTCTTGAACGGGGCGAGTGGCAGGGTCTGGGTGGCGAGCACGTGCTCGACCTCGCTCGTGCCGATACCGAAGGCCATCGCTCCGAACGCGCCGTGCGTGCTCGTGTGCGAGTCGCCGCAGACCACGGTGTTGCCGGGCTGGGTCAGGCCGAGCTGGGGGCCGACCACGTGCACGATGCCCTGCTCGACGTCGCCGAGGGAATGCAGGCGGATGCCGAACTCCTTGGCGTTGTCCCGCAGGGTATGAATCTGCAGCCGGCTCGTCAAGTCGGCGATCGGCTTGTCGATCGCCAAAGTCGGGGTGTTGTGATCCTCGGTCGCGATCGTGAGATCCGGCCGGCGCACTTGACGGCCGGCCAGGCGCAGACCATCGAAGGCCTGCGGGCTTGTGACCTCGTGCACGAGGTGCAGGTCGATGTAGATGAGGTCGGGGGACCCGTTCTCACCCTTGGCGACCAGGTGGGCATCCCACACCTTCTCGGCAAGCGTGCGGCCAGCGCCCGCGGATGTGCTGTTCATGAGTGCACTGAGAATATCACCCGGGCGCACCGGGCTTTCTTCCGCGAGGGTGGTGAGGGCTGGCCTCAGCGCCCGATGCTGGCCCCCGAGAACTGGTGCACGCGAATAACGAGCTCGCCCAACTCGACCGTGTACTGGCTGTCGAGCTCGACACGGC
>SCSV01000374.1 GCA_004297555.1 Salinibacterium sp.
TGCCGGCCTCGTGCCGCTCGGCAAGACCAACATGGATGAGTTCGCCATGGGCTCCTCGACCGAGCACTCTGCCTACGGCCCGACCCGAAACCCCTGGGACTTCTCGCGGATTCCGGGTGGCTCCGGCGGAGGCTCGGCCGCCGCGGTCAGTGCTTTCGAGGCACCGTTCGCGCTGGGCTCCGACACGGGTGGTTCGATCCGGCAGCCCGCTGCGGTCACCGGCTCGGTTGGTGTGAAGCCGACCTATGGCGGGGTGTCTCGCTACGGCGCGATCGCGCTGGCTTCCTCGCTCGACCAGGTCGGGCCCTGTGCTCGCACCGTGCTCGACACGGCACTGCTGCACGATGTGATCGCCGGCCACGATCCGCGCGACTCCACCTCCCTCACGGACGCCTGGCCCTCGTTCGCTGGCGCAGCGCGCGAGGGCGCTCGCGCCGAGAGCCTCAAAGGCCTGCGCGTCGGCGTCGTGAAGCAACTCGACAGCCCCGGCTTCCAACCCGGCGTTTCCGAGCAATTCCACAAGGCGCTCGACCTGCTCACCGCGAACGGTGCCGAAATCGTGGAGGTGAGCGCCCCGCACTTCGAGTACGCGGTCGCGGCCTACTACGTGATTCTGCCCGCCGAGGCATCCAGCAATCTTGCCAAGTTCGACTCGGTGCGCTTCGGGCTGCGCGTCAACCCACCCGCTGGCGGAACGGTCGAGGATGTCATGTCAGCCACGCGCGAAATGGGCTTCGGTCCTGAGGTGAAGCGCCGCATCATCCTCGGCACGTATGCACTGTCGGCGGGTTACTACGACGCCTACTACGGAAGCGCCCAGAAGGTGCGCACGCTCATCCAGCGCGACTTCTCGGCCGCCTTCGAGCAGGCTGATGTGCTCGTCTCACCAAGCGCTCCGACGACCGCGTTCCGTTTCGGCGAGAAGCTTGCCGACCCGCTCGCGATGTACCTCAACGACGTCACGACGATTCCGGCGAACCTCGCGGGCGTGCCGGGCATGAGCCTGCCAATCGGGCTCGCCGCCGAAGACGGTCTGCCGGTCGGGTTCCAAATCATGGCCCCAGCGCGACAGGATGCCCGTCTCTACACTCTCGGAGCAACGCTCGAGCGACTGCTCGAGCAGCAGTGGGGGCACACCCTGTTGTCGCAAGCGCCCGAGCTGAGCGGTGTCGGGGGGAGCAAGTAATTGGCCAAGCCAGACCTCATGGACTTCGAGAAGGCCCTCGAACTGTTCGAGCCAGTGCTCGGCTTCGAGGTGCACGTCGAACTCAACACGCAGACGAAGATGTTCTCGGATGCCCCCAACCCGGCCGCGGCGGGCAACGTGCCGCACGCGCCGAACACGACGATCACCCCGGTGGACCTCGGTCTGCCGGGCAGCCTCCCGGTCGTCAACGAGAAGGCGATCCACTACAGCATCTCGCTCGGGCTGGCCCTTGGCTGCCAGATTGCGCCGTCCAGCCGTTTCGCGCGCAAGAACTACTTCTACCCGGACCTCGCGAAGAACTACCAGATCAGCCAGTATGACGAGCCGATCGCCTTCGACGGTGCTGTCGAGGTCGAGCTCGCGAGCGGCCGAACTGTGACTGTCGAGATCGAGCGGGCGCACATGGAGGAGGATGCCGGAAAGCTCACCCACATCGGTGGCGCGACCGGTCGCATCCAGGGTGCCGAGTATTCGCTCGTTGACTACAACCGCGCCGGGGTCCCCCTCGTCGAGGTCGTGACCAAGATCATCTTTGGTGCCGAGACGGATGCCCCGGAGCTCGCGAAAGCCTACGTCGCCGCCATTCGTGACATCGTCGTCTCGCTCGGCATCTCGGAGGCGAAGATGGAGCGCGGCAACCTGCGCTGCGACGCGAACATCTCGCTGCGCTCGCGTGCCGAGGTGGCTGCCGCGCGTGCCTCCGGTCTGCCCGATCCGCTCGGCACGCGCACGGAGACGAAGAACGTGAACTCGCTGCGATCGGTCGAGCGAGCGATTCGCTACGAGATTCAGCGCCAGGCCGCGATTCTGGATGCCGGTGGTTCGATCATCCAGGAAACGCGCCACTGGCACGAGGACACTGGTCGCACATCCGCCGGCCGACCGAAGAGCGACGCCGATGATTACCGCTACTTCCCGGAGCCCGACCTGCTGCCGGTCGAGCCCTCCACCGAGTTGATCGAATCGCTGCGTGCCGCGCTGCCGGAGGCGCCCGCGATCCGTCGCAAGCGCTTGAAGGAGGCCTGGGGTTTCGCCGACCTCGAGTTCCAGGACGTGCTGAACTCAGGTCTTCTCGCCGAGGTGGAGGAGACCGTGGCCGCCGGTGCCGCTCCTGCTCAAGCGCGCAAGTGGTGGACGGGTGAGATCGCCCGCCTCGCGAACGCCGCAAGTGTCGACGCCTCCTCGCTCGTCGCCCCCGCCGATGTCGCCGCTCTCGTCGCGTTGATCGAAGACGGCACGCTCACGGACCGTCTCGCTCGCCAGGTGCTCGAAGGAGTCATTGCCGGCGAGGGTTCCCCCGCCGTCGTGGTGGAGCGGCGTGGGCTGAAAGTGGTGTCGGACGACACCGCGCTCATCGCCGCGATCGACAATGCTCTGGCCGCGCAACCTGACGTCCTGGAGAAGATCCGCGACGGCAAGGTGCAGGCCGCCGGCGCGGTGATCGGTGCCGTGATGAAGGCCATGGCTGGTCAGGCGGATGCGGCGCGCGTGCGCGAACTAGTGCTGGAACGCGCCAAGCGGTAAGTCCTTGGTCGTTCGGCTAGTGCGGCAGCCGCAGGCGGATGGCGCGCAGAGCCCGCGTATAGCGCCACGACTTCGAGCGGTACACCCGTTCCAGCTCCGCGTTCAATTCCATGATGCGCGCCGGTTCTTGAGCAAGCTTGGCGTCGAGCTCGAGGATCAGCACGCGGTCCTTCTCCATTCGGCCCCAAGTATCCCGCACCACCAGTTCGTCGATCGTCTCCTGCCCTCCGGGTGAGGCGACGACCGCGGCCCAGCGCTCGATTTCGGCGCGCCGCTGCTCGGCAGTCCAGGTGTTGCGCTCGTCGGTGGTGAGCGGAAACTGCAGCGCGGTCATCCGTTTCGATGTCGCGCCCGAGAACGCCGGATGCCGCATCATCTTGCGCCACTGGTAATGGTCGGGCCACTGCCCCGCCGGTGTCGGGCTCCATGGATCCGCGACCTGGTTGTAGAAGAGTCTCGAGTGCGCCGTGCCGGTCAGGCTCACCGAGTTGTATCGGATGTCGTCTCGCAGGTGCTGCGCGATGGACGCGGGTTGGGCGAGGTCGGTGGGGTAGTGCTCGACGGTGCCGTCCGGGGTGATGTACCCGTTGAGGCTCTGCACGAAGTTGTGGCTCTCGAGCAGTTCGAGGAGGTCGGCGACGTGCTCAGGAAGAAGGAGGTCGTCGTCGCACAGGTAGAAGATCGCATCGCTTTGGGCGGCCAGGATCGCTTCGTGGCGGTAGATCTCGCCACGATCCGACCCCATCGGCCGGTCGAGGAAGCTCACTCGCGTGTCGGCGTGCACCAGGTCGAGGGCTGCCGCTCGCAGGGACTCGGTGGCACCGATGCCGATGATGATCACTTCGAGATCGGAAACCGTCTGATTCAGCACGCTTGCCACGGCGAGGCGGAGCGTCTCGGGCCGATCGTGGGTCGGAATCAGAACCGACGCCTGCACGGTCATCGCTTCGCCCGCTCGACACTGTAGGGAGCCTCAGCCAGGACGAGTATCGACGCATGCTCGTCGGGCAGATCGTAGGCGAGGAAACAACCAGGTCGCAGGAACACGGCGTCACCGCCCCGCTTGAGCACCACCGTCTCATCGATGGTGTGCTCATTCGGGCCGAGTCGAATCGTGACGGCGCCGCTCTGCAGCACGATGAGTTCGTTGCAGTCAACCGCGTGCTCGCCCCGGGTGGCGCCCCCGACCGGCCCGCTGACCGTGAACACTCTCTGCACCTGAAACGGGATCTCTGCCAGCTCGGCCGCGATCAAGGTACCTCGCTCGTCCGTGAAAGCGGGCAAATACATCCGTTCAGCCAACATCGCGGGCCCAGCGTAGAAGGCTGTCGGTCACTCGGTCAACTTCGTCTGCCGTCATTTCGGGAAAGCACGGCACGGTCAGAATCTGGTCGCGTGCCCGGGAGGCATTGGGTGTTGCGACAGCAGTCAGCCCCAGGCCCGGCATTTCCTGAAGCAAGTGCGGATAGTGGATGTCCGTGTCGATTCCGTCGCTCGCGAGGTGCGCCGCAAGTTCATCACGATGCTGCGTGACGACGACGGCATGGTGCGCGACGGTCGTCTCAGGATCGCCATGGATCCGCGCCGCGGACCCGGCCAGCGCCGCTCGGTACTGCGCCGAAATGGCGCGCCTGCGCTCGTTTCGACCATCGAGGAAAGCGAGTCGTGCGCTCAGTATTGCGGCATGAAGGGGGTCGATTCGCGAATTGCGTCCGCCCGGAATATCCACGCTGAAGCGTTCGCGCCAGCCGTATTGCCGAAGTGCTCGCGCGAGTTCAGCATGCAGCGGGTCGGCGAATAACACTGCGCCAGCATCGCCGACGGTGCCAAGGTTCTTCGTGGGATAAAAACTGAACGTCGCGGCATCACCTCGCAAGCCGACATGGCGGCCGTCGTGGCGTGCTCCATGCGCCTGAGCGCAATCCTCGATGAGGCGCAGGTTTCGCTGCTGTCGCCAGGCATCCAGTTCGGCGACATCCGTGGCCTCCCCGTGCAGATGGGTAACGACTAGAGCGGAAACGCCTTCGCGCCAAGCAGCCTGCGCGGTTGCGGCAGCGGGAGCGAAGGTGGATTCGGCGATGTCCATGACGACGGGTTCAAGATCGGCCAGGCGCGCTGCGGTCGCCGCGTATCCGCCCTCGTTCGCGGCGATGAGCACGCCGGATCCAGCAGGCAGACCGAGAGCGGTGAAAGCAACGACAAGGGCATCGGTGCCGTTGCCGACGCCGACGACTTCACCCGCGGGCCCGACGGATGTGGCGGAATCGGGAGTGCTGCCCAGGTACTGGGCAAACTCCTCTTCGAATCGCACTACTTCGGCACCTAGAATCCACGGCCCGTTCTCAAGCACTCGAGCGATCGCGGTATCGATTGCCTCCCGTTCGCTTGCACCAAGTCGGCCAGGAGCGGCAAGGGGAACCCGCGTCACGCGCGACCCAATACGGTCGTGCGATATTCGGCCGGCGTCATCGCGCGCCGCTCGGAGAGATCGAGCATCCGGTGCACTCGCTCCACGAGGCTCGAGTTGCTCGCGAGGGTCATGCGCGCGCGATCCAGGTAAATGCCGTCTTCGAGACCGACGCGAACTCCGCCGCCGGACGCGATCGCGAGCTGTTGGGCGGTGGATTGATAGTCCCCGATCCCCGCGCCCGACCAGGTGATCTCTTCGGATACCCGGTCAATGGCGAGTCCGAATTCAGCGGGCGTTGGCTGGAGTCCGGCAATGTTGCCG
>SCSV01000375.1 GCA_004297555.1 Salinibacterium sp.
GTGCGTGATCGTCTTCACCGGGCGCTGGTATTGGTGCAGGAGCGTGATGCAGCGGATGAGCGCGAGATATTTCATATGGTCGCGCCGTGCCCGCGTGCGGTCGTCGAGGAACGTCAGTTGCTCGGCGAAGGGATTGACGACGTGCAGCGGCCGCAACAGCCGTTGCGCCGCCCGGTGCGTCGCGAGCACGCGGTTGCGCTCCTGCTTGCGCACGAGGCCGGTCAACGTTTCGCGCTCGCGTTGCAGCCGGTGGATCGCGGCGGTTTGCTCGCGGCCTTCATCGACGCTTAGGACTAGGCAGCGGTTCAGGAGTTCTTCGTCGATGTCCACCGCCGTCGTCGTCAGGAAGATCATCACCGGGCCTTCGACGTGGTATTCCTGCGTCACCATGCGGCCGGTGTGCGGGTCTTTGCCGGTGCTCGCGATGGTCAACTCGCCTTCGGATTGAAGCAGCTTCAAGGCGTAGGCCGCGCGCTCCGCGCCTTCCTCTTCCACGATGGCGAGGATCTTATGTTTTAGGTCGGCATCGCTCAGATAATAAAGCGCCTGGCTCGTGAGCGCGGAGTATTTGACGCGCTCCTCGGGAGGCACGAACGCAAGCACGGCTTCCATCAGCGCCGTCTTTCCCGCCGCGCTCGTGGATTGCACGATGACGGCGAGCGGCGCGTCGAGCTTGCGCGAGACGGCCGCGAGATAGCCGACGAGTTTGTTTGTCTCTTCGCCAACCACTCCACAGGCGGCAAAGTCTTCGAGGATACGGTCGAGCAACTTCGGATCGCGCAGCAAGGCGAGCGCGGCCTCGCGCTCGTCCGCGCTCATGCCGGGCTCGTCTTTCTTCGGTGCGGCTTCCGCCTTCAAACGCGCCTCTTGGATTTCCTCCAGGGCACCGAGCACCTTGCCTAAATCGCGTTTGATCAGTTCGGCTTTTAGGCCGGTTTCCACGGCGGCGGCAGCGACGAAGGCGTCGCGCTGCCGGGCGCTGCACAGGTCGAGCGTGTCCAGGTGCCAGCGCTCGCCGCACGCGGCGCGCAGGCTCACGCGCAAGGATTCGAAGCCGGTGTTTTTCGCGAGGCCGCGCACGCGGTAACGCCGGTCACCGATGCCAAGCTCGGTCTCGTCCGGTTCGTTTTTGAGCACGTCCACCGCGTTGATCGCCGCAACGGGTGCCGCTGGTTTTTCTTCTCCAGCCGCCCCGTTGGGCGAGGATTTCACCTCGGGCGCAGGCGCAACCGGAGCGGCTACAGAAGCAGCTTTAGCAGCTAATAAAGAAGAGAGCGCGGGCGCGACAGGTGGAGACACTTTGCCCTTACCCATTTCGCCAAGCGGTAAAGCCGAACGCAGCAAAAGGCCCAATGATTTCTCGGCAGGTGTAACGGCCAAGGCGTAAGCGTTGGCGTCCTGGCCGGGCGGAAAAAGGACGCGGCAACACTCGACACCGTAGGCGGCGAGCTGCGCGGCCACTGCCGCCGCGCCTTCGTCTCCGGCCTTGTCCCTGTCGTAGGCAATCAACACGCGGCGGACTTTCGCCGCGATGAACGCCGTGAGGATTTCATCGGGCAAGGCCTTCGCGCTGTAACCCGTCGTCACGTTGCGCAAGCCTGCGCACCAAAAGGTCAGCGCATCGATGATACCCTCGCACAAGATCACCTCGGGGCTGCGCAGCGCGGCCGGATTGAAGACGCCGCGTTGCGGACCGGGCAAAAACAAATGCCGGTCGTGCTTGCCTGCGTCGTCGATGGCCCGTCCGTACACCGTGCCGATTTCGCCGGACTCGGCGACGACGGGAAAGACGACACGGCCGCGCAAGTGCTCGTGCCCCGTCTCTCGCAGGATCCCCAGACGCTGCAGCCGCTCCCGGATCGCCGCCCCCTCCGCTCGGTTCTTCATGGGCAGACGCAGCCCGAGCGTGCGATCGACAAAGCCGATCTTGAACGTCGCCAGCGCCTCGGCCGCGATACCGCGTTTTTTTAAGTAAGCGAGCGCGTCCGGGTTTTCTTTCAATCGCTCGTGATAATAATCGAGCACCTGGCGCAGCGCCGCCTGGTCGTCGCCGTCCGTCGTTACCGGTGTTGGCAGTTTCGGCACGGTGGCTTTCTTCACCGGCTGGCAGCTTGGCGCGCCGGTGAACGCCGCGCCGTTTTTCAAAAGCTCGTAGGCGTGGCGGAAGGAAACGCCGTCGAAGCGCTGGACGAACTGGATCACGTTGCCCGTCGCTCCGCATGACATGCACCGCCATAATCCCTTTCCCGGCGTCACCCGCATCGATGGGTCATGGTCTTCGTGGAAGGGACACAGGCCCACAAGGTCGTGCCCCTGCGGCTTCAAGTCCACGCCTCGCGCCCGGATCACCGCCGCAAGGTCGGTCTCCCGTTTGATGCGCTCGATTTCGTCGTCGGGGATCATCGCCATGGTGCGGCCTTTCGTTTCCCGGAGAGCGTCAAGCCCGGAGATGAAGATTTTGACATGCCCGCGAGTTATTGCATTATTCTATAACAATGCAAGCCCAACTCATAATTCCAGAGGTAGAGGCGTATAATGCGGCCATGCAAACCGGTCGTCCTGCCAAGTCCAAACGTAGCGAGTTTGGCGCTCGCCTTCATGCCTTGCGCGAAGCCGCCGGGCTCAGCCAGACGCAGATTGCCGACAAGCTCGGCATTAAACAGCCGACCTACGCACTTTGGGAGCGACGCACCACGGCGATTTCCGCCATCCAGCTTCAAGCTCTCGCCGATGCGTTCGGCGTCGGCATCGATGCCTTGTTCATCGATGAGAAGGTCGCCGCAAAACGCGCCAACGGCCCAACCGGCAAAGCCCGCCAACTTTTTGAGCGGGTGAGCAAACTGCCACGCGCCACACAGCAGCGCATTCTTGCCAACGTCGAGGACGCGCTCACCGCGCACGAAGTTCGCAAAGCGAGTTGATATTTCTCTAGCCGCTGCTTCCGGCGCGCGGGGCTAGGCCGCGCAAGATGACGAGCGTGAGCGAGTGGCGGCTCGGACGCGTCTGCGGCCGAGCCGTAGGGCAACGAGCACAAGCGAGGCGCAGGAAGCGCTAGCGACCGCAGTTTCACGCCGGAACGGTCCGCAGCGGCAGGAGCGCAGCCTCAACGGCGCAGCGATGCCGACGGCGTCCGTGCAGGCGTTCCATCTAGGACGTGGTTATTGGTGACCGCGCGGCTGAGTAAACGATGCCGAGCCGCGCGGACACCGCGAGCGCCCGGCCTTGCGGACCGGGCCGCAGGGAGCGAAGCGACCGCAGCCGCAGGGCGACCAACGGAAGCGGGATCGCCGACCCGCCGCCTCGGCACCAAGCAAAGAGACTGC
>SCSV01000376.1 GCA_004297555.1 Salinibacterium sp.
GCGGCGGCGCGGAGGGACAAGCCCTCCGCGCCGCAAACCCCTCAGTCGCCGTAGGCTGCCTGGTCCGAGCAAGGCGAGGACCTCGGCGGCCCGGCGCCCACCTGTTCGACGCGACCGCGACCGATGGGCAGTGGCCGCAGAGCGGCCCTGCCCGAGGGGAGCCGGAAGCGAGCGCCCTGACCTCAGTCGGCGCACCCGCCCGCGTTAGCGAGGCGGCCGCCGCGAGCCACCATCGCGGACGGCAAAAAGGGGGCCGAAGCCCCCTCGGTCAGGCCGCCTCTCGCAGGCGGTCCGCCTTGTCGCTGATGTGCCGCCACAGGAAGATGTCGCGTGCCGGATAGGTGATCCGCCCGCTGTATTCCAGCTGGTCGGCTTCGCTTGCTGCGAGTTCGCCAGGGCTGAGGAGTTGGCATTCCTGGCGGATCTCCCGCCAGCCCGACCAGTCCGGAAGCAGCACGCCCGCGTCGCCCGCCAGGTCGGCCATCGCCTGGGCGATGCCGCCCTCCGAGTTGACCCAGGCCATCACTTCCGAAGCCGTTGGCTGGGCGATAATCCACTCGCCGCCGCCCTTCGGGCGGTCGTCGGAGTAGACCTGCGTGTAGAGAACAACCCGGAAGCCTTCCGGGCGGGTGTCGGCCTCAGCAACATTCGTGAAGGTGGTCATCTGCGATCTCCGATTTGCCCGCGCCCTCGCGGAGCGGCGTCGGGACCGATGTCCATGCGGGAGGCTCACCCGTCACCGCTGGCCGGACGAAGCCGGCCAAGGGGAACGGCGAAGCCGTTGACGGGGGCAGTCCGCATGAGACGATGGGCAAGACGTCGTGCGCTCCCCTCCCCCCTCCTCACGGCGCGAAAAAAAAGGGGGCCGGAGCCCCCTCAGTCGTAGGTCCGGCGATCCAGGGCCGAGATGTACTCTTCGCCCGTTCCGCCACAGGCGCGGCAGGCGAAGTCGGTGAACGGAACGTAGGTGCTGCCCTTGCAGCACGGGCACTTCCGGCCGGTCCAGCCGTCGTTGAACTTCGAGACGGGAGTCCGAACCGGGAACGGGATGATCTGAGCGGTCATGGTGATCTCCTTGTCGCCTCCCTCAGCGGGTGGCGTTGGAGCCGTCAGGCCATGTCGGGGGTCCCCGCAGTCACCGCGGCGGGCGCTCCGCGCCCGCCAAAGGGGAACGGCGAAGCCGTTGACGGCGGCGGTCGACATGGAAGGATGGCGAGACGTCGGCGCGCCCTCCCCCATTCTTTCCAGCGACAAAAAAAGGGGGCCGAAGCCCCCTCGCTTAGAACTCCGCCGTTTCGGCCAGGCGTTGCCGGCGCATCGTTTCGTAGACCTCGAGTTCGTCTTCTTGGCGGGACGTCAGCGCCAGCCCGCAGAAGTCGAACGGGGACTCGTCGTCGCAGAACCCGTCGCAGTCGATCAGGCTATCCATCAGGTCGGCGTCGAAGGCCTTAGCCTGCGCCGGTGTCATTTCGCTGATTTGAAGAACGGCGCTGTACTCGCCCCGGCCGAAGAAGTGTTGGATCTTGCTCATTGTGATGTCTCCGATTGCCGCCGCTCCCAGCGAGCGGCGCGGAGCCTCTCAGTCGGGCCGCGGCCACGTAGTCACCGGACGCCGGCGCAGCCGGGCGGGAGGGGAACGGCGCTCAGCCGTTGACTGGCGTGGACGGTCCGACAGAGTGCGAAGTCGTCGCGCGCACCAGCCCACCAACCTCGCGGCCAACGGGCGACGGATCAGGTGCAGACCGGGAGCAGAGAGCTACTGCGGACAGGCGGCTGGATCGGCCTCCGACAGTCGAGATGAACGATCATCACGCGCGAGCGTGGGATGGCCCGGCTGTCCGCGTAAACGGCTTCGCCGTCCTCCACTCCGTTCCGGCCCTGCGGGTTACCCGGCCATCCGCCCCATCCCTCTGGGAATGCGTGATCGCGAGCATCCCGCCCGCCGGAGACCGAAACATGCACCAGATCGTTCAGCACCTCACCGACGCCCTGATCGGCGGCCTGGTCCTCATGAGCCTTCAATGGGGCTACACCTTCGCCAAGGTCTACATCAGCGGGGAGTGAACCCCGCAGCGCCCCCGGCCTCGGCCGGGGGCTTCTGAGGCGGTTAAGCCGCCTCACGCCACCACGCGACCAACTCCTCGCGCGAGCCATTGGCGAGCCGCAGGAGGAGGTCCCCGTGG
>SCSV01000377.1 GCA_004297555.1 Salinibacterium sp.
CCGCGGCAAGGCCGACCCGCAACTGCGGGTCGTGCCAGAAGGTCGGCACCGTCGCCGCGTGACGACTGATCCGCCGCCCGGCTCCGACCCGAGGCCGACCCCGGAGGCGCCGCGTCACAGCGGCACGGAGAACGACGATCGGCTGAAGGGCGACAAGCCCCCGCATTGGGCTTAGTTCGTCGAGCTCGTGAAGCTGGGCGTGCTCGGCGCGGGAGTCTTCGCGGCGGCAGCCGGCTTCGAGTCGGCCGGCTTGGAACGCGAATCGGTGCGGTAGAAGCCCGATCCCGAGAACGTCACGCCCACGGGCGAGAACACCTTGCGCAGCGAGCCCTCACAGGCCGGGCACACGGTGAGGGACTCATCGGTGAACGACTGCTGGATGTCGAACGCGTTTTCGCACTCGGTGCAGCGGTAGGAGTAGGTGGGCAAGGCTGGTCCTCAAACTAGAAAGCGGTGATGCCAGACGGAGTGACAACCCCGTCGACGCGCTGATCGTGCCGCTCATTCGGCACGCTATCGACGAATTCATCGTCGAAGATCACAGCATAGACCGGCGGACGGGTCTCCATCGAGCCGAGGGTGCGGTCGAAGAACCCGCGGCCCCAGCCCAGGCGCATGCCGTCTCTGTCCACGGATGCTGCGGGAACGAGCATCAGGTCGACTTCGTTCACAGCGATCGGTCCGAGCAGGTCACCGCTGGGCGTAGGCATCCCGAACGCGTCTTGTGTCTCGTCGTCGCCCTCGAACGGCACCCAGTCGAGCAGTCCGTCGGGGCGGGAGATCGGCAGCAGCACCCGCACTCCACTCGTGCGCGCCCAGGCGAGTAGGCCGCGCGTGCTCGGCTCCTCGGGAAGTGAGAGGTAGGTGGCGACCGAGTTCGCGCCGAGCGAGCGGGTCAATTCGACAAGGTGCTGAGTGAGGGCGGCATCCGCTCGTTGCCGGGCCGTCGAGGTGGTGATGCGCCGCCGCTCGCGCAACTCGGCGCGCAGCGCGCGCTTCTGGTGGCTGACGTCGCCGGTCATGGGGTCAAGATAACCTGTCGTTATGGCATTCCACATCACTAAGGCGGTAATTCCTGCCGCCGGGTTGGGAACCCGTTTTCTTCCCGCCACCAAGGCGATGCCGAAGGAGATGCTGCCGGTCGTCGACAAGCCTGCCATTCAGTACGTCGTCGAAGAGGCTGTCGCCGCCGGGCTGAACGATGTGCTCATGATCACCGGCCGCAATAAGAACGCCCTCGAGAATCATTTCGACCGGATGACCGAGCTCGAAGCCACTCTTGAGAAGAAGGGCGACGTCGACCGCCTCCAGAATGTGCAGTACTCCAACGACCTCGCCGACATGCACTACGTGCGGCAGGGCGACCCCCTCGGACTCGGCCACGCCGTGCTGCGGGCAAGCATGCACGTCGGCCACGAACCGTTCGCCGTGCTGCTCGGTGACGACCTCATCGATGCGCGCGATGTGCTGCTCGCGCGCATGCTCGAGGAGCAGAGCACGCGCAACGCCTCGGTGATCGCGCTCATGGAGGTCGACCCGGCGCTCACCCATATGTATGGAATCGCCACCGTGGAGGCAACGGATGACGATGACGTGGTGCGTATCAAGGGTCTGGTCGAGAAGCCCGTGCCCGGAACGGCGGCATCCAATCTCGCCATCATCGGCCGCTATGTGCTGCAGCCCGATGTGTTCGGGGTGCTCGCCAGCACCAAGCCCGGCAAGGGCGGCGAGATCCAGCTGACCGATGCCCTGCAGACCATGGCGACCCAAAACATCGCCGGAGGTGTATTCGGTGTCATTTTCCGGGGCCGACGTTACGACACCGGCGACCGCCTCGACTACATTAAGTCGATCGTTCAACTCGCGGTCGAGCGGGATGACCTCGGCGCTGATCTTCGCCCCTGGCTCAAGCAGTTCGCCGCTACCCTGGATTAGAAATGGCCACCATCCCCACCCTGAGTGAGGGCGCAACCACGATTCGCCCGATTCGGTTGCGGGATGCCCGTGCGCTCGAACGCGAACTCGCCGAGAACCGCACCTGGTTGCGCAAGTGGGAGGCGACCAACCCGAACGGGCCGATGAATTTCGACGTGCGGTCGAGCATTCGCAGTCTGCAGCAGAATGCGCGTGCGGGGCTGGGCGTGCCGTTTGTGATCGAGTACGAGGGCGAGATCGCCGGTCAGCTCAACGTCTCGTCAATCGCCTATGGCTCGCTCTCGTCGGCGACGATCGGGTACTGGGTATCGGAGCGGTTTGCCGGCAAGGGTGCGACGCCGACCGCCGTCGCTCTCGCGACCGATCACTGCTTCTTCGGCATCGGCCTGCACCGTATGGAGATCTGCATCCGGCCCGAGAACGAGCCCAGTTTGCGCGTGGTCGAGAAGCTCGGGTTCCGCTACGAGGGGCTCCGCCGCCGGTACATCCACATCAACGGCGACTGGCGCGATCACTTCTGTTTCGCGCTCACCCGCGACGAGTTGCCGAGCGGTGTGCTGCGCCGCTGGCTCGACGGCAAGGCACCGGTGAAGGATGCCGAAGTGCCCGAGTTCGACCGGGCGCGGGCGGGCAGGCCGCTCGTCGGCTGAGCGCGACGTGGCGTGGCGTAACGAGCCTTTCGCGCGGTGGCTCTTAGCGTAGAGATATGCAATTCTCCGGGCTCGGCGGCGGCATCATGCTCGCGATTGCCGCAGCCCTGTGGCTCGTCTACCTGATGCCGAACTGGTCGAAGCGGCGCGAGTACATGGCCACCGAGATGAACGCGGTGCGCCTGCAGCAGACCATTCGGGTTCTCGCCCAGACCGCGGAGGCGCCCCGAGTCGCGCCGAGCGGACCGGTCGCGGTGGGCCGCCCGGTGACGCTGCCGCAGACCGTAGCGCAGCCGATTGCCGCGCGCCGCCTCCGCCGCACTCGCGCCTTCACCTCGGTGCTGCTCTTCGCGTCCCTGATCGCCGCGGGCGTGCAGGTCTCGTTCATGGTCACCGGCGGCGCGGTCTTCAACTCCTGGCTCGTTCTGGCCGGGGCGACGATCGTGGCCTGGAGCTCCCTGGCCATGCTGGCGCGCATCGCGCGCGTTGCCCGTTCTCGTCGCAGCACTGTCGCGCGGCCCGCACGGCGCACCTCGCTAGCGGCGGAACACGAACTCATCGAGCAGCAGTCCGCCGGCTGGACACCGGTGCCGCTGCCCAAGCCGCTTTACCTCTCACGACCGGCAACCCAGTCGTCATTCCCGATTCGGGATGCCGCGTTCGAGATGGAACTCGCCGCCGCCTCAGCTGAACGAGCCCTGCGCGCCATCGAGCAGCCACCGTCGATCGCGCCGGCGATCGCCGCGAAACCTGCCGCGAGCAGGTTCGCGAACATGGGATTCGTGGATGCCCCGGCCGCCGCCGTTCCCGACCTCGACGCCGTACTGGCCCGTCGCCGCGCCGCAGGCTGACATGCCTCCAGTCGCCGACTGGGATCTCGTTGTCGTCGGGGCCGGCCCGGCGGGTTCCGCGGCGGCAATATCAGCTCTTCGCGAGCGACCGGATGCCCGTGTGCTGGTGCTCGATCGCGCTCCGATGGGCCGCGACAAGGTCTGTGGTGACGGCATCGCGCCGCATGCCGTGGCCGAACTGGAGCGCCTCGGCGTGAGCGCGGGAAAACCGGCCGAGAAACTGTCGGGTGTGCGGCTCGTGGCGCCGAACGGGCGATCGGTGGGCGCGCTGCCGACGGTGACTGGCTACGTGATTCCACGAGCCACATTCGATGAGCGGCTGCTGAAGGCGGCGCTCAGCGCCGGCGCCGAGTTCGAGGTGCAGCGGGTGACGAGTGTCGAGCAGGATGGGGCATCCGTCGTCCTCAACGATCGCTGGCGGGCTTCGACCGTGATCGGGGCGGACGGCAGCAACTCGTCGGTACGGCGACTCATGGGGCAGCCGGCCAACCGCGGTCGGGCACTCGCGGTGGCGATTCGGGGCTACTCGCCCACACCCACGGGCGCGCCGCGCGAACTGACGATCCGCTGGGACAGCCAACGGGCGGGTGGCCTCTGCTACGCGTGGGCGTTCCCGACCGCCAACGGCACGACGAACGTCGGCTACGGTATGTCGTCCGGGGCGCCGGACCATAGCCGCGCGCGGCTCGAACAGCGCGCGCGCGAGCTGCTGCCGGACTACAACTTCGACGGGGTGCCCCTCACCGGGCACACGCTGCCCCTCACGGTTTCCCGGCCGCGCCCTGCCGTCGGCCGCGTGCTGCTTGTTGGGGATGCGGCGAGTCTGATCAACCCGTTCACCGGCGAGGGCATCTACGCCGCGATCGTCTCCGGCGCGCTCGCGGGTGCCGCCGCTATCAATGCTCCGGATGCCCCGGGCCCGGCTTATGCCCGCGCGCTGGCCGCCCGCTTCCACCGCCAGCACCGGCAAACCGGCGCGCTCTACCGGATCATCGATTCGCCCACTGTGCTGAACACCGTGATCCGTGCCGCCGGTCGGGATGCCCGACTTTTCGACCGGCTCATCGACGTGGGACTCGGCGACAGCGTCTTCACCCTCGGAGACCTGGCGAGGTTCGCTCGACACGCGTTCTGATAACCTAGCTAACGCACTGAGCCCTCGGGCCCAGGGGCCCTTGGCGCAGTTGGTAGCGCGCCTCGTTCGCATCGAGGAGGTCAGGAGTTCAAATCTCCTAGGGTCCACAAACGCAGGAAAGCCCCGGAAATCTCCGGGGCTTTCCTGCGTTTGCGCTCTCTCGCGGCACCTTGAACAACCGGGGTCCCCGTCGGAGCAGTCCAGAAAACCGCGCGGGTAATTCTCTTGCCAACGTCGGCCTGAGCGCGCGATCTTCTGGCGGCACCGATGGGGCTTCAAATCTCCTAGGGTCCACGCCCGCGAAACGGGCGGGCGCCAGCCGCCCGCGCAACCGGTTGGCCAGTCACCTTGCGCAAGAGGTCGCGCTGATGCTGCTTTAATGTGCCCATGCCCGAATCCGAAGAAAATCCATACGCTGCTCCTTCAGTAGGTCTTCACCCGCTTTCACCAGCAGAGGAGAAGCAATGGTCCGTGCTTACGCACGTGCTCGCGATATTTTTTGGGCTCGTCGCTTCTGCGGTCTTCTTCTTCATCTACAAGGATCGCGGTCCGTTTGTCAGGGCACACACCGCGACGGAGTGGAACTTTCAACTGACGATCACGATTGTCCAAACCCTGGGCTTCGTGTTCTGTTTCGGGAGCGTTTTCGGCTCGTTCGCGAGTGCGAGCAATGGCACGCCGCCTAGCATCGGGCTGTTCTTCCTCGGCTACTTCTTGCTAATTGCGATTCGGCTCGTTGGTGCGATCTGGGGCATTTACGCAGCGGTCGTCGCCAATCGGGGCAAATATTACAAGTACCCTCTCGCCATTCCATTCGTCAAGGCGTAGTAGTCGGCGAGACTCTGCGAGGTCTCGATCAGCCGATGCGCTCGATCGTGAGTTCGTGGTGATCGATCTCGATCGACGAGCCAGAGAGGAAGGCGTTGCTGATCGTTGTCCCAGCTGGCAGCTCCCGGATGCAGGATCCGCTCAATCCCATCACTCCGCCGTACCCGGCGAGAACGTTGACTGTGCCGACGCCAGAAATGACAGTGCCGACCGAGAAGTCGTCGTCGGCACTGCCATTGATTTCGTAGCCGATTCGGTAGGTGCCGGTGGTCTGAATGGTTGCTGTCGAGGAAGAGCTGTCCCAGGTCACATCTGCCGACGACAGGGTGGGAGTTTCGTGGAGCTGAATTGTTTCCCGCGCCATCACCCCAAAGGACGTGTCTGACGAAACCAGGAAGATCGAGTCGATGGCGTCAGCCCCGGCTGCGCCTGGTTCACCGGTCTCGCCCTTGGGCCCCCTGAGGCCATTCGCACCGGGCTTGCCATCGGCGCCGTCTGTGCCGGGTGCGCCATCCGTTCCGTCGGCGCCATTGAGTCCATCGGCTCCCGCCGGGCCTTGGGCTCCGCCCGTTTCCTCTGGAGTCGGTGCTGGTGCCGCGCCGGGGAGAGTGCTCAGTGAATTCGCCAGTGCGCCGAATGCACCCCCGCCCAAAGCCCCGACGATGAAACACGCGAGGATGACGAAAACGATTTGAAATCTGGACAAGCGAACCGCCTTGGGTCGAGTCACTGCTGGGTGCCGCCAAGCTTAGAGCCTGGCCTGGTGCCGGGGCCGTTGTGCGCGAAACGAGTTTCGAGAAGGCGCGTGGCGCCCCAAACGTGGACCTTGACCGACACTTTGGAAGTCCCCATAATCGAGGCCACAGACCCTAAAGTTAGTCGGGACGCAGGTCAGCGATCGCGCGACTCAAGGACCTAAGAGTGAGGTAGATCAGGTTGGCAGACCCAAAGGCATTTATCAGTTACGACGTCGAGCATGATGAGGCATCGAAGAACCTCTTCAAGGGCCAGGCCAACTGTCCGACGCCGTTTCTGATCGAAGAGTGGTCCTCGCCGCTAGCTGCCTCCGACCCCGCTCTTGGCGAGAAAATCGAGAAGTGCGATTTCATGATCGTGCTCGTCGGCAACGCCATGCGCTCCGCCAAGGGCGTCGCTGCTGAGATCGCGATGGCCAAGGAGAAAGACGTTCCACTCTTCGGCATTTACGTGGATGGCGCAGCAACCTCGAGCGAACTACCACAGGGCATCGCACGCGGCCGCGTGATTGGCTGGGACTGGGGCGCCATCGGCGAAGTCATCAACCAGGTCAAGCACGAGGGCAAGAACATCTAGCTTTGGCGCGCCCGTGCCGACATGCTCAAAGTAACGACGCGAGCCAGAGACCGAGGGCTGCGGCGAGCACCGCGCCGACGAGCATCCCGAATCCATTCAGGATGCTCGCAATCTGCCGCCGCTCCTGCAGCAGTCGCACGGTCTCGAAGCTCGCCGTGCTGAATGTCGTGTAGCCGCCGAGAAGACCGGTGCCGATGATTTGGCGCCACATCTCGGGCAGCAGGGAGTTGAGCGCGAGGCCGACGACGAAGCCGAGTGCGAGCGAGCCGGTGATGTTGATGATGGTGGTGCCGAACGGGTAACCGCCGCGGCTCCTCGAGCGTACGAAGCCGTCAACGAGTAGGCGGAAGGAAGCACCGACCCCGCCGGCCGCCGCCACCGACGCGAAGAGCAACGGGGTCATTCGCTGCCTTCGCCTTGCGGTCGGTGTGCAGCGGCGGCGATGGCGATCCCCATCCAGGTACCGAGCGCCCCGATCAACACCGTGCCAACGGAGTAGAGCGCGGCAGCGGCGAAGCGGTCGTCGCCCGCGAGGAGCGCGCTGTCGGTCGCGAGGGAGCTGTAGGTCGTGAAGCCGCCCATGACGCCGGTGCCGAGCAGCAGCCGCACGATGCGTCGGCGGCCCTCGTCAGGCCCGCGGTGGCCGAGCGTGCCGAGCAGCGTGCCGAGCAGGAGCGCTCCGAAAACGTTGATGGCGAGGATCGTGTAGGGCAGCCCGTCGACCGGGGGATAGAGGAGAGACAGCAGCTCCCGGCATCCGGTTCCTATGGTGCCGCCGAGTGCGACCACACCAAGGTAGCGAGCGTTGAGGTGTATCGGGATCGGGTGCGCCCGGGGAGCGCGCTCGTCGTCGGTCACCCCGAGTGCTCCACGTCGATCGGGTTAAGCGGGATCACCACAACCGGGCGGTGTTGATGGTGCGATAGGCGGGAGGCCACCGAGCCGTTGAATATCTCGTGCACGATGCCGCGCATGCCGGCGTCGCGAGTGCCGACGACGATCATCGCCGCGTCGAGACTCTCGGCCAGATTGGTGATCGCGAGGGCCGGGTCGCCGGCGAGGGCACGAGTGGACCACGGGATGCCCGCCTCCTCGAGAACGCGCTCCAAGTGCGAGTGCAACTTCTCGTCGAAGATCTCGTCGCGCATGTCGGGGAAGTCGGGGTCGAATGGAAACGAGGTGACGACACCCTCCTCGTTTTCCTCTACCGGGTACCGGCTCGGCTCGACGTAGGCGCAGACGAGGGCGGCATTGAAGTGGCGCGCGAAGATGGCGGCCTGCGCGACAACCGCGTCTGGCTGAGAGGGAACAACCCCGACAACTACGTAGGCCTGCATTGGGCTCCAATCTGGTGACGTCGTCGTCAGTCTGCCAGATGAGCCGCCGCCTCAAAGACAGCGCGCGCCCAGCTTGCATTGATACAGCGAACACTGTATTAATGGGGATGTGCCCACTGCCACCGCTCCGAAGCTCGACGTGATGAATCGGCTGGGTCGCGCCATGGCAGACCCGACCCGCTCGCGCATCCTCATGACTCTTCTTGAGGGCCCCGCCTACCCCGCGGCCATCGCCGAGACGCTCGATCTCACCCGCCAAAACGTGTCGAACCACCTGGTGTGCCTGCGCGACTGCGGTCTGGTCATCGCCGCGCCGGAGGGCCGCCAGGTTCGCTACGAGATCGCCGACCCCCACCTGACCCAGGCGCTGACCGAGTTACTCGACGTAGTGCTCGCCGTCGAGGGCTACGGGTGCGAAAACGACTGCTGCGCCGTTCCCGGCTGCTGCTGACCAAGAAAGAGAGGAGTTGCCATGGCCGACTGTTGCGACACGAGCTGCTGCACGACAGAAGCGTGCGACGAAACCTGCACCTGCTGCTAGCGGCTAGCGCTGGAGGTCGTCGCGCTCAGGCTGCGGCGATCTCCAGGCTCTCGATCAATTGCTCAACCCGTCGCTTGATCTCATCGCGAATCGGGCGGACCGCCTCGATGCCCTGACCAGCGGGGTCATCAAGTTGCCAGTCCTCATACCGCTT
>SCSV01000378.1 GCA_004297555.1 Salinibacterium sp.
ACCAAAACCGTTTCGTTCAACCTCCCCTATACCGGGCGGACGTTCCAGAACCTGGCCGACGTTCTTCTTGGCCGCGATGGCTACATCGGCGGCGGAGCTGCGTCCGACGATGGCGTCAACATCTCGCTGGCCGCCTCCAAGTTCGTGCAGCGCGGCATCATCGCGGAGGCCGCGGCGTTCTCGACGCTGGCGGTGCCGTCTGGTGTCGAGCCGTGGTTTGTGGTCGCGGCGGTGCCAGACGACCATGCCGACACCGGCGCCCAGTTCTCGGCAACCGCGGACCTGGGAGTCGCCGCGGCGGGACTCGTCGTCGCATTTAAGATGGACGGGCTGTGGCACAATCCACCCGCCGTCGACATCGCGACCGCGTCACAGCGCAACAGCGAACAAGGAGTCGATCAAGACGTCGAGCTCGTACCGGTGGTCAGCGGGACGACCAACGAGGTCACGGCGATCAACGTGTACAAAGGGACACTGGTCGACGCTGATGGCAATCGGCGGGCGCTGCCAACACTCGACAGTGCCGTCAACGCCGGCATCGCCAAGACACTGACTCCCCTGCGTCCCCATCCGACGAGGTCTCGCACGGACATCGCGGTGCTGCGCCAGATCGAGCCGCACACTCCCGAGATCCTCGTCGTTGTGGGCTCCACCGCCGCGACTGCCGCCGAGGCCGCGGTGATCACTCCCACGAGTCTGGCCACTCCGGCCACTGCCACGCGCCCGGGCTATTACGCCAAGCGCAACGGAGATCCGACCAGCCAGCAGTGGTGGACCTGGGGCGACACCACGGCGCTCAAGGCCAACAACGGCGGCGCTGACGTCACCGTGCTGACCGCTGCGGGCACGGTCAACGAAACATGGATTGCCGGCCAGCGCGCCAGCGACTCAGCCCTGGTTCTGCTCTATGTCGACGGGCTCAACCTGAAGCTTGCGAGCTTCCATGCCACGACGCTGGCGCAGGTCGATGCGTCGGTGACGCTGGTCAACACCGGCCAGCAGGTGTCGCATGTGCGCGCGGTACTGGACCGCAACGAGGTTCTGCATGTCGTGCTCGAGCTCGCCGAGGGCACACAGCAGGTCCGGTACGGAACGTTTTCGATCGCCGTGGCGACGTTTGGTACGGCTGGGCGTTCACCGACCTACCTGACCGGCGTAGCGACGGCCGACCAAGAGAGCTGGCCCAGCGTCGGCGTGAGTCGACTTGGAGTGGTTACGATCGCCCACACCGCGGGATCGTTCGCTGGCTACGGCGACCTTGTGGTCTCGACCTTTGACTCGAGCCTTACCTTGGAGTCGCAGGTCGCGGTCGACCCAGCCACCGACGTGGCCGTAGATCCGCGGGTTCGATTCACTGGACCGTTCGAGGAGCCAGAACCCGTCGGGTCGGGATTCGCGCCCCTAGCGATGACGTACTTCCAGCACCCTCATGTGGTGGTGACGCCGCACGATGACGTCTACGTCGCGATGATTGGATCGCCAACGCTCGGGCCGTCAAACCCAGGCGCCAAGTACGTCGTGCTGTATGGCGCGGCATTCGAGGATGCTCACGGCAGCGCGGTGCTCGGCGTGTACAAGGCGGTGGATTCCGGTGACGTCGCGATCGCCCTCGCCGCCACCAGCGGCGAGTCCGGCGAAATCGTCATCGTCTTCCGAGTCGGTGGTGGCACTCCGTTCTACCGGTTCGTGGTTCTGCACCCCGGTCCGTTCGCGACGGGGCGCGACGATGCGCTGATGCTGTTCGACCAGGCGTTCTCAGCCAGCGATCCAGGTTTCGCTGAGGACCTGGCGATCGCACGCGGCCCCAACGGCGGCTTCCAGGTCAACCTGGTCATCGATACCGACGTCATGACTTTCGACCTGTTCAGCGCGACCACGCAGCAACTGCGTGCGCATCCTCGCGACATCGTGTTGGGCAGCTGGCCCGTGGCAACCGCGGCCGGGACCTTGCCCGAGGC
>SCSV01000379.1 GCA_004297555.1 Salinibacterium sp.
TCTCGCAGAACCGAGCCCGCCGCAACGGCACGGGGTATTCGTTGATGTACGTGTCCGCGACCTCCTCGAGCGCCGACTACTCCGTTGAGGCCGACCTCTACGTGGAGTCGAACCTGAACGGTGACATCGCGGGCGTTGTCGGCCGATTGGATACTGCAACGAATTCCTATTACTTGGCTCGTTGGGAACGCGCAAACCGCAGCTGGAACCTGATGAAAAGCACGAATGGCACGCTCTCCTACATCAGCAGCCTTACCGGAGTGACGGCATTGGGCGTGGGCGACACCTACCGGTTGCGCCTCGAAATGGTCGGCAGCACTCTGCGCCTGTACGTGAACGACGTGCTCAAGGTGAGCGGCACCGACGCGACACTCACGGCAGCCGGCAAGGCTGGAATCATGGATGGTGGTATCGGTGGGTCGGCGAACAAGACGGATACCAATGGCATCCACCTGGACAACTTCGAAGTGAGCAGCTACCCGCGCGCCGCCGATAGCAAGGGCAGCAACACCGGCGACTACGAGAACGGCGTGGCGCTCGGCAGCACGGGAGTGCTCCCGCACGATGCCAACACCGCCCCGACCTTCGACGGCAACAACGACTACATGCAGGTCGCGAGTGGCACGTTCCCCACGGGGGCCCAGGTTCGCTCCACCGAAGTCTGGTTCAAGACTTCGAGCAGCGCGCGTCAAGCACTCTTCAGCTACGGCACCTCGTCCAATAACCGCCAGTACGGCCTATGGATCAACGCTGGCGGCACCGCGATGACCGCCTGGGGCTGGGGCACCGGTGGGGTGAACGACCGCGTCTTCACGATGCCCGCTGCCGTCAACGATGGTGCCTGGCACCAGGTGGTAGAAACGTACAACGGCACGAGCATCACGCTCTACATCGACGGCGTTGCCCTCACCCCGCAGACTGCCACTCGAAACACGCAGCTCGACGGTTATGGCTTCAGCATCGGCGCCATCCTCGACAGCGCTGACGCGAGCTACGGTGCGTTCTTCAATGGCAACATCGACGAGGTCTCCTTCTACACCACGACACTCACTCAGACCACGGTCACCAATCACTACCAGTTGGGAACCGCGAATTAGCGAATTCCTCCAAAGGAATGCTGCGAATGCCCCCAAAAGCATGTCTCGGCGTCGCAGTGGGTAGACCGGTCGGTCTGTCCCCGTAGTGGGAGTACGAAACCGAAATATCGGACTGCTATGTTGTCGTCTAGCGATTTATCAGTCTGGGGGAGGCGTACCCGAATCGCGATCTTTTTCAGTCTCCCTGCACCATGACACCCTTGGAGACCGACCTTAATGAAGAGAATCCCTACTAAGCGTTTGGCCATCGCGGTCACCGCAGCACTTCTGCTCGCCGGTGGCGGCACCGCGGTTGCATATTGGACCGCAGGCGGATCCGGATCCGGAACGGCAAGCGCGGGCAGCAACTCGCCCATCACCGCCGTCCAGACCAGCACCCTCACCGGTGTTGCACCCGGCGTCGCAGCTCAGACCCTGAGCGGCAACTTCACCAACGGCAACGCAAGCTCCGTCTACGTGGCAAGCGTCACCGCATCCATCAGCAGCATCACCGGCGCCGACGGCTCCTGTGACGCAACCGACTTCACTCTGTCGAACGCTGTGATGACCGTCGCAGCCAGCATCCCTGCTGGCACCGCCCAGGGCTCCTGGACCGGCGCGACCCTCGCATTCAACAACAAGGCCACCAACCAGGATGGCTGCAAGAACGCAGTAGTACACATCAGCTACACCGTTCTCTAAACAGCAACAACTAGCGGGTGGGGCAGCGCAGGCGCCCCACCCGCTATAAAATCCCCCGTCCCAGTCCTACCGGATAACCCGAGATCCTGAGGAGCACACCGTGCGCGCATTCCTTGCACGTCGATCCACTGTGCAGTGGCTCATCGGTGTCACCACGGGCGCGCTCATCATGATCATCATCGGTTGGGCTCTCGTTCAAACCTCCTTCGAGCCAGCATCCGGTTCCGGCGGTGTCGCCGGCCTCACCGAGCCGGCCGACAGCTTCACCATCAAGGGCAATGCCCTCAAGGCCATCGCCCCCGGGTATTCCGTGCCCCTTAATCTCACGATCACTAACACCTACCAGTACCCGATGGAAGTCACTGGGCTTACCGTTACGGTGAAAGAAGTGATCGCCCCGAACTCCAGCGCGTCGTTCCCGTGCACCGTCGACGACTTCGAAATAACACAAGTGCCCGAGAAGACCGCGCTCACCGTGGCGGCATCGAAAGCGCGCTCCCTCGACCAACTCAAGCTCGCGGCCAGCTTGTGGCCTCAAATCGGCATCCGTGAAACTGCTCATAATCAGGATGGTTGCAAGGGCGCGTCGCTGACTCTCGCCTACAGCGCGTCGGGAAGGCTCGAGAAGTGAGCCGGCCGGGGTCGAAGCGCCTGCTCTTGCTGACCCTCGTCTTCG
>SCSV01000034.1 GCA_004297555.1 Salinibacterium sp.
CTGGGCCGCGGACCCGACGCGGATCACGGATTGGGCCATTTTTGATGCGGTGAGCGGCGGGAATATGATCTGGTACGGCAAGATCAAAGACGTCACCGGCACCACCGACACGCCGCGCGAGGTCCTCAACGGCGACACGGTGTCGTTTCCGATCGGCGCCCTGGTCTGCAGGCTGGACTAACCGATGCCTGCCGACCCCAGCTATGTCGAGCTCAACGACAACACGTCCGCTGGCGCCAAGGTCGCGACGTTCGAGTACACCGACGCCGAGTCCAACGTCGTTCAGCTCCAGGGCGTGGCGCTGGTTCATCCCGACGGCACCGCGGTCAGCGATCGCGCCCCGGTTTCAGTCGCCTCGAATCTCGAGCGCTACGCCGACATCTTCGACAACCTCGTCACCGGCGCCCGCGACAATCAGATCGAAGTCCACTTCGACGATGCCTCCTGGGCAACCTACGTCACCAACACGCAGACCGGAGGCGCCACCAACCCGCCTGCCCAGAGCAACGGCCACGTTCTCTTCGATACTGGGACAGGGACCAACGGCAGCACCAAGGCCGTCGCGCTCGACACCGTGTTCTACCGGCCGATGCACGAGGTCTACATCGGTTTCACCGCGTCGTGGCTGACGGCTGGCCTGGCGAACAGCCACCAGCGCATCGGCGTCAAAGATGCGGCTGACCAGAATGGGTTCTGGATTGGCTATGAAGGAGCCACGCTTCAGTTGACGCACCGGCGAGCGGGCGGGGACACTGCAATCATTCGGAGCGCGTGGCTTGACCCGATCGACGGCTCCGCGGGCTCCGCCTTCACCCGAGGCGGCGCACCCGAGGCATGGGATCCGACCAAGGCGAACGTGTTTCGGGTGCGATTCGGGCTGCTCGGCTCGGCGCCGCTCGTCATCGAGGTGATTTCTCCTGATGGGGTGTGGATTACGATCTATAGGGTTTCGCGGCCCAACCTCGACGTGAACCCCACGTTTTCGAACTTCGATCTGCAAGCGTTTGTGGATGTGGCCAAGTCCGGGGCGGGGGCGACGAACCTCGGCATCTACACGGCCTGCTGGGCCGGGGGCACCACGTCCACGCGCGGGCGCCTGTCCGACGCCATCAGCGATCGGTCCCTCGCGCAGGTCACGCGCGCCATCATCGAAGGAAAATCCCCCTCCGGGAGCTACGTCAAGCTCTCGGTCAACAACGCCGGACGACTGCAGGTCACCAACGATTCCGTGGGCGCCACGGGCGCTGCGGTCCCCGCGCAGGCCACGCTGGTCGCCGGCTCCGATGGGACCAATCTCGTTCCGATGAAGACCGATGCCGCTGGCGTGCAGCGGGTGTCGACCACGGTCGAAGAGAAGCGGCTCTACGACGTCGCGTCGGCCACGGTGACGTACACGGGGTTTGCGCCGCGCGGCACCGCGACCAGTTCGGCGGTCTGGCGGATTCGCAAGAGCACGTTTGATGTACTGGGCAACCCACTGTCTGAGTTGTGGGCCACTGCAGTTACCTGGGACGGCCGCGCGGCCGCGTCATACACGTAGGAGTTAGACCATGGCCATCGCAGATGACTTCAGCGTCGCCGTCAACGGCGACATTCGCTATACCGGTTCGGGCACGACCTATACGGTCCTCGCCCTGCACCGCTGGCTCCAAGACATCGCCGATAACGCCAGCGTGCTCAGCGATGACCTGGTGGACATCTCGAGCTCGACTCCGTCCGCCCGCGCCACGGACAACATCGTCCAGCTGATCAACGGTTACAATATCGATGACCGATCTGCGAAGTATTTGTACGACGGATCGATCGAACAGACCGACGGCGACGTCTACTACCGCGGCCTCGTAGTCGTCGGTAGCGTGCAGTCCGGAACCGAGCTCGAGATCATCCAGAACAACGTCGTTCTCGAGAACTACTGGGGGACCGGCCTCAACGCCGACGCCACCGCCAACATTCTTCTCCGTATCATGGTCAAGACCCGCACCGGCGGCGCGACCATCGACGGCGAGCGCATTCGCGTGCAAGCACGCGAGATGACCGATTCGTTCTCGGAGTTCCCGGTCACCATGGGCGCCGGCAACAACGTCGCTGCCATCTCGACGCTCAACGATCTCAACAACCAGACCGCCAACGCGACGATCGCTGGATGGACCGACATCGTCAACACGGAGGGGTTGCGTCTCATCGACGTCGACGGCAACGCGGTCAACGAGGAGTACTACTCCGAGTGGGATCGCGCGACCCGCACCACCAACCAGCTCTACGAGCGCACCAAGTGGCTCCAGAAGCGCGCGCTCACCGAGGACTCCAACGCCGACACCGGCACCAACTACCAACTGCAGAGCGCGGGCAACACGCGGGTCGCCCAAGCCTTCGCGGTCGGCGTCAACGCCACCCGCCTGGTCCGCTGCCGGGCACGCCTCAAGAAAGTCGGTAGCCCCACCGGCAACCTGGTCGCCAAGCTCTACGCGATGACCGGTTCGTACGGCACGACCGCGACGCCCACCGGGGCGGCGCTGGCGACGTCGGAGAACATCGATGTCTCCAAGCTGACGACCAGTTACGCCGAGACCGAGATCCGATTCACCACCCTCGCCAACCAGCCGGTCATGACGGCGAGCACGAA
>SCSV01000035.1 GCA_004297555.1 Salinibacterium sp.
CAGCTTGAACCGCTCGCAGGGGACGCGGATCTGGGCGGTGACGGTCCCGGCACCTTCGGACTGCGCGGACCCGCCGAGGATGGTGTGCTGCCATTCCTCCTCGAAGATGGCCTGGATCACCTCGTCGATGTCGAGGCAGAAGTGGTCGGCCGCCTTCAGCATGAGCTCGGGTTCTTGGTTCGGCGCGAGCAGCACGATCGTCCGCTTGCTCTGACCGCACGCCCACCCGAGTTCGAGGTGCGCCGAGCGGCCACAGGGCTGCGCGAGGACGAACGTGTCGGCCCATTTCATCGCCGCCAGGTCCGACCCGAACCCGGCGTCGGCGATGGGGTGTTCGAGGGCTTCCCGAAACTGCTCCGGCGTCCAGGTCTTCCAGGCCGGGTCGATCTCGTTCCACCCGAAGCCGCGGCCGCGTCCGCCGGGCGGACCCTCGACATCGGGGTTGCGGAAGTCGTAGACCTCGTGCCCGGCCATGCGGAGCGCCACCACGAGGTCCGGCTGCTGGGGATTGCGCCACGAGGATGCGAGGTAGATGCGGGCCATTAGCTCACTCCCTGTTCTGGTGGTTCGGAATCCGAATCGTCATCGTCCACATCATCCTGTTCGGCATCGTCCGTGTCGAAGTCCATGATGTCCGCGAACAGGTGGACCTTGAGGGTGGCGCCCCCCTCCGGCGCATCGGCCTCAACCGTGATGTCGTCACCTCTGACAAGCGGCTTCAGACCCGCGCTCGCGATGGCCTCGCGCCAGCTTGTCGGCGGTAGGCCATCCTCTTGTCGCCCATCGTAGAGATAGTCGGCACCGAGCATCACGCTGCGAATCTTCACGAAGTCCGAACGGGAGCCACTGAACGAGAGGTCCAGTGGGCGAAGCTGTGCCGCTGTCACGCGCAGGCATACCCGGAAAATGCCCGCATCCTCGCGCCCATACTCGGCGCCCACGATGGTCTTTCGCCACGTAGACAGGAGCCTGTCGAGGTCACGGTCAAAGGCGGCACGGCGCTCGTCGAGCTCGGCCTGGATGATGTCGGGCGTGACCGTAGCGGGTACGCCCTCAAGGAAGGTGCAGCAGGACAGGTGCTCCAGCATGAGCCCGACGGCGAGCACGAGGCGAGCGGGATCGGCGGGGTCCTGGGTGCGGCTCATGTAGGCGCAGTGTTTGACGAACAGGACGGCCGCGCCGCTTTGACCCGGTGTCCATTTCTCATGCGCCGTCGGAGGCCGAACGCAGGCCCATTGCCAGTCTGCAACCATGAGACGGAGCGTCTTAAGCGCTTCCTCAGGGTCGGAGCCGCGACACTCGGGCCGCGGCCGCGGAAGCAGCGAGCACCGCGAAAGGTCCATGAGCAGGTCGTGGATGCCCCACGGCAGCATCGAGTAGACAGGCATGCCCGTCGTGTCGCTCGGGTAGTGCCGAAGGAACGTCTCGGCGCTAGCTTCCCGAGAGGTGCCGGCAGACTTGACCATCACGCGCCGGAACCAATCGTCGCGCAGCGCGACCAGCCGGTTGATCTGCGCTGCGCGCGCCGGGAGTTCATCGCATTCGAGGCAGACCCGAATCATGCCCGCTTCGCGCATCGTAAGTTCGAACGTGAAGGTCGCGCCAACCGCATAGACCTCGCCACCGAAGACGTTGCGGATGAAGCCCTTCCGCTCGCCGCCGCTCGCCCACAAGCCCGTCTCCAGACCGTCGGGCGCCGCCAAAGTCAGGTGATCGTTGACCCATGCCGCGTGGAGCCGCGCATCCTGCGGCGCATCGATCACGAGTTCGCGCACGAACGACTCCTGATTGACCACCAATACCAGCAGGAAACGGCGGCCGACTTCGCCATCGACTGCGAGCACTTCCGTTTCCAGGTTCCCGTGGTGGCCCTGCTCGACGTGCATCGCGATGCGGGGCAGGTTTGAGGGGATGGGGTACGCCGCGTCACCCATCATCGACCCCCGCAAGCAATGGCGCCGGAGGCCTGCCAGCGCGCATCGTAGATCGCCGTCGCAGCCCGATCGAACAGGAGCTCGCGGACCACAGGGCCGTGGACGCCGTCGCCGTTCTTCATCGCGATCACCTCGTTCAGCGCGTTGCGCGCGAGCCGGATGGAGCGGATCGACGCCGTACGGTCCGCCGAGTCGGGCGCGTGCTCGAGTACGGCCCGCGCGAACGCGAGCAGCACATCGTTGGCCGCGGCGTGGTGCGCGATGCGGTCCTCCGT
>SCSV01000380.1 GCA_004297555.1 Salinibacterium sp.
GTCGCCCACGCGAAAATCGGAGTCCTCCGAGGTCGTGACGGTGCCCACGATGTCGATTCCCGGAATCAGCTCCTCTACTCGGGAGATGCCGGGGCGACCACCGATGGCGAGGGCATCCTTGAAATTGATGCTGGAGTAGTCGACGTCGACCGTGACGTCCCCGGCCGGGAGTATGTCGTCGTCGAGCTCGGAGCGGAGCTCGATGTGTTTCATCGCCCCAGTTGTGTCTCGTTCGCTAAGCCACAATGCGCGCCACATGGAGTTGAGCCTACAGAGACGCTCTTGGCTCAGCCGAAAAGAATCGCGGCCTCGTCATAGCGGGATTGCGGGACAGTATTGAGCTCTCCGAGGGCATCCTCGAAGGCAACATGGGTGATGGTGGTGCCGCTGAGTGACACCATGCGACCCCAGCGTTCGGCAATCACCGCATCGATCGCAGCCAGGCCGTAGCGAGTGGCAAGCACGCGGTCATAGGCGGTCGGGGTGCCGCCGCGCTGGATGTGGCCGAGCGTGGTCGCTCGCGTTTCCATCCCAGTGAGTGCCTCGATTTTCGGAGCGAGCACCTCGCCGATGCCACCGAGCCGCGGTCGCCCGAACGCGTCGAGCCCGCGCTCGGAGTGAGGGTCATCCATTGTGTCGAGTCGAAAGCCCTCGGCGACCACGACGAGTGGCGCGCGCCCCCGCTCGCGAACCGAAGTGACCCAGGCCACGATCTGCTCGAGGCTAGTCTTCTGCTCCGGAATGAGAATGGCATGCGCGCCGGCAGCCATGCCGGAATGCAGGGCGATCCAACCGACATGCCGACCCATCACCTCGGCGACCATGCAACGGCGATGCGAGTCTCCCGTCGTGCGCAGACGATCCATTGCCTCGGTCGCGATCTCCACCGCAGTGTCGAAGCCGAACGCGTAGTCCGTGGCGGCAATGTCATTGTCGATCGTCTTGGGCACGCCCACGATCTTGATGCCGGCATCGGTGAGCCGATTCGCGGCGGCGAGGGTTCCTTCGCCGCCGATCGCGATGATCGAATCGACGCCGAGCCGCTGCATCGTCTCGCGAACAGTCTCGACGCCGTGCCCGTTGTCGAAGGGGTTGGTGCGGCTCGTGCCGAGAATCGTGCCGCCCTGCTTGCCGATGCCTTGAATGTCTTTGCGCTCGAGCGGAATCGCGTCGCCCTCGACGACGCCCCGCCAGCCATCCCGAAAGCCGACGAACTCCTGCTTGTAGATTTGAGTGCCTTTGAGCACTACCCCGCGGATGACCGCATTCAGGCCCGGGCAGTCGCCCCCGCTGGTGAGGATGCCGATTGCCATGAGTCCATCATGCTCCCGCCCGAGTGCTCTTCGCAGTGCACGGGTGACTTTGCGCAGGTGGCGCAGACGACGAGTTGCACGCGGCAGGAGAGGTCGACGCAGTTCTGCATGCGGCTGGTCGGCTCCGCGCACTGTGAGCAGCGGCCGATCACCGCGGCGTCGTCGCTGAATTCGACGGACATCCGGTTGTCGAAAACATAGAGCGAGCCATCCCAGAATCCGCCGTCGCCGAACGTCTCGCCGTAGGTCGCAATGCCGCCATCGAGTTGGTAGACCTCGCGGAACCCGCGCGTCACCATGAGCGCGGAGAGCACTTCACAGCGGATGCCGCCGGTGCAGTAGGTGACGACCGGCTGCTCCTTGAGGTGGTCGTACTTGCCGCTATCCAGTTCGGCGACGAACTCGCGCGTGTTCGAGACCGCCGGCACGACGGCATCCCGAAACCTTCCGATCTCGGCCTCGAAAGCGTTGCGGCCATCGAAGAAGGTGACCCGCTTCTCGTCGACGAGCTCGTGCAACTGTTCGGGAGTGAGCTTGGTGCCGCCGCCGATCACGCCCGACTCGTCGACTCTCAGCTCGCCGGGAGCCCCGAAGCTGACGAGCTCATCGCGCACGCGCACGCTCAGTCGCGGGAAGTCGTTGCCTCGCCCCTCACTCCACTTGAAATCGATGTTCGCGAACGGGGCATATTGCTTCGTCTTGCGCACGTACCGCTTGACGTTCTTGAGCTCGCCGCCGACGGTGCCGTTGATGCCGTCTTTAGAGAGGATGATGCGCCCGCCCAGGTCGAGCGATTCGCACAGATCGCGCTGCCAGAGGCGGATCGCTTCCGGGTCGGCGAGCGGCGTGAACAGGTAGAACAGCAGGATCTTTGGCACAGCCATCCAGACAGTGTAGGTCGGGCGATGGGCGTAGTGTCGTCGCCGTGGAGCGGCAGCACTCGGAGGCGATCGGTACGCTCTACGCGCCCGCTCACCCGGTCGATATCGGCCACACGCTCGGTCCGCTCTGGCGCGGGCGTTTCGATCCGACCATGCGACGGGATGCGACAGGCGTTTGGCGCACGCTCCGCACGCCCCAGGGCGGGGCCACCCTGCACCTCGTCTCGAGCCGCGCGGGCGTTTCCGCGACGGCGTGGGGACCCGGCGCTGCGTGGGCGATCGACGGGGTGCCGGCGATGCTGGGCTGCGAGGACGACACGGAAGGCTTCGACCCCGGGCATCCACTCATCGCAGACTCGCTGCGCCGCAACCCGGGCTTGCGACTGCTGCGCACCCGCCAGGTTTTCGAGATGCTCGTCGCCGCGATCTTCGAGCAGAAGGTGACCGGGGTTGAGGCGCGGCGCTCGTGGCACGCTCTCGTGACGAAGTACGGCGAGCCCGCGCCCGGGCCGGCGCCAGCCGGAATGTGCGTGTTTCCGACCGCGACTGCGTGGGCGCGCATTCCCTCGTGGGAGTGGCACCGGGCGGGAGTGGGGCCGGAACGCTCGGCCACCGTCATCCGTGCCGCGGCGGTCGCCGTGGCAGTCGAGCGCACCCTCGAACTCGGACGGGGCGGGCCGAGCGTCGAGGGGCCCTTGCGCTCAATCCGCGGGGTGGGGGTGTGGACGGCTGCCGAGACGATCCAACGCGCGCACGGTGACCCCGACAGCCCGAGCATCGGCGACTATCACGTGTCCTCACTCGTCGGCTGGGCGCTCATCGGCAAGCCGGTGGACGACGACGGGATGCTCGAAT
>SCSV01000381.1 GCA_004297555.1 Salinibacterium sp.
CCACAATTCCACACATGGGCTCAATTTTAGGGTCTACAACCTGCGGGTTAGCGCGCCCGGGGAGCCGGGCGGCGCGCCGATAGGATTGCCTGGATGTCTGACCCCGCCATTCCGAACGGCCAACTGTCGCCGTTCGTCGAGATCGATCGGGCAGACTGGGCGGCCCTCGCCCCCACTATGGCGGCCCCGCTCACCCAGGCCGAGGTGGCCGAGGTGCGCGGCCTTGGCGATGAACTCGATCTGCGTGAGATCGCGGAGGTCTACCTCCCGCTCAGCCGATTGCTCAATCTTTATGTCGGCGGCGCGCGGCAATTGCACGCCGCGACCACGGAGTTTCTCGGCGCGAAATCGGCGGGCACACCCTTCGTCATCGGAGTCGCCGGCTCGGTGGCGGTGGGCAAGTCGACGATCTCGCGCGTGCTTCGCGAACTGCTCACGCGCTGGGATGACACTCCCCGGGTCGAACTGGTCACGACCGACGGCTTTCTGCTGCCCAATGCCGAGCTCGAGCGCCTCGGTCTGATGGAGCGCAAGGGCTTTCCCGAGTCCTACGACCGGCGGGCGCTACTGCGCTTCGTCAGCCAAGTGAAGAGCGGAGCCGAGGAAGTGCGCGCTCCTCTTTACTCGCACCTCAAGTACGACATCGTGCGCGGTGAGGAGCTCGTCGTGCGCAAGCCCGATGTGCTCATCGTCGAGGGCCTGAACGTGTTGCAGCCTCCCGCCCCTGGTCACCGCCTCGCCGTGAGCGACCTCTTCGACTTCACTATCTATGTGGATGCCCGCACGAGCGACATTGCTCGCTGGTACGAAGACCGCTTCCTGAGTCTGCAGCGCGGGGCGTTCACCAACCCGCTGTCCTACTTCCACCGCTATGCCGAGCTGGACGAAGCGGAGGCCCGCGGCGTGGCCCGCGAGATTTGGGCGAGAATCAACGCACCGAACCTGGTCAAGAACATTCTGCCGACGCGGGCGCGGGCATCTCTCGTTCTGCGCAAGAACTCGAATCACGCCGTCTCCAGCGTGCTGCTGCGCAAGATCTAACGGGTTCGTACACTCAGGCGATCGCGCACGAGCTCGGCGAGTTCGTTCGCGACCTGCTCGGCGAGTTCGTGCGTCTCGGCCTCGACCATGACGCGCACCATCGGCTCGGTTCCGGATGCCCGCAGCAGCACCCTGCCGTGCTCGCCCAGTTGCGCCTCCGCAGCGATCACGGCGGCGGCGATGACCGAGTCGGAGTCGAGCGAGTGGAGGTCGACATCCCGAACATTCACGAGAACTTGCGGGTACACGGTCATCACTGAAGCGAGTTCGGCGATGGTCTTGCCGGTGCGCGCCATCTCCGAAACCAGGTGCAGGCCGGTGAGAATTCCATCGCCAGTGGTCGCGTACTTGGTCATGATGACGTGCCCGGATTGCTCTCCACCGAGCGCGAGTTCGTGTTCGGTGAGCGCCTCGAGCACGTAACGGTCGCCGACCGCGGTCTCAAGCATCCGGATGTCATGATCGGCCATTGCGCGACGCAAACCCAGATTGCTCATCACGGTTGCGACAAGGGTGCGCTCGGTGAGCGTGCCGCGCTCGGCCATTGCCAGCGCCAGGATGGCCATGATCTGGTCACCGTCGACCACCTTGCCCGTCGCGTCGACCGCGAGGCACCGATCGGCGTCGCCGTCGTGCGCGATGCCAATGTCAGCGCCGTGCTCGACTACGGCCGCGGCGAGGTTGTCGAGGTGTGTGGAGCCGACTCCGTCGTTGATGTTGATGCCGTCGGGGTCCGCGCCGATCAGCGTCACTTGCGCACCGGCATCTGTGAAGACTTGCGGGGAGATTCCCGCTGCGGCGCCGTGCGCGCAGTCGAGCACGACGTGCACACCCTCAAGACTGTTCGGCAGCGTCGACAGCAGGTGCACGACGTAGCGGTCCTCAGCATCCGCGAACCTGCGGATGCGACCGACATCGGCACCTTTCGGCGCGAGCTTGGGTGCAGTGAGGGCTGCCTCGATGCGATCCTCGACTTCGTCGGGCAGTTTGGCGCCACCCGCCGCGAAGAACTTGATGCCGTTGTCGGGCGCCGGGTTGTGTGACGCCGAGATCATGACGCCGAAGTCGGCCTTGAAATCGGCGACGAGGAAAGCGAGCGCGGGGGTGGGCACCACTCCGGCGTCGAAGACGTCGACGCCGGAACTCGCCAACCCCGCGGTCACTGCTGCGTTCAGGAACTCGCCCGAGATACGCGGGTCGCGGGCGAGAACGGCAACCGGGCGGCGCCCCGAGGCGCGCCTACCGTCTGCCATTCGCCCTCGGCCGAGCACGACGGCCGCCGCTTGGGCCAACCCGAGGGCGAGCTCAACCGTCAGGTCGCCGTTCGCTAACCCGCGAACGCCATCCGTGCCAAAAAGGCGGGACATGGCTTGCGACTTAGCGCTTCGAGAACTGCGGAGCCTTACGCGCCTTCTTGAGACCGGCCTTCTTGCGCTCCTTGACGCGAGCGTCGCGGCTGAGGAAGCCCGCCTTCTTGAGCGAGGGACGGTTGTTCTCGGCATCGATCTGGTTGAGCGAACGCGCGATGCCGAGACGCAGTGCGCCGGCCTGGCCGGAAGGGCCACCGCCGGTGATGCGGGCGATCACGTCGTAGCTTCCGAGAAGGTCGAGCACCTTGAACGGGTCGTTGATCAGCTGCTGGTGCAGCTTGTTCGGAAAGTACTCGGCGAGTTCGCGGCCGTTGACTGTGATGGTGCCGGCGCCGGGAACGAGACGCACGCGGGCGATGGCCTGCTTGCGACGGCCCACAGCTGCGCCGGGAACGTTGAGTACGGCGCGAGGTGCCTTCGGGGCGACCTCGACGGGGCTTTCGGTCGAGTAGCTCTCGAGAGCCGACTCGTCCATCTCGATGGAGTCTTCGATGTTGGCCAATTTAAGTCCTTAGTTCTTCAGCGTGAGCAGCGCGAGCTACTGGGCGACCTGGGTGAGGGTGTACGGCTTGGGCTGCTGCGCGGCGTGCGGGTGCTCGGCACCGGCGTACACCTTGAGCTTCGTCAATTGAGCGCGACCGATCGAGTTCTTCGGCAGCATTCCGCGAACAGCCTTCTCGACTGCACGGGTCGGGTGCTTCTCCAGCATCTCCGAGTAGGTCGTCGCAGTGAGGCCGCCCGGGTAGCCGGAGTGGCTGTACGCCTTCTTCTCAGCGAGCTTGGAACCGGTGAGGGCGATCTTCTCGGCGTTGATGACGATGACGAAGTCGCCATTGTCCATGTGCGGCGCGAAGGTCGCCTTGTGCTTGCCGCGCAGAAGAACCGCGACGTGGCTTGCCAGGCGACCGAGCACGATGTCGGTTGCGTCGATGATGACCCAGTCGCGCTGGATGTCAGCGGGCTTGGGCGAGAACGTACGAGTCACAGCTGTACTGCTTTCTAGTCGAAATGAGGCGTTCGTGAATCCCACTCCGTGGACGTTCTCTCGCGATGCTCGAAAACGGTGCCGGTGGAGGGCTCAAGTTCGGGTGCCGGCCTGCGCGGGCACCAAGGATCAAGAGTAGTGCCGAGGTGGGACCGGGTCAAACGCGCCCTAGCCCTCGGTCTCGACCTCCGGTTCGCGGCGGGCCCGGGTCTGCTCCGCGCGAGCGGCAAGTTCTGAGTCATCCGGGTATCCGACCTCCACAAGCGTCAGGCCGCGCGCCGGCATGACCTTGAACTCGCTCGTGCGCAGAGATTCAGCACGGATGCCCAACAAACGCTCCCCGTCGAGCTTTGCCTCCCCGACCGAAACCGTCGCCCCGACCAGGGCGCGCACCATGTTGTGGCAGAAGGCATCGGCTTTGAGCGCGGCAATCAGCACCCCGGTATCGTCGCGCCGCCAGGAGAAGTCCTCGAGCTCGCGGATCGTCGTCGCACCCTCTCGCGCGCGGCAATACGCGGCCCAGTCGTGCAGCCCGACGAGCGAACGGGCCGCGGCATCCATCGCGCTCTCATCGAGCGGAGCCGGGTACCACACGGTGTGGTTGCGCAGCAGCGGGTTTCGCATCGCCCTTGCGTCGGCGAGCCGGTATTCGTAGCGCCGCCAGATCGGCGAGAAGCGCGCGTCGAAACCGGGCGGGGCCACGCTCACCTTCGATACGACGACATCGCTTTGCAACCCGGCGATTCCGTTGAGCCGCTTCGCGAGCGCGGCGGCGGGCTCGGCCCGTTCATGTCGCCCGTGCGGGGCCGCGAGGTGCTTGAGCTGGGCGGGCGTGAGGTCGAGGTGCGCGACCTGACCGGTGGCGTGCACTCCGGCATCCGTTCGCCCGGCCACCGTCAAGAGCGGTGGCTCTCCGAATCGGCGGAAGACGGTGGCGAGGGCGGCCTCGAGCTCGCCTTGCACCGTGCGGATGCCCGGCTGCCTGGCCCACCCGGTGAAACCCGTGCCGTCATAGGCGATGTCGAGCCTGAAACGGATGCTCGACTCGGTCACGGCAGCCAAGTCTAGGCTCCTCGCCCAATCTCGGGAGCGCGGCCCTCAGTCGCAGTCGAAGCTCGGCCAGTACCGAAACTCGGTCAGCGTCGAAGCTGGCCAGAGTCCAACCCGGGCTTAAAGCACGATAGCCCCGCGCAATTCGCGGGGCCATCGTGACGGGACTACTTCTCGTCCGAACGTTCGACAGCAACCTCGTCCGCGGCAACCTCGGCCTCGGGAGCTTCGACCTCAGCTGCCTCGGCTTCTGGAGCCTCGGCTGCGGTCTCCTCGACGACCTCGGCCGGGGCATCCGCTGCAGGCGCAGCCTTCTCGGCGACAGCCGACTTCTTCGCCGACTTGGCCTTCGGGTTCACCGGCTCGAGCACGAGCTCGATCTGCACCATCGAAGCGTTGTCTCCCTTGCGGAAGCCGAGCTTCGTGATGCGGGTGTAACCACCCTCGCGGTGCTCGACGAGCGGAGCGATCTCGGTGAAGAGCTCGTGCACGACGCTCTTGTCGCGCAGAATCGACAGCGCGCGACGACGGTTGTGCAGGTCGCCCTTCTTCGCGAACGTGATCAACCGCTCGGCGACCGGGCGAAGTCGCTTCGCCTTGGTCTCCGTGGTCTTAATGCTCTTGTGGGTGAACAGGGCAGCCGCCAGGTTCGCGAGCAGCAGGCGCTCGTGGGCTGACCCTCCGCCGAGGCGGGGTCCCTTGGTTGGTGTAGGCATTTTTCCAATTTCTCCAGTGAAATGCGTCTAAGCCGGGGGCCTAGTCGTTGGTCTCTTCGTCTTCGTAGCCGCCGTAGAAGTGCGCGCCATCGAATCCGGGAACGCTGTCCTTGAGCGAAAGGCCCATCTCGACGAGCTTGTCCTTTACCTCGTCGACGGACTTCTGCCCGAAGTTGCGGATGTTCATGAGCTGGGTCTCCGACAGGGCGACAAGTTCGCTCACCGTGTTGATGCCCTCGCGCTTGAGGCAGTTGTAGCTGCGCACAGAGAGGTCGAGGTCTTCGATCGGCATGCTGAGCTCGCTCGAGAGCACGGCGTCGACGGGAGCCGGGCCGATCTCGATGCCCTCGGCCGCGCTGTTGAGCTCGCGTGCGAGACCGAACAGTTCGGTGAGGGTGCGACCAGCCGAAGCGACGGCGTCGCGCGGGGTGATCGCGGACTTGGTCTCGACATCAACGACCAGGCGGTCGAAGTCGGTGCGCTCACCGGCACGAGTTGCCTCGACGCGGTATGTCACCTTGAGCACGGGCGAGTAGATCGAGTCGATCGGAATCTGACCCGCTTCGCTGAACTCGCTGCGGTTCTGGGTTGCCGAGACGTAGCCGCGACCGCGCTCGATGGTCAGCTCGAGTTCGAACTTGGCCTTGTCGTTGAGGGTCGCGATGACGAGCTCGGGGTTGTGGATCTCCACGCCTGCCGGAGCCGAAATGTCTGCTGCGGTGACCTCACCAGCGCCCTGCTTGCGCAGGTATGCCGTGATCGGCTCGTCGTGCTCGCTCGAAACCACGAGGTTCTTGATGTTGAGGATGACCTCGGTGACGTCTTCCTTCACGCCGGCGACGGTGCTGAACTCGTGCAGCACGCCGTCGATGCGGATGCTCGTGACAGCAGCTCCCGGGATCGAGGAAAGCAGCGTGCGGCGCAGAGAGTTACCGAGCGTGTAGCCGAAGCCTGGCTCGAGGGGTTCGATGACGAACCGTGAACGGAAATCGGAAATGTTCTCTTCGGCAAGGGTGGGGCGCTGTGCGATGAGCACGGGTGGTTCCTTTCGGCAAAGTGTCCGCTATATGACACCAGGGGCGCGACGGGTGGCTGGCCAGTCGTTGTTTCTAATATTGAGTTATGTAGATGTGGTTCCGAGAGCCGAGACGGCTCTCGGCGCTGGCGTCGCAATGAGGGCCAGAAATGGCCCTCACTCTAAGCTCCAGCGCGCTAGACGCGGCGACGCTTGGGCGGGCGGCAACCGTTGTGCGCCTGCGGAGTGACGTCGTTGATCGAGCCCACTTCGAGGCCGGCGGCCTGCAGCGAGCGGATCGCGGTCTCGCGACCACTGCCCGGACCCTTGACGAAAACGTCGACCTTCTTGAGTCCGTGCTCTTGCGCCTGGCGGGCGGCCGACTCGGCGGAGAGCTGAGCGGCGAACGGGGTCGACTTGCGCGAACCCTTGAAACCGACCGTGCCGGAGGAGGCCCAGCTGATAACCGCACCCGTGGGGTCGGTGATCGTGACGATGGTGTTGTTGAACGTCGACTTGATGTGGGCCTGGCCCAGCGCGATGTTCTTCTTTTCTTTCTTGCGCGGCTTACGAACGGCCGATTTTGGTGCTGCCATGATGTTCTCCTAAAACCTAATGGCGACGACGGTGGGCTAACCCAGCGTCTATCGGGCCTTCTTCTTGCCGGCTACGGTGCGCTTCGGGCCCTTGCGGGTGCGAGCGTTGGTCTTGGTGCGCTGCCCGTGAACGGGCAGGCCCTTGCGGTGACGGATGCCCTGGTAGCTTCCGATCTCAACCTTGCGACGGATGTCTGCCGCGACCTCACGACGAAGGTCACCTTCGACCTTGAAGTTGGTCTCGACGTAGTCGCGAAGGGCGATGAGCTGGTCATCGGTAAGGTCCTTGACTCGGATCTCCCCGCTGATACCGGTGTCGGCGAGGGTCTTGAGTGCCCTCGTGCGGCCAACACCGTAGATGTAAGTCAGTGCGACCTCAACGCGCTTGTCGCGCGGGATGTCGACGCCGGCTAGACGTGCCATGGTGGCTTCTCCTGTAACTGAGCGGAGGTAATGGACAACGCCGGTGCCAGGGCCTCCAACCCTGGGTGTCCCTCCCTTGCGGAAGTTCTTGGCGCTGTTCTGTTCTGTTTAGTTGTCAGCCTTGACGCTGTTTGTGACGCGGGTTCTCGCAGATGACCATGACGTTGCCGTTGCGACGGATTACCTTGCACTTGTCGCAGATCTTCTTGACGCTCGGGTTGACCTTCATTGTTTCTTCCTTGCACTCGCTGTCTTCGTACTCGTGGGATGCCACGAGCCGTTACTTTCCAGCGGAACGTTACTTGTAGCGGTAGGTGATACGGCCACGGGTCAAGTCATAGGGGCTGAGCTCCACCACTACCCGGTCCTCAGGGAGAATTCGGATGTAGTTCTGTCGCATCTTGCCCGAGATGGTGGCGAGCACTTTGTGTCCGTTGTTCAGCTCAACACGAAACATCGCGTTGGGCAGAGACTCGACTACTGCGCCTTCGATCTCGATGACACCGTCTTTTTTGGCCATAGCCTCTTCGTCGCTAAAAGTTGGTTCCGCTGGTCTGCGGGGATTACGATGGTCCGCTCTCGAAAGAACTGCAGGCACGACAAAATCGGCCGGGAACACCAAAGATCAAGCTTAGGTGATTGCGCGCGATCGAGCAACCGCGGGTTTCTGGAAGTTAACGGGTTGCCGCGTCGGGCTGCACGATTCCGCGCCCGGCGAGAGCACCGATGATCCGCGCGGTGACCTCATCGATGTCGCCGATGGCATCAACAGTGAGCAGGCTGCCCCGACTCGCGTAAATGTCGATGAGCGGCTCGGTTTGCTCGCGATAGACGTCGAGCCGATGCCGAACGACGGCCTCGTCGTCGTCACTGCGGTTCTGCTCCAGCGAACGCTTGCGCAGTCGCTCGACCACAACATCCGGGTCGGCCTCGAGTTCGACCACGGCGTCGAGCGCGGTCCCGTGGCTCTCGAGAAACTCGTCCAGCTCTCGCACTTGGTCGGTCGTGCGCGGGTAGCCGTCGAGAAGAAAGCCGTTCTCGGCATCCGGCTCGGCCAGGCGGTGGCGAATGAGGTCGTTCGTCAGC
>SCSV01000382.1 GCA_004297555.1 Salinibacterium sp.
GGCAAGCGTTATGGCTGGGGTGTGCGCGCGGACGCCGAGGGAAAGGTCGCGCTCTACGGCGTCGAGACGCCAGAGTATGCCGCGCTTGCCTCAGGCCATACCCCTGCCGGCAATGCAGTCGATGTCACAGCGGCGATGCGGTCGACTCGTAGGTGACAATGGAGCATGAGCTCCGTGGGCACCCCCGATCCGAACCCGGCCTGGCTTTCGGAGGGCGAACTCGCGGACATTCGCCGTCGCATCCCCCTGCTGTATGTCGAAGCAGTGCCGGTGCGCGTGGATGGCCTCGGCCGCGTCACCGAGGTCGGCATGCTCTTGCGCGCGAACGACGGCGAAATCACGCGCACTCTGGTCTCCGGCCGCGTGCTCTACGGCGAGACCCTGCGCGATGCGCTGTTCCGCCACCTCGAGAAGGACCTCGGGCCGATGGCCTTTCCGCTGCTGCCGGCCAACCCGGTGCCGTTCTCGGTCGCCGAGTACTTTCCCTGGCCCGATGCAAGCCAGTTCATGGATGCCCGCCAGCACGCGGTCTCGCTCGCGTACGTCGTTCCGGTGACCGGCACCTGCGACCCGCGGCAAGATGCTCTCGAACTGACCTGGATGAGGCCTGCCGAAGCGGCGTCGGAATCGATCACGGCAGACATGGAAGGCGGTCGCGGCGCACTGTTGCGAGCCGCTCTCGCGTCGGTCGGCGTGTTGCCCTAAGAACGCTCTAACGGCTGCGGCGGTTCGGTCGCACGACTTGTCCGACGCGCACCGGACCGGCGTTCGACTGCGCGCGACCCTTGCCGCCGCGCGGGCGCGAGGGCGCTTCCGCACCGGGCTGCTCACTGCGCACTCGAGGGGCAGCGGCGGATGCCGTGGCGCGAGCCGGAGCGGCAGATGGCCGGCCCGAACGATCGCGCGGAGCGCCTTCGCGGTTCGCCCGCTTGCGCTGGGCGTTCGCGCCTTGCGAGCGCCTACCCTGTGACTGCCCGCGAGCGGGCTGGGCGGCGCGCGGTGCTGGCTTCACGTACGCCGCGACATCCCCGACGAGCGTGGTCACCGCACCCGACGATGCCGTGACCGACTGTGGTGAGACGGTGATCTCCGCCTTGCGCAGGAGCGCCGCGGTGTCTTTGCGTTGAGCCGGAAGCACGACGGTGACCACGTCACCCTCGGAGCCGGCCCGGGCGGTGCGACCGCTGCGGTGCAGGTAAGCCTTGTGCTCGGCCGGCGGGTCGACGTGTACGACGAGTTCGACGTCGTCCACGTGCACGCCGCGAGCGGCGACATCGGTGGCGACGAGCACGCGGGTCTCACCCGAGGCGAAGGCCGCGAGGTTGCGGTCGCGCTGAACCTGCGAGAGGTTGCCGTGCAGATCGACCGAGGGGATGCCCGCTTCGGTCAGTTGCTTCGCGAGCTTCTTCGCGTGGTGCTTGGTGCGCATAAACAGGATGCGACGACCGGTGCCCGAGGCGAGCTTCTCAACCAGGTGGCGCTTGGCCTCCACGTCCGCGACCTCGAACACATGATGGGTCATCGCGGCCACGTGCGAGTTGGCCTCGTCGACCGAGTGCAGCACCTCGTTGCTGAGGTAGCGGCGCACGAGCTTGTCCACGCCGTTGTCGAGCGTGGCGCTGAACAGCAGGCGCTGACCGCTCTGCGGGGTCTTGTCCATGATGCGTGTGACGACGGGAAGGAAGCCGAGGTCGGCCATGTGGTCGGCCTCATCGAGCACGGTGATTTCGATCGCGTCGAGGTGGGCGAAGCCCTGCTTCATGAGGTCTTCGAGGCGGCCGGGGCACGCGACGACGATGTCGACGCCGGCCTTGAGGGCCGCAACCTGGCGGTTCTGGCTTACGCCGCCGAAGATCGTGGTGACGCTGAGTCCGTAGGCCTCCGCGAGCGGCTCGATCGCGGCGGTGATCTGGGTAGCGAGTTCGCGGGTCGGGGCGAGCACGAGTCCGAGTGGGCGGCCCGAGCGCCGCTTGCCGCCGGCCAGGGCTCCGCCGAGGCGCGCGACCATGGGAATCGCGAAGGCGAGCGTCTTGCCCGACCCAGTCTTGCCGCGGCCGAGCACATCGCGCCCGGCGAGGGTGTCGGGCAGGGTGTCCACTTGAATCGGGAACGGTTCGGTGATGCCGGCGGCGTTGAGCGCGCTGACAAGGGGGGTAGGCACGCCAAGCGCGCCAAAAGTCGATGTAGTCATTGAGTCTTTCGAAAAGCATTGGTCGGCAGCACACGCTGCAACCAACTGGTGATGGCGAAGGTGGCGATGGCCACATCCGTTCGCCGGAGAAAGTTGCTAGATAGGGGCTGGATGCCCGTAGATAGGGGAGCGTTCTACGACGCAGGGAAACCGAATCGGTTTCGCAAGTGACTCCAGACTAGCAGAGCGCCCATTCAGGCCATCGACTTGGCGCGGTGGGTGCGCACCTTGGCGCGGTTTCCGCAGCGCTGCATCGAGCACCAGCGCCGGTTGTTCGAGCGCGATTCGTCATAGAAGACATAGGAGCAATCGAATGCCGCGCACTCACGAATCCGCTCGCTCTCGTCGGGCGAGAACACCTCGACACACTCGCGCGCCAATGCCGAAAGAGTCTGCCCGACGCGCACGCGCGAGCGCCCGGCTTGTCGCCGACCTCCAGCCAGCACCGGAGGGATGTCCGGGGTCGCCGCAAACAGATTGATCAGGTCGACGTCCTCCCCGGCCGGGTCAGCGCCGCGACTGATGGCGATGACAGCCCGCGCGATCGTCTCGCGCAGCGCTTTGGCGTCAGCAAGTTCCCGCTCGGTGACGGCACCGTCGAACTCTTCGAAGCGCTCAATGAGCCAGCTCGACAGGTCGTTGTCGGTGTGCAATATCTCCCGGGTGTTGGGTCCGACGGTGCCGGTGTAGGCGAAGTCGAGTGCGGTCGAACCCGAGTCGAACCACCAACGATGCCCTTCGGGGGCATCCAGCCATTGTCCTGTCAGGTGCCCCGGTGCTTTCACGTAACCACGGTAGTGGGTTACAGCAGGGTGCGTTATCGCGCGAGCCAGGCGATCGCGTGCACAGGATCGTAACGGCGCGAGCATTTTCCGCAGGTGAGTAGCCGAACCGGCCGCCGGTAGCGGTAATGCAGATGACCTGCCGGACACGAGCCGACCCACGGCGCGAGCTCGCTGGCGATTGGCCCATCGTGCAGGCGCTCCCCTGCGTAGCCGAGTTCGCGCGCGACTGCTTTCCAACGCGGGCCATGCCCGGCGCCCTTGCCGGCTTTTGCATGAGCCACCTCATGCAAGAGCACCTGGTGGATGGCATCATCGTCGAATCGCGAGGCGAGATGGCGCGACACCGAGATGCGCCGGGCCGAGTAGTTGCACAGACCGGCGCGGGTCTTGGCGTTGTCGAAGGCGAACGACCAGTTGTCGTCGAGGTGCAGATCGATGAGCGAGTTCGCCCACAATCGCACACGCGCAAGGTCAGCCATCGAACCTATTGCACCGGTGCGAGTTTGATCTGGATAATTCGGTCATCGCCCTGGATCGGGTTCCCGCGGCCGTCGGTGTTGTTGGTCAAAATCCACACCGTGCCGTGCGGCCCCGGAATGACATCTCGCATCCGGCCGTATTCGCCCACGAACCAGTCCTCGGCGGTGGCCGGCTCGCCCGGGTGAATCGTCCACAGTCGCGTGCCGCGCAGGGTCGCTAAGAACAGGGTGTCGCGCGTGAAGGCCAGGCCACTCGGGCTCGCATCCGCCGGATGCCATTGGTACACCGGGTTGATGAACGTGGCATTGTCGCTCTTGCCCTCGACGATCGGCCACCCGTAGTTTCCACCTGGCTTGATCAGGTTCAGCTCGTCCCAGGTGTCTTGTCCGAGCTCGGACTCCCAGAGATTGCCGTCTTCATCCCAGGCGATGCCCTCCGGATTCCGATGGCCGAGTGAGTAGACGGGGGAGCCGTGCGTCGGGTTATCCCTCGGAATTGATCCATCGAGCCGCAGACGCAGAATCTTGCCGTTGAGCCTGTCGGGATCTTGCGCGAGTTCACGCTCCGTCGCGTCTCCAACCGTGACGTACAGCATCCCGTCCGGACCGACCTTGATGCGGCCGCCATCGTGGTTTTGAGCTTTGGGCAGTCCCGTGATGATCTCGCGGCCCGCGCCTAAGGAGTACGTGCCCGAGTGACCGAGTAGCCGAAAGCGCAGCACGCGATTGTCGGTGGCGGTCGTGAAGTAGGTGTAGACCCAGGGCCCGGTTGCCCCTTTCGGGTTCACATATTCGATGCCGAGCAGCCCGCCCTCACCGCCGGGCACGACGTTCGGCACGTGCCCCACCACACGAAGCTCGTGGTCGGCTTGCAGCTCCATGACTTGCGCGGTGTTGCGCTCGCTCACGAGAGTCGATCCGCTCGGCAAGCGCACCATCGACCAGGGCGCATTGAGGCCAATTGCCACGACGTTCGGGGTGCCGGTCGGTTCGACCGGAATTGGAGTCGAGCCGGTGGGCGATGGTGTCGGCGGTTCGGTCACCGGGGCGCAGCCGCTCACCAGGGCAACGATCAGCGTGGCGGCCACAGCAACGGGGATTCGCATGAGCCAATCCCACCACACAGCACTGTCGCTAGGGCCGCACCTGAAAGATGTTCTTTGCGGGCGGTGGAGACGGGATGGCCGTGGCGTCGGTCACCACCGGTGCGCTGCCGACGAACTCGCGCAGCTCGGCACCGGCCACGACTTTCGACGGATGCGGACCGGATGCCAGTAGCCGCGGCATCCACTCAAACGGAAGCGGCGAGGGAGAGCCGACGAGCACGACGTTGCCGAAGCGTCGGCCTTTCAGAATCTGCGTCTCGGCCAGAGCCGCGACGTTGCCGACCGTAGCGAGCAATGTTGCCGCCTGCCCGCGCGCGAAGGCGAGCCCCGGCCCGTCGGCGACGTTCACCAGAATGACTCCGGCCGGGGCGAGCAGCGCTGCGGCCGCGCGGTAGAACTCGATGCTCGTGACATGCGCCGGCGTGCGCGCGCCGCTGAAGATATCGACGACGAGCAGATCGACGCTGCCGTGCAGTCCCGCGGGAAGTTTGCCGAGCACCTCGCGGGCATCCCCATGCCGCACGCGG
>SCSV01000383.1 GCA_004297555.1 Salinibacterium sp.
TCCGCTCGCCGAACCCGCGGGCGGGCGATCGCCCAGGTCCTCGCCCTGGGGGCATCGAGCGGTGCCGACGGGGCAAAGGCGCTGGACCTGCCGGCAGAGGAGATGTCGCACGCCGGGCTCGCGCGGGGCGTGCAGGCGAAGCTCGTCGCTCTCCGGCGAACGCTCGACCCGTTCGTCTTGGGCGGAGACATCCCGTCGGCAGCCGACCTTGCGCGAAAGCTCACCGAGGCGATCGACTACCGCGCCTATCTCCGGATGGCGGACCCCGAGCACGCCGAGGAGCGTTTGGGCAACCTCGACGAGCTCGTGGCTGCGATCGCGGAGCACGAATCCGCGAACGTCGGTGCGGACACGAAGGCCCGGCTCGAGCGCTTCCTCGATTCGACGATGCTCGACCGACGGCGCGAGGTCCCATCCGACGCGGTCCAGCTCCTCACCATCCACAGCGCGAAGGGGCTCGAATGGCCGATCGTGTTCCTGGTCGGGCTTGAGGAGGGTGTCTTCCCCGCAGCGCAAGCGATCGAGCGTGGCGGTGAGGCGATCGAGGAAGAACGACGCCTCTGCTACGTGGCGATGACCAGGGCGCGGGACGAACTGCATCTGTCCGCGGCGCGGAGTCGGCGGCTCTATGGCCGCTCTGAGACGCGCCCGCCGTCGCGGTTCCTCGCTGAGGCGGGACTCGGCGATCCGGACGGACCGGCGATCGACGCGATCCAGCGAATGCTCGACCCGAGGGCTGACGAGCCGGATCTCGATCCGGGGCTTGCGTGCGCGCTCCGAGAGCTCCGATCGGAGGTTCCGTGAGACGCGCCTCGATCGAGATGCCCTGGCAGGTCCGATACGTCCGCTGGTGGTTGCTCCGCGAGGCGCGGCGGCCAGCCGCCGACCAGGCTGATCGGGAGTCGAGAAAACGATCCCGGCAGTACGCACGGGAGATCAAGGACCGCTGGCTTGCGACGGGCTCCGTCCCGGTCGCCTACGTGAGCGAGGGCGAGGCTTTGGCTCGAATGCGAGGTGCCAAATGAGGCGCGGACCACGCCGGGCTCCGGTCAGTATCGCCGCGGGGCATCGCGTCACCTGCCGCGAGTGCCACGCCGAGAATCGCGACGTCCTTGGGTGGATCCACGATCGGCCTGGCGTCGGCTGCCACGCGTGCGGGGCCTCTCCGGCGTCGTGTGAGATCGTAGGGCCTGGCGGCGGGGTGCTCGCCGGCCGGCGACCAACAGCGGTCAGGCTACCCGCGCCGTGCCGGCTGGCAGCCTCATGGCCTCGGCTGGTGCGCGCGCCTGAGGTGCTCGACTGGCAGGACGACCATCCGCGCTTCACCCGCGCGGTGACGCGGGATCGCGCCTTCGAGCTCCAGGTTGGGCTGATGCTCCCGCTTGGGCACGTCCCCGAGTGGGGCTGGCTCGTGTACGCGCTCCCCGAGATGCGGCGTGTCTCCTGGGGTGACGAGCGCGGCCGGGGAGGTCGTGTCGCTGCGAAGCAGGAGGCAGAGCGCGCGCTGGCGAAGGAGCGCGGCCGGGTGCGGCGTGCGGGGGTGACAGAGGTCGGGGCGGGGTCGCGGGCGGAGGCGACAGGCACGTGAGTCACGCCATGACCGACCAACGCTTCGAGGGCATCGGCCGTCTCGGGAAGGACGGCATCCTCGCGTACACCCAGTCCGGGCGAGCGCAGCTTGATATCACCGTGGCGATCGACAGCACCGACGGGCCTGCTCTGTGGATCAAGGTGGTCCTCGGCGGTCCGCTTGCGGAGGCAATAGCCCCGCATGCGAAGAGGGGAGCACTCCTCAGCTTCACCGGCGTGATCGTGGCAAGGGAACGGACCTTCGGGCGCGACCCGAAGACGAATCACACCTGTCAGCGGTGGGAGATACACGCGCTCGAGGCGGAGTTCGTGGAGCGCGATAGCAAGATCCCGGCGCGCGCGGACCTGCCGCATGCGGCGATCGAGGAGCCGAGAGCGAATTCGCTGGAAGACGTGGGGTACGAGAGAAGATGACGAGCGCGCGCGAATTCAAGGTCCTTCACCTGTTCTGTGGGCTCGGCGGCGGTGCGCTCGGATTTCAGCGCGCACGCGCGAGAGCGCACGGGCTTGAGGGGCGGTTCCGCACGATCGCCGGGATCGACATCGACGCCGAGGCCTGCGCGGACTTCCGGCGCCTGACCGGCGCCCGCGCGGTCCAGGCCGATCTCGGAATGATGCCGCCGGGCAGCCTGCTCGATGCCTGCCGGGACGAGGCTCCGGACGTGGTCTTTTGCAGTCCACCCTGCAAGGGGTTCAGCCGACTGCTGTCGGCGAAACGCGCCGCCGAGGAGAAGTATCAGAAGCTCAATCGGCTCGTGTTTCAGGGGCTATGGCTCACGCTGGAGACCTTCCGGTACACGCCGCCCGCGCTGATCATCCTCGAGAACGTCCCTGCGATCGTGCAGCGGGGCGCCGATCTGCTCCTCAAGCTCCGCGGGCTCCTCGCCGGCTACGGCTACCGGATCCACGAGAGCACGCACGACTGCGGCGAGCTCGGCGGGCTCGCTCAGCACCGGACTCGATTCCTGCTCGTCGCACGGCACGAGGCTCAGGTGCCGACGTTCCTCTATCGCCCGACGGCACAGCGGGTGCGCGCGATCGGCGAAGTCCTCGAGCAGCTCCCGCTCCCCGACGATCCAGCGGGCGGCCCGCTCCATCGGCTACCGCGGATCCACTGGCGGACATGGGTCCGGCTCGCGCTCATTCCCGCCGGCAAGGACTGGCGCGCGCTCGGGACCGTGCAGGACGGCGAGCGGTACAACAACGTGCTCCGCGTGGTCCCGTGGGACGCTCCTTCGGTCGCGGTCACTGGGGGCGGGACGCCGACAGCGGGTGGAGTCTGCGTGGCCGACCCGCGGCTGGGGTGCGAACCGAGGGCAGGGGCCTACGGCGTTGCGAGCTGGGCTGAGCCGGCCGGCACCATCACCGGATCGGTGGACGTGCATCAGGGCACGGTGGCGGCTGTTGCCGATCCGCGGTTCGCTCAGGAGTACAGGCGCGGCACCTACGGTGTGCTAGGTTGGGACAATCCGTCCGGGACAGTCACGGGCGAAGCGGCTCCGAGCACGGGATCGTTCTCGGTGGCCGATCCTCGGTTCAGCAATCTTTATCGAGTCGAGGACTGGAACGAACCAGCGCACGCCGTGATTGGCGCGCGGCGGCCCGCGGGCGGCGCGCTCTCCGTCGCAGACCCGCGCTTCGACTGCTCGCCACACGCCCACCGGAACAGGTTCCGCGTCGAGCGCTGGGACGCGCCTGCGGGCACAGTGACCGCGGCCTCACGACCAGGCTCCGGTGGTCCATGCGTTGCTGACCCGCGGATCACCGGCAAGGGCTCGAGACCGGATCTCTACGGCGTGATCCAGTGGGACCAGCCGGCGAAGACGATCAGCGGTCACCCGAGCGTCAGCGGGTCGAACTGTCCGGCGGCCGTCGCCGACCCGCGGATACCGGA
>SCSV01000384.1 GCA_004297555.1 Salinibacterium sp.
TCTCGCATTTCGCGCCACCGTGGCCTGCGCTTCGACCGCCCGCAGCTGGGCCGCGGCGGCGTCGGCGGCGGCCTTGGCCTGGTCGTGCGCGGACGCGGAGAGGACACCGCGCTCGCTCAGGTTGCGATACCGCAGCTCGTCGGCGGCGGTCTGTTTGGCGAGCGCGCGGGCAGCTACGACGGCCTCCTGCTGCGCATGTGCGGCCAGGTTCAAGTCGGCCGGATCGATGCGCGCCAGGCGCTGGCCCTTCGTGACCGTCTGGCCGGCGTCCACGAAGCGCTCGAGCAGCTTGCCGGGCACGCGGAAGCCCAGGTCGCTTTGGATCCGGGCGGCAACCACGCCGGTGAAGGAGCGCGACGCAGCGTCGGCGTCGTGGACGAGCGTGGTTCGGACCAGCGGCGCTTGCGTGCGTGGGTCGGTGGCCGATTCGGCCGCGCAGGCGCCGAGCAGCAGCGCCGACACGGCGGCAAGCGCGATCAACGCAGTGCCGCCCGACGACGCGCCGGTGACCAGAGCGATTTTTCCTTTGGGGTTCATAACTGTGCCTCGATGTGTAATAGAAGGAAGGTTGATATGATGCGCGTCATATGAAAAGACGAAAGAAAGCGCGGCGGCATCGCCGCGCTATTGGAGGGGCGGATCGAGGTGCTTGAGCGCCGCGTCGCGCAGCGCGTCGGAGAGTTTGGGATCGTCGACGGCGCGTGCCAGCACGAGCGTACCGACCAGGGTGGCGAGGGTGACCAAGGCCCGTTCGTGCGCACTGGGCTGGCCCCAGTCCGGCAACTGACGGGCGATCAAATCGATGGTTTCCTTGAGGCGGCGCGTGGCCGCGCGCCGGACCTCGGGGGCCTGCCGTGGCATTTCGGAGCCAAGCGCGGCGGCGTGGCATCCAGATTCCACGGCCTCCAAATGTCCCTTGGACAGGTAGCCCTGGATCATCGACTGCAGCACCTGGGGGCCCGAAGCGCCTGTGGCCAGGCGCTGCAATAGCTGCACGCTCTCAAAACCGGCGCGGTCCGCGGCTTCGGCCAGCATGGCGTCCCGCGAGGGGAAATGGGCGTAGAAGCCGCCGTGGGTGAGCCCGGCCGCCTTCATGATGTCGGCCACGCCGGTGCCGTGGTAACCACTGCTGCGAATGGCGCGAGCCGCGACGTCGACAATGCGCTCGTGGGTGGCTTCCTTGGATTGGTCGCGGGTGCGTTTCATATGACGTGCATCATATAACCCCTTTGAGGGGAATGCAAGAGGGGGGCGGAAACGCCAGTCAGGGTACGCGCGCGAGCTTCTGCTTTGGGCCGAAAGCGGCCGTTCCGACGCCAGTTCAAGCGCAAGCCCCGCCGGATGCCCTGGAACAGGGGCAGGATCGTCGGCCAGAAGGCCCCGCCGAAGCTTCAAGCGATCTGGGCGATCCGCGTTCGGCTTCAGCTAGCTGGGGTAGCTAGGGGGTTCTGCAGCCACTTGGCGTACCGCTTGACCGCCATAGTTCGCCATGCAATAATTGAGCGTCCACTCACGCAAGTAAGGATTTGGAACCATGGCTCGTCCGTTGAGCGAGGAGAAGCGTGATGCCTTGCTAAAGGCAGCTTCAGATCTCGTCGCCCGTCTGGGCACGGGCGCGTCGACGGCGAAGATCGCGAAGGCAGCTGGCGTCTCGGAGGGCACGTTGTTTACTTACTTTCCTACCAAGGATGACCTCCTCAACCAGTTGTTCATCGAGATCGAAGCCCGGTTCGCGCTGACGATGTTGGCGCCCTATCCCCTGGATGCGTCGGCAAAGGACCGGCTGTTCATCGTTTGGAGCCGTTTGATCGAGTGGGGGCTAGATCGTTCCACGTCACGCAAGGCGTTGCGCCAATTGAAGGTGTCCGATCGCGTCACGTTAGAGAGTCGTCAGCGCTGCCACGCGTTGTTTAGAGAGGCTCGTTTGATGGTAGAGCAGTGCCTGGCTGAGCACTCTGCGCCGGAGCGCGTCGCGTTCTACATCGACACGATCCTGTTCGACCTAGCCGATATCACGATCAACGCCATCGCTGCGAAACCGAAGGAGCGCGACGCCATCCGTCAGGCGGGGTTCGATCTGTTTTGGAAGGGCACTGCAGCCTGAATTTTTTATCATTTTATTGAGCATGTAATCACTCATTTACAGGAGTTTGTATGTCGACTACCAAAGGATTTGCCGAGGCAAAGGTTGGGGGCATCAGAGGTGTGGCAGGAGAGGCTAAGCGCGCCCCGCAAGCTGAGGACCCTGCGCTTGCAAAGCGGCTTTGGGAAGTCTCCATCGCCATGACGGGGATTGATCCCGGGTTGCCGCCAGTCTGACCAGAGCGTCTGTCGTGATCCAATCCCCTGCTACGGCTCGGGGTTTTCAATCAAGGAATCTGACACGACCGCAAATTTTGGAGCTGCCTCCACGACTGACGATGTGCTTGCGCCAGTATCGCTAGAGGCAGCTTTCGGCCAATTGCGGCCAGACAGCCGTCGGCAGGCCCAGTGGTCGGAGACCAAGCGAGTTTATCCACGGTGTAAGCCGCGTCGCGAAGGGCATTTATATCTCTTGCTTTCGTTGCCTCGCCTGCATCACTTGATACAGGTTGGCTTCGATCCAATCGACCAGCGATTCCACCTGGGAGGACGCCTCCCTTCCTAGCGGAGTAAGGCTGTACTCGACATGTGGCGGTACGACAGGATGCGACTTTCGGTCGACAAAGCCATCGGCTTCAAGCCCTTGCAGCGTCTGCGCCAACATCTTCTCGCTGACTCCTTTGGCTTTCCGGCGCAGATCGCTAAAGCGATGCGTGCCGCTCCTTAGAGTGATCAACACCAGTACGCCCCATAGGCTCGTCACGTGCTTCAGCACGCCGCGCGATGGGCAGTCCACGGTGTAGAGCTCGCCCCGGCGAACCTGCTCGGACAGCTTTGTGGCGGGTTTGGCCATTCGACACTTACCTTTTTGTGCGTACTTCCGTTTTTGGAAGTATCAGCTTAGCCTTTGGACTCCTTCCTTTCAACCCCTCTCGGAGTCCCCCGTGATCGCTGTAACTGGAGCCACTGGCCAGCTCGGCCAACTCGTCATCGACGCACTGCTGAAGACATTGCCCGCCGCGGAGGTCGCCGCCGCGGTGCGAAACCCTGCAAAAGCCCGAGGCCTCGCCGCTCGTGGCGTCCTCGTACGCGAAGCCGACTACGACCGCCCGGAAACGCTGGCACACGCCTTTGCCGGGGTGGACAAGCTGTTGTTGATCTCCTCCAGCGAGATCGGCAAGCGCGCGGCACAACACCGGGCCGCCATCGATGCGGCCCGGCACGCCGGCGTGAAACTCCTCGTCTACACCAGCATGCTGCACGCCGATCGATCGCCGCTGGCGCTGGCGGAGGAGCATCGGCAAACGGAAGCGCTCATCCGTGCCTCGGGCATCCCCTACGTGATCCTGCGCAACGGCTGGTACACCGAGAACTACACCGCTTCGATTCCCTCCGCGCTGGCGCATGGCGCGCATTTCGGCAGTGCAGGCGAAGGCCGCATCGCTTCCGCGGCGCGCCAGGACTATGCAGAGGCCGCGGCTGCCGTGCTGATCGCGAGCGAAGACATGAGTGGCCGCATCTTCGAGTTGGCTGGCGATGAGCACTACACCCTCACGCAGTTCGCGGCAGAAATCGCGCGTCAGTCAGGCAAACCGATCGTCTACCAGGATCTGCCCGAAGCCGATTTCAAGGCCGCCCTGGTGAACGCAGGACTTCCGGAACCGTTCGCAGGTGTCCTCGCTGACTCCGACGCCGGTGTCGCAAAAGGCGCATTGGACGACGATGACCATGCATTGCGTGCATTGATCGGACGGCCGACCACTTCACTCGCAACGATGGTGTCGAAAGCTCTGGACACCGCGTGAACTGCGACACCCGCAGCGTGGCCTTTTATCTACGCTTCCACAAAACACACCATCGAAGGCTATACGGAATCACTCGATCACGAAGTGCGTGCATTCGGAATCCGCGCCGTTCTCGTTGAACCTGGCGTTACACGCACTTCGTTCGAAGAGAACCTGGTGCGCGCGGACCAGCCGCTGTCCGCCTATGCCGACGAAAGGACGCGTAGCGAAAACCTGATGCGCAAGACCAAGTCGCCGTCGTAAACGGCGATGCCGCCGTCGGCGCGGCGTTCTCGGCCTTGCCGTTCGATCATCTCATCTTCGTAAGCTCCCCCTAACCACGGACACCTGAGAAGTAGAGCTTTCTGGCATTTTTTAGCCAGAGGGTTAATGAAGAAGTCGCTCCACAGTCCGCTTTCGGTTGTGGATTCAACTGATCGACGCAACACACTAGACCCTGCGTAGGCAGGAGGAGTGTTGCAGATGAAACAAAGGCCCCGGATCTATTACAACGACAGCCAGAAAGCTCTGATGTGGGAGCGCTGGAAGAAGGGAGATTCGCTCCAGCAAATTGCCCAGCTGTTCGATCGGAATCACTCTTCGATACAGGGCATCCTGGCAGAGACCGGGGGGATACGACCGGCACCTCGGTGCCGGTCGCGGCTGGCGCTGACGTTGGCCGAACGCGAAGAAATATCCCGCGCCGTAGTCATGGGGCGTTCGATCCGTTCGATCGCCGAGTTGCTTGGCCGAGCGCCGTCTACGATCAGCCGCGAGATCAAGCGCAACGGTGGCCAGGCCGGCTATCGAGCGAATCAGGCGGATCAAGCCGCTTGGGACCGGGCACGCCGCCCCAAGGACTGTAAGCTGGTTCAGAATCGAGCTGCGGCATACCTGGTGGCGGGCAAGCTCAAAATGCAGTGGTCGCCGGAGCAAATCGCCGGGTGGCTGAAGCGTACTTTTCCAGACGACACGAGCTATCAGGTGTCCCACGAGACGATCTATCGCAGCCTTTACATCCAGGCCCGCGGCGCCTTGAAAAAGGAGCTATTGGCACACCTGCGACGAACACGCGTGATGCGCCGGTCGATTCACCACACGCAGAAGACGGCCAATCACGGCAGGATTGTCGATACGGTGTCGATCAGCGAGCGGCCGGCGACGGTCGAAGACCGGGCGGTGCCTGGCCACTGGGAAGGTGACTTGTTATTCGGAAGCGGCAACAGCCAAATTGCGACGCTGGTTGAGCGTCACTCGCGCTACGTGATGCTCGTGAAGGTCGCGAACAAAGATACCGAGACGGTCACCAACGCGTTGATCAAGAACGCTCGCAAGTTGCCACAAGATCTCTACAAGACGTTGACTTGGGATCGGGGAAAAGAGATGGCCGACCATAAGCGCTTCACGCTGGCGACCGACATCCAGGTGTATTTCTGTGATCCTCAGAATCCTTGGCAACGTGGCACGAATGAAAATACGAATGGACTCTTGCGGCAGTACTTCCCCAAAGGAACCGAAATATCTTCCTATTCGCAAGCACAGCTCAATGCCGTGGCGAGGAAATTGAACCAACGTCCCAGGAAAACCCTGGGCTACCAAACGCCTGCTGAAATATTTAACCTAACCGTTGCATCGACCGATTGAATCCGCA
>SCSV01000385.1 GCA_004297555.1 Salinibacterium sp.
GAAGAGTTGCGCTCGCTCGGCGTGCCGGTCGCGATCGGCCACGATGCTGCCAACCTGGGCGACGCCGATGCTCTCGTGTACACCGGGGCACTCTGGGCCGACAACCCGGAGTACCTGGCCGCGGTCGAGCGGGGCATCCCGGTGTTGCATCGCTCGCAGGCGCTCGCGACGCTGCTCAAGGGCCGCCGCCTCATCTCGGTGGCGGGAGCCCACGGCAAGACGACTTCGACGGGCATGATCATCACCGCCCTGCTCGAGACGGGCCAGGAGCCGAGCTTCGTCAACGGCGGGGTGATCCAATCGCTCGGGGTGAGCGCCTCCTTCGGTAAGGGCGAGCTGTTCGTCGTCGAGGCCGACGAATCGGACGGTTCTTTTCTGCTCTACGACACCGCGGTTGCCCTCATCACCAACGTCGACGCCGACCACCTCGACCACTACGGCACGCACGACGCCTTCGACGCCGCCTTCGTGCAGTTCGGCAACAAGGCGAGTGAACTCGTGGTCATCTCGAGCGATGACCCTGGTGCGATTCGGGTCACGAAAGCGCTCAGTCATCCGCGAGTTCTGACTTTCGGCGAGGATGCCGCGGCGCACGTTCGCGTGCACTCGATCGTTGCCGAGGGTGTGGTGTCGTTCACGCTGAGCTACCTCGGCGAGGACTACGCCGGCACGTTGCGGGTGCCGGGTCGGCACAACGCCATCAATGCTGCCGGTGCCTTTGCCGTGCTCGTCGGTCTGGGCTTCGAACCGCGCGCGATCCTCGATGGCATCGCCAGGTTCGGGGGCACCGAGCGCCGCTTCGAGCTGCACGGCACGGTGCGTGGCGTAAGCGTGTACGACGACTACGCCCACCACCCGACCGAGGTCGCTGCGGCGCTGAAGACTGCCCGCAGCGTTGTGGGCAGCGGTCGCATCATCGCCGTGCACCAACCTCACCTCTACAGCCGCACCCAGGCGATGGCCGGTCAGTTCGCCGAGACCTACGAGTCGCTCGCCGACCATACGATCGTGCTCGATGTATATGGTGCCCGCGAAGACCCCGTGCCCGGGGTGACCGGCGCTCTCGTCTCGGAGCGCTTCGCCGACGCATCCCGAGTTGACTACCTGCCCGACTGGCAAGAGGCCTCCGATCGCGCGGCCGAGATCGCGCGCGAGGGAGATCTGATCATGACGCTCAGTTGTGGCAACGTCTATCTGATCGTGCCGCAACTGCTCGAATCCCTCGAGCACATCGCCCCGGCCTGAATCGACCGCCGTGAAGCGCCCCGAAGGTTTTGATCCGGTGGGTCGGCCGGTCGCGCCGAAAGCGACGGGGCCGAAGTCCAGCGAGTCGAAAGCAAAGCCTCCGGTCACGCTCAGGCCCCAACAGTCGCGCGAGCCAAAACGAAAACCACCGCGAACGGATGACCGCCAACCCGCCAAAGCGCAGCGCAGGGCCGACCGGGCCGAGGTGCGCCGCTTCACCCGGCACACTCGCAATCGCCGGATCGCCCTCGGCACGGTGTCGGGGATCCTTGTCTCGCTCATTGCGGTGGTGCTTCTAGCCGTCTACTCGCCCTTGCTCTCGCTGCGCACGATCACGATCGACGGCACCTCACGAGTCGATGCCAAAGAACTCGAGAGCGCGCTGTCCGACCAACTCGGCAAACCGCTCGCCCTCATCGATTTCGATCGCATCACCAAAGAACTCGGCGTATTTCCACTTGTGCGGAGCTACGTGACCGAGACTGTGCCGCCCGACACTCTGCGCATCCATATCGTCGAGCGGCAGCCGGTCGGCCAGATCCGTCGCGGCGATGGCTTTGTCCTGGTCGACCCGGCCGGGGTGATTATCGACACTCCCGCGCAGCGGGTGACGGGGTTGCCGATCATCGAGGTAGCGGGCGATCGGGCATCCGGTCGAGCATTCGACTCGAGCGTCGAAGTGCTCTTGGCGATGCCGCCGTCGCTGCTATCGCGAGTCGACAGCATTTCGGCCCGCACCCACGACGATGTCACTCTCGTACTCGTCGGGGTCGGTCAGCACGTGCGCTGGGGGAGTGCGCAGAACTCGGCGAAGAAGGCGGCTCTCTTAGCGGCGTTGATCAAGGCAACGAACCCCAGCAGGAAGGGCGAGTTCGACGTCTCGGCACCGAGCAATGGAATCTTCAGACCCGCCTGAGTACTTTGCGACACGCCCAGGACGGTGCGCTGGCGCAGGGGGGGGCCGACCTACCCTCGAAACGAGAAATGCATACTGAGCATTACTTTATACCTCAAGTAGAGGTTGAAGGTCTGCAACACGCCGACCTTCACCAAGCGCAGTAGCAGCGGAGGCCGGAACGTGACGTCAAACCAGAACTACCTAGCGGTGATCAAGGTGGTGGGCATCGGCGGTGGTGGCGTCAATGCCGTCAACCGCATGATCGACCTTGGTCTGCGTGGCGTCGAATTCATCGCCATCAACACGGATGCCCAGGCACTGTTGATGAGCGATGCAGACGTGAAACTCGACGTCGGTCGTCAACTCACCCGGGGGCTCGGCGCGGGCGCCGACCCCGAAGTTGGTCGTCGGGCCGCGGAAGACCACGCGGACGAGATCGAAGAAGCGTTGGCCGGTGCCGACATGGTGTTCGTGACAGCGGGCGAAGGCGGTGGGACTGGAACGGGTGGAGCACCAGTCGTCGCCCGCATTGCGAAATCCATCGGTGCCCTCACGATCGGTGTGGTCACGAAGCCCTTCGGCTTCGAGGGCAAGCGCCGTTCATCCCAGGCCGAGGTCGGTCTGGCGAGCCTCAAGAATGAGGTTGACACGCTCATCGTCGTGCCGAACGATCGCCTGTTGGAGATCAGCGATCGCGGCATCAGCATGCTCGAGGCCTTCGCAACTGCCGACCAGGTGCTGCTTGCGGGCGTGCAGGGCATCACCGACCTCATCACGACTCCGGGTCTGATCAACCTCGACTTCGCTGACGTGAAGTCGGTGATGCAGGGTGCCGGATCGGCGCTCATGGGCATCGGATCGGCTCGAGGTGCCGACCGGGCGATCAAGGCCGCAGAACTCGCAGTCGCCTCGCCACTACTTGAGGCGAGCATCGACGGGGCCCACGGCGTGCTGCTCTCGATTCAGGGCGGGTCGAACCTCGGCATATTCGAGATCAACGACGCAGCGCGCCTCGTGCAAGAGACCGTGCATCCCGAGGCCAACATCATCTTCGGCGCCGTCATCGACGACACCCTCGGCGACGAAGTGCGCGTCACCGTCATTGCCGCCGGCTTCGATGGGGGAGAGCCGACGATCAAGTCGCGCGAGAGCCGTCGAACGAATTTCGTGGTGCCCGAAGGCGCTGTCGCTTCCGATGATGCCGAGCCAGCCTGGAACGTCGAGCCGAGCCTCGTGCCCGCGACGACCCTTGACCGCAGTTTCGACGACGACGATGGCGATCTGGACATCCCCGATTTCCTCAAGTAGCCCGATGCCCCCAGAGCTCCTCGCCGAGCGGCTCTCGCGGGTTCAGTCCGAGATTGCGGATGCTTCGCGCGCCGCCAACCGGGACCCGGTAAGTGTCACGACCATTGTCGTCACGAAGTTCCACCCCGCCTCGCTCGTGCGCGATCTCGCCTCACTCGGTGTGCGCGACTTCGGCGAGAGCCGGCACCAAGAAGCGCAGGCCAAGGTCGCCGAGCTCGCCGACCTCGACGCGACCTGGAACTTCGTCGGCCAGCTGCAATCGAAGAAGGCCCGCCAAGTCAAGGCCTACGCCAATGTGCTGCACTCGGTCGACCGGGAGAGTCTCGTCGATGCGCTCGGCGACGGGGGCGAGGTGCGTGACGCCTTCATCCAGGTCAACCTCACGGGTGAGGAGCACCGAGGCGGTGTCCTTCCCACGAACCTCGATGCGCTCGTGGAGAGGGTTGCGGCATCCACCGGCCTCCGTCTGATCGGTCTCATGACGGTGGCTCCGCTCCACGGTGAAGCGCGCGCGGCTTTTGCGCGATTGCGCGAACTGTCCGAGCGAGTGCGCGAGACGGTTCCTGGGGCATCCGCTCTCTCGATGGGCATGTCCGGTGACTTCCGCGAGGCAATTCTCGAAGGCGCGACACACCTCAGAATCGGAACGGCAATCACTGGAAACCGGCCAATCCAAGGTTAATGTCGAACTAGAAGCTTCAGCATTCGGAGGAAAACTATGTCAAACCCGCTGCGCAAGACCATGGTCTACCTCGGCCTCGCGGACGAGGAGTTCGACTACGACCACGGTGCCCCCATCGCTCCGGCCGCGCCCGTCCAGACCGGGCCGGCTCAGCCGCGCGCCTCGGTCACGCCGCTGCGCCGATCGGCCCGGCACGCCCCGGCCGAGATGAACGAGATTCTGACGGTGCACCCGCGCCAGTTCAAAGACGCGCAACTCATCGCCGAGAACTTCCGCGAGGGCATCCCGGTCATCATCAATCTTTCTGAAATGACCGAACCGGATGCCCGTCGCCTCATCGATTTCGCCAGCGGCCTTTCGATGGGCCTGTACGGCAAGATCGAACGAGTCACGAATAAGGTGTTTCTGTTGTCGCCCGCCCACGTCGCAGTGAGCGGAGACCACGGCGAAGTCGAGTCAGAACTCGACGCCTCGTTCTTCGCTCAGCACTAGAAGCGCAGTGCCGAACGCCCTGCGCGAACGCCAGGCAACGAGCGGCTAGGGTTGCCGGGTGGTACTTGTAGCGATCC
>SCSV01000386.1 GCA_004297555.1 Salinibacterium sp.
CGTCGAGAGCGTCACCTGACGGGCCGGACTGTCTGCGTATACCAGCGTGCTCTCGCCGACAATCTGTCCGGGGGTTCCACCGAGGCTTTGATCGGGAGGCAAGGGAAGTGCGCCATAGATTCCAAGTACCGTCTGCGCGAGATCGCCTGTGCGGTACTTGCGTCCCAACGTCGACCGGGCTTGCTCGACTTGGTAGTCGCCGATCGCTTGGTAAAGAAACGGTTGCGCTTCGTTGTCGATGAGGCGCTTGCGAGTCACCATGGCGGCAGGCTTGCCGAGGTCGCTGACGATCCAGCGGCGACCGAGTTTCTCGGCCGTCGCAGCAGTAGTGCCTGAGCCGACGAAGAAGTCCGCAACCAGTCCACCAGTCGGACACGACGATCGCAGGATGCGTTCGAGTAGTGCCTCGGGCTTTTGGGTTGCGTAGTTCACGCGCTCTCGTGCCTGATTGTTCAGATTTGGGATATCCCAAGAGTCATCCTCCGATGACGGCGCGCCGGATAGATCCAATTCAATTCGCCAGCTATCGGGTGCCTTCTTGAGTTCCCCCTTCATTCGATTTGAAGTTGCCGGGATCATCTCCGCCCGGAAGGCATGATTGTCTTCAGCTTTCGAGTACCACATGATCTGGTCGTGCTTCCGGGGCCAGTATCGCTCAGAGCTTCCGCCCAACCCGTAGATCCAGGAGATATCGTTCAGGAAGTTGTTCTTTCCGAAGATCTCATCGAGGGCTATCTTCACGTAGTGCGATACATGCCAGTCGAGATGTACGTAGATGGAGCCGGATTCCGCAAGCAGTTCTCGCATAAGAACAAGTCGCGGGATGATCATTCCCAGGTACGATGCCGTTCCATCGACCCACGTATCCGAATACGCAAACTGCTCGGCCGTGGTTGGACGTTGCTCGACATCGGCCCCGGGGAGTTGAAGCGTTGTTCGGTAGTCGGCCTTTGAGTCGAACGGCGGGTCGATGTAGATGAGGTCGACTTTGCCCCTGAGGCTTTCGCCACCCGTGGTCTCGTCGCCCGCGAGCAGTGCCGCCATCGCTAAGAGGTTGTCGCCGTAGATCAAGCGGTTTGGCGACGAGCCGAGACTTGCGGCATTCCGAGTCGCAGTCGGATCTGACAAGTCCAAACCGGATGAAGCTCGATTGGGCACGACGAGTTCTCTGGTCTGGAGAGTGACACGTTGCGGCCCCTGGAGTTGCTCCAGAATCTGCTCGGCCTGGCGTTTTCCGGCGCGTACGATCCCGGGGAGCTCTTCGAGCAGCGACTTTGCCAATAGAGCGGGTTCCATTTCACCGAAAGTGCCAGGGCGCGAGTGCCTGTATGTGTGAGGTATATAAACACTAGCGCCCGACACTCTGGTCTCAATCGCCCAGGGCAAGTAGTCATGAGGCATGCCAGAACCGCTCTCGGACGCCGCCCGGATTCTCGGTGAACGAGTCCGCGAGCAGAGACTGCGCTTCGCGCTCAGCCAGGACGACATTGCGAATCTGGCCGAGATGAACGTGTCCAACTACGGCAAGATCGAGCGAGGTCTGAGCAATCCGACTTTTCACACAATCGTGCGGATCGCAGGCGTGCTGGGTGTGGACCCCGGAGTGCTCGTGAAAGGGCTAACCGTAGATCTGTTGCCTCACTCAGACCCGACCTTCACCGCCAAGGAATTCGTGCGCGAGAGACGCGAGCGGCACGGCTAGAAGCTGATTCGCCAGAGGTACTCGGTGCCGTTGGGCCGAAACCAGCGCACGACGAGAATCGTGTTGCGCGCCAGATCTCGGCCAACGACGGCGACTTCCAGCGATTCGCCGGGAAACAACCGGGCTGGATTGCTTGCCGACATCACGCCCGCCCCATGCAACGTAAGCGAAATGCCCTCTAGGGGTTCATTGCTGATGTTGGTGAGGTGATACCTCCGTATGGCACCGTTTCGATCAAGCCGGAAAGGCACCTCGTAGGCGAGCTGGCGCGATGTCATGTCCATAGCCCGAAGGGTAGATATGGCGTCCGACCTGAACACCGAGCGTGGGGAGAAGGCTGCTCCTCATTGCCCTGTTAGCTAGAGGAGGAGCAGTTCTTTGACCCGACGCCTGCGCATCAGGCGCCCGATGTTGTGTGGGACTCCGCAGGTCATTAGGTTGTGACTATGAAGACCCTGCTCGCGCTCAGCGCCGCGACCATGCTGATCATGCTCACCGGCTGTACCCCGGGTGCGGGTACGGGCGCCCCCAGCGCCACCGGCGCCGATTGCGTGGTCGGAAGCTGGACGGCCGATCTGGACGACCTGGCGACGCAGCTCGCGGACTTCTTCACGTCTACCGGGTTCGGCGACGACCTCACCGGTACCGCGACCGGCACCGAGCACGCGACGTTCAACAGCAACCGCACGACCACGACCTCGGATGATGCGACCTTCGTCTTCATGGGTCACCGGGCGGGCAAGGAACTCACACTGACGCAGGTTCATTCGGGCGGCTTCAGTTCCGATTGGGACTTCGTCGACGGCACGTTCGATTTCTCGAACTTCGACGCTCCGCACTACTCGATCACCTCGACTGTCAAGTTCGACGGGCACACCACGACCCTGCCGGTGTCGACTACCGAGGGCTTCGCCGAGGACATCCCGATCGAGACCAGCTGCCACGGCGACATCATGACAATGAAGCCCGAGAACAGCCCGTTCACCACCACCTGGCACCGGGACTAATTCCTAGAGTGGCGAGCGGCGTTCTCGCCTGCTAGTCGCTCGCACCGGCTTGGGTGCCTTCACGGTGATGGCGAGCCAGGACGGGAACTCTTCGGGTGCCGGCCCGAAAGCGGTTCGGGATGCCCGCACGATCTGCCGCCCGAGTAAGTGGTTGCCCCCGCCGCCCACGAGCGCACCGATGCCGAAGGGGATGAGGCGGCCGGCCACGTTGGAGCCCTGAGTTACGGCGAACCGCTTGATGAAGGCGCGCTTGATGCGATCGGCGACTGGGCCGATCACGGCGCGCGGAAGGTTCTTGGTCACAGTCTCACCCCAGAACACCGTTTTCGCCGGTCCGCCCGTGACCTGTTCGGCGAGTTGCTGGACGAGATCGGATCCGGCAGAGCCGAGCACCATGGTCATGACGAGGGCGCGAGCCCGGTCGGGGTCGTCGACGACGATGCCGTGCACTTCGGTGACAGACTGCGCGAACAGGGCGCTCGCTTCAAGAAAGCCCAGGGTTTCTGCGCTGGAGAGCGCCAACGAGACGCCAGTCGTGACCGCGGGAATCGCCGCGCTCGCTCCCACGAGAGCACCGCCCGTAGTGACCGCGGTCAGGTACCGGCGCTCAAGGATGCGGATCAGGGCATCCGGTGTCGCTGTGGGTCTGGAAGCACGGATACCGCGGATGTGCGCGAGAACCACGGGCCGCTGAACGGTAAGAACCCGGTCGATACCCCGCACCACAAACGGGTTGGAGACCGCAATGTCCTTCGCCTTCGCCATGCCTCCAACCGTACCTGGCGAGCGCGGGATCAGACTCCGTAGGTTTCGTTGTAGCGGTCGAGCACTTCGGCGATGGGGGCATCCAGAATCAGCTTGCCCTTGTCGAGGTAGAGCCCGCGCTTGCAGAAGCGGCGCAGGTCCTTCTCGTTGTGGGAGACGAAGAACAGGGTTCGCCCGCCGGCAAGGAGCTCTTCGATGCGCTTGTAGCACTTCTCCCGGAATCGCTTATCGCCTACAGCGAGCACTTCGTCGACGAGGATGATCGGTTCCTCGAGCCGCGAAATCACGGCGAAGGCGATGCGCACTTTCATGCCGCTCGACAGGTGCTTATAGGGAGTGTCGAGGAACTGACCGATCTCGGCGAAGTCGATGATCTCGTCGAATCGCGCGTCGATCTCCGGTTTGGTCATGCCGTGCAGCCCAGCGGTGAGGTACACGTTGTCCCGAACGGTGAGGTCGTTGACGAAACCACCAGTGATCTCGATGAGCGGGGCGACGCCGCCGTGGACCTCCACCGAACCCTCGTCGGGCAGGATGACTTCGGCGACGAGCTTGAGCAGAGTGGACTTGCCCTGTCCGTTGCGCCCCACCACGCCAATCGCCTCGCCCGCATGCACCGTGAAGTTGACGTTGCGCAGTGCCCAGAACTCGTTCGGGCGCGTGCGGCGCTTGCGGCCAGCGAGCAGGTCTTTGAAGCTGCGGCGCGAGAGCCGATTGCGTCGGAATCGGATTCCCGCATCGGCCACGGTGATCACGACGGGCGCGTTTGAGACGGGCCGGTCCACTAGATCTCCTTGAGCACAGCGCGTTCGCTGCGCTTGAAGACGAGGATGCCGATGATGAGCAGCAGCGCGCTCATGCTCGCACCGACCACCAGAGTGAACCAGTCGAGTTGCCCAGGGAAAAAAGCGGCGCGGTAGAGCGAGAAGATCGCCGCGAGCGGGTTGAACGCGAACCAAAAGTGCAGGTTGCCGACCTCAGGTAGGTTGCGTAGCCCGTAAATGATCGGGCTTGCGTAGAACAGAAACCGCAGCGCAAGCTTCACGGCCCGCTCGAGATCGCGGAAGAAGACGACGAGCGGCGCGACGATGAGGCCGACGCCGATGGTAAGTGCCAGTTGCATCGCGATCGCGATCAAAAAGTACACTGCCTGCCAGCGCACGGTGGCGCCGGTCGCGATGACGAAGATCGCCAGAACTGGGATGCTCGCGGCGAACTCAATTCCTTTCGAGAGCACGAGCCGCACCACCCAGATGGTGCGGGGAATCTTGGTCGAGCGCACGAGCTTGGCTTCGCGCAGAAATGCCTTGGTCGCATCCGATACGGCGCCGTTGAACCACATCCAGGGCAGCAGCGCGCTCAGTAGAAACACGATGTAGGGCTGTTCGCCCACATCGCGGTGGAAGACCTGGGTGAAGACGAAGAAGTAGATGCCCGACATGACGAGCGGGTCGAGAATCGACCACACGTAGCCGAGAGCCGAGGTCGAGTAGCGCACCCGCAGATCGCGCACCGTGAGCAGCCACAACGAGTGCCGATACCGTGCGAGCGGAGTCCACGCTGGTCGCGCCAGAACGCTATTCGTCACGGCGTCTATCGTATGGCGTTGATCGGTAGAGGCCTGCGATCATCGCGGGCCCAGCTGCTCAGACGAAAAGGTTCGCGCGCTCGAGATCTTCGGCGAAGTCCACCTCGACCGCGTACAGGTCGGAGATGTCGACGGGCTCGATGAGCAGGCGGTCCTGTTCGATTGCGAGTTCGATGCCGCGCTCGAAGTAGTCCTGGTCATCCACCTTCTTGAGGTGGTGCAGCAGCACCGCCTTGTCGTCCTTCGAGATGTAATTGATGCCGACCGCCTCGCCGAGCCCGCCCTTGACGGTCTTGGAGAGCTCCTTGATGTAGCCCTCGGCGTCGGTCGTGTACTTCACTTCTTCGTCCGAGACCTTCGCGGTGTTGACCGAAACGAACGACTGGTCGCGAGCGACGAGCTTGGCGGCGCGCTCGAGGGCGATCGGGTCGAAGACGACGTCGCCGTTCATCCAGAGCACGCCGCCGGAGGTGGAGGCCTGCAGTGCGCGCATCAGGCTCTTCGAGGTGTTGGTCTGGTCGTACTGCTCGTTGTAGACGTACG
>SCSV01000036.1 GCA_004297555.1 Salinibacterium sp.
GATGCCTCGATGATGCCGATCTCGCGCAGTCGTTGCAGGGCCTCCCGCACCGGGGTGCGCGACACACCGAACTGCTCGGCCAGCGCCGCATCGCTGATGCGCTGGCCGGGCAGCAGGGCCCCGGCGTGGACGGCCGCGAGAATTTGCTCGAAAACCATGGTGACGACTGGGCTTGTCGTGAGCTTTGACGCCTCTTCCGCCGGATCACTCACGCCCTGATCGTCTCCACCACGACAGTGATCCTATTCGTCCCCCGGACGGGTGACGCCGTCGCAACGCGGGGAGCAGGGTCAATCTGCTCGTACCTCACAGGAACATCGGCCGATCGTCGTCGTCTTCGGTCTCAAGGCTGAGGTCGACCGTGAGTGGAACGTGGTCGCTCGGGGCATCCCCCTTGCGCTCCTCGCGATGGATGGCCGCATGGGTGACGAGTTCGTCGAACGCGGCGGACCCGAGAATGAAGTCGATGCGCATGCCCTCATTGCGCGGGAAGCGCAGCTGCTGGTAGTCCCAATAGGTAAAACCTTCGACGCCGCGTGCCCGCAGAGTGTCGACCAGGCCGGCTTGCTCGAGCGCGGCGAAGGCTTCGCGTTCTGGCTGACTCACATGCGTGCGGCCCTGAAACGCGCCGATGTCCCACACGTCTGTGTCGAAGGGTGCAATGTTGAAGTCACCCATCAGGGCGAGTGGCAGAGCGTCATCGGCGGCAAGCCAGGCGCGGGTCTGCTCGGTGAGCATCGCCAGCCAATCGAGCTTGTAGGCGTAATGCGGATCACCCAGCTCCCGGCCGTTCGGCACATAGAGACTCCATAGGCGAACCCCGTTCACCGTCGCGCCGATCGCCCGAGCCTCGCGAGGCAGCACGCCGTCGTCGTCGAGTTTGCCGAAACCTGGGGCGGTATCGAAACCAACGGTCACGTCGTCCATCGCCAGGCGGCTCGCGAAGGCGACGCCGTTCCACTGGTTCAGGCCGTGCAATTCGACCTGGTAACCGGCCTCGGCGAAGGCATCGAACGGAAACTGCGTCTCGGTGCACTTGATCTCTTGCATCGCCAGCACATCGACGTCGGTGCGAACGAGCCAATCGACCACGCGACCCACCCGGCTGCGGATCGAGTTGACGTTCCAGGTCGCGATTCGCATGGGTTCAACGCTAACGGTTCGCGACAAGTAGAGCGTTCGCCTCTCCCCCGAACTGGGCGGCGACAGCCGGGCATCCGCACCAATAGGGTGCAGGAGTGGCCGACCCCGACGACCTACTCGATGACGTTTCTGCTGCCGAAAATCGGCGTGACATGAGGCGCGCCGCTGTGATCACCGCAGTGGCGCTCGCGATGGTGATGGCGGCGAGTCTCGTTGTCGTTATTGCCGCGCTCAATACCTGACGAGAGGCCGTGGCAACGTCGGTAGTCTTGTCGGGTGATTGACGCCAAGCAGCAACTGATCGACTACATCTCTGCCGATGCAGTGTTCCACGGCGATTTCACGTTGACGAGCGGCAAGAAGGCGAGCTACTACGTCGATCTGCGCAAGGTCAGTCTCGACCACCGGGTCGCCCCGCTCATCGGGCAAGTGATGCTCGACCTGATCTCCACGATTCCGGATGTCGCCGCCGTCGGCGGGCTGACGATGGGAGCGGACCCGATCGCGGCGGCCGTGCTGCACCAAGGTGCGCTTCGGGGTCTCAGCTATGACGCGTTCGTGGTGCGCAAGGAGCCGAAGGACCACGGGCGCGGCAAGCAGGTCGAAGGTCCGGATGTCGCGGGCAAGCGCGTGATCGTTCTGGAGGACACCTCCACCACAGGCGGTTCTCCGCTCGCGGCAATCGAAGCCCTGAAGAAGGCCGGGGCCGAGATCGCGGCCGTCGCCGTCGTCGTCGATCGGGACACCGGAGCCAAGGAGAAGATCGAGGCAGCAGGCTACCCCTACTTGAATGCCATCGGACTCGCCGACCTGGGACTCGAACCATGAGTGACGGGTCGCCTTTCAACTGGGGATTGACTCCCGGCGAGGAGCCATCGCCGGAGCCAACACCCGTCGCCAAGCCGGCGGATCCGGCCGCTCCCGCATACTTGCCCCCGCTCGAGCAATCCGCGGGCCCCTCGCCATTCGACCCTGCACCTGAACCTCCGGCCCGGCCGGCGCCGCCGCCGGTCGCTCCCGCTGATCCGTTCGCGCAGATATTCCCGGAGCCGGTCTTGAACCAACCTGCGCCACCAGCGTTCAATCCGCCGCCCGCAATGCCGACGTTCGAGCCGCCCGCACCCTCGGTGCCCCCGATCGATTCGGTCTCGCTCGAGACGCAACTCTGGGACACCGTCGCCGCGCCCGCCGCTCCTCCGGCTAGCGCGCTCCCATCGACGACTCAGACCACCCCGCTGCCTGCCGACCTCGACGATTGGTGGTCAACTTCCACCGACCCGCGCACGGGCGGCGCTGCTCCCGTACCGCCGTCCCCCGAACGGAGCGACAACCCGCCGACAACGCAACTCGATCCCGGTTCCGGAATAGACGCGCTCTTCGGCGAGACCCAATTTCAGGACTTCTCCGATGAGCCGATGATCGCCCCCCTGCCTCCGCGAGACGCCGAGGGCAGGATTCGCGAGCCCCGCCCGCCCATCCCGAAGACGCTTAAAACGCTGATGTGGATCGCTGGAGGACTCCTGGCCGCTCTGCTGCTTGTGGCGCTGTTCGCGATAGGTACGCGTATGGCACCTCTCCTTGCGCCCGCTGCCCCGCCGACCCCAACACCGACGGGCGCTGCGCCCATCCCCGTGGGTGCGATCGGTCCGGTGGCTGCGGGCAATCACGATTGGAACGACCTTCTGGGCGGTGAATGCCTGGCCAGCTTCGAGTCCGCCTGGCAAGCCTCCTACCAAGTGGTCGACTGTACCCAACCTCATGCCGCCCAAATGGTATTCCGGGGTACCTTCGATTACCTACCAGACGTGCCCTACCCCGGCACTCAGGAGTTGCTCTCGAAGGCGAACCTCGCCTGCAGTGCCTCCACGGTCATCGACTACGCAGCCGCCAACGTCTATAAGGACGTGCAGGTCAGCGCTAGTTTCGCGGCCGATCAGAGCGAATGGGATGACGGAAATCATTCCTTCCTTTGCTACGTAAGCCGTTCGAGCGGCGAGACTTTCACGACCTCGATCGCGATGCCCCCAGTGGCGATCACCGCGGCGCCTACGGCGACGCCGACTCCCGCGGTGTCGCCCTCCGCCACTGCCGCCAAGTAGCCGTCGGCCTACCCGACCTCGATTAGCGTGGCAGGGCCGAGCCGCGCTCGCATCACCTCGACAGCGGCCGGGTTCTCGTCGACCAGCACGAATCGTCGGTCCAGGGCCTGCGCAACGGCGCCCGTCGTACCGCTACCCGCGAAGAAGTCGAGCACCCAGTCACCCGGAGCGCTTGACGCTTGCATCACTCGTCGCAGAATGCCCTCGGGCTTCTGAGTTGCGTAGCCGGTCTTCTCCTTGCCGGTGGGCGACACGATCGTGTGCCACCAGACATCCGTCGGCAGTTTGCCCTTCGCGACCTTCTCGGGTGTCACCAGTCCCGGCGCCATGTACGGCTCTCGATCGACGGCCTCGTTGTCGAAGTAGTACGTTTTCGGATTCTTCACGTACACAAGAATCGTGTCGTGCTTCGACGGCCATTTGCGCGTGGCCCGGGCGCCGTAGTCGTAGGCCCAGATGATCTCGTTGAGAAAGTTCTCGCGCCCGAAAAGCGCGTCGAGCGCCACCTTCGCGTAATGCGCCTCGCGGTAGTCCAGGTGCAGGTAGAGAGTGCCAGTGTCATCGAGCAACCGCCAGGCCTCGGCGAGGCGCGGCTCAAGAAAGTCCCAGTAGTCGGCGAAGCGGTCGTCGTAGTGCGAGAGCGTGCCTTTGACGGTCTCGTAGCTGTGACCCTTGAAGCCCGTGCGCGAGCCAGTCTCCGACCGCGTTGTTGTGATGGCTTGCCGCGACTGGGTTCGGCCTGTGTTGAAGGGCGGGTCGAGGTAGATCAGTTGGAAGGCCCCGTCGGGCAGCGCTGAGATGATTGGGAGATTGTCGCCGAGGATGACGCGGTTCGGGCCGTCGCTCGTCCAGGGCATGCCCCGAGATTAACAGGTGCCCGTACTCTGTCAACGTGGAAGACGCACCGAACCCGAGCAACGAGCTCTCGACCGGCGGAGTCGGCCCCTGGCGCGGTGACTGGCCCACCGATTCGCACTACGACCCTGAGCTTCTGGCACACGGTGACTCCCGCAACGTCATCGACCGTTACCGCTACTGGACGATGGAGGCGATCGTCGCCGACCTCGATGAGCACCGGAATCCGTTCCACGTCGCGATCGAGAACTGGCAGCACGACATGAACATCGGCTCCATCGTGCGCAGTGCCAATGCGTTCGGCGCCGAGACCGTGCACATCATCGGCCGAAGGCGCTGGAACAAGCGCGGCGCGATGGTGACCGATCGCTACCAGCATGTGCTGCAGCATCCGGATGTCGCGGACTTCGTCATGTGGGCACGGGCCGAATCGCTCCCCATCATCGCGATCGACAACGTGCCGGGCAGCGTCATCATCGAAACCTTCGCCTTCCCCAGGCGCTGCGTCTTGCTCTTCGGCCAGGAAGGCCCTGGTCTGTCGGCCGAGGCGCTCGCCGCCGCCGACGCGGTTGTCGAGATCAGTCAATTCGGCTCGACCCGCAGCATCAACGCCTCGGCCGCAGCCGCCGTCGCGATGCACGTCTGGATTACGCAGCACGTCTTCTAAGCCGACCGCAGTCAGACCGCGCCGATAGGATTGGGTGTAATCCCCACCATTTTCCAGGCCCCCTTTTTGGAGGAGACCGGCCCATGCCAGCATTCGTGATCATCGGCGCCCAGTGGGGTGACGAAGGCAAGGGCAAGGCGACCGACTTGCTCAGCAGCCGCATCGACTACGTGGTCAAGTTCAACGGCGGCAACAACGCCGGCCACACGGTCGTTGTCGGCGACGAGAAGTATGCGCTGCACCTGCTGCCCTCCGGCATCCTGACCGATGGCGTGATCCCGGTGATCGCGAACGGCGTAGTCATTGACATCGAGGTGCTCTTCGAAGAACTTGAGGCGCTCTCCGCCCGGGGAGTGGATGTCTCGCGCCTGCTGGTCAGCGCCAACGCGCACGTGATCACTCAGTACCACCGCACTCTCGACAAGGTCACCGAGCGCTTCCTCGGCAAGCGTCAGATCGGCACGACCGGGCGCGGCATCGGCCCTGCCTACGCCGACAAAATCAACCGGGTGGGCATTCGCATCCAAGACCTGTTCGACGAGAACATCCTGCGCCAGAAGGTCGAAGGTGCGCTGCACCAGAAGAACCACCTGCTCGTGAAGATCTACAACCGGCGCGCGATCGCGGTCGACGAGATCGTCAACGACCTGCTCAGTTACGCCGAGCGGCTGCGGCCCATGGTCGCCGACACCGGCCTCGTGCTCAACCGCGCGCTCGACGAGGGCAAGACCGTGGTGTTCGAGGGCGGCCAAGCCACCATGCTGGATGTCGACCACGGCACCTACCCCTTCGTCACATCCTCCAACTCCACGAGCGGTGGTGCCGCCACCGGCTCAGGGGTGGCGCCGAACCGTCTCGACCGGGTGATCGGAATCGTCAAGGCGTACACGACTCGCGTCGGTGCCGGGCCGTTCCCGACCGAGCTGCACGACGCATCCGGAGAGTTCCTTCGCACCAAGGGCTTCGAGTTCGGCACCACGACCGGCCGCCCGCGCCGCACCGGCTGGTACGACGCACCGATCGCGCGCTACTCCGCCAGGGTCAATGGCGTCACCGACTTCGTGATGACCAAACTCGACGTGCTGACTGGGCTCGAAACGATTCCGGTCTGTGTCGCCTATGACGTCGATGGCGAGCGGGTCGATGAGGTTCCGGTCTCGCAGTCGGACTTCCATCACGCGGTGCCGATCTACGAAGAGTTCCCCGGCTGGTCAGAAGACATCACGGGAGCGCGCACATTCGAGGACCTCCCGAAGAACGCCCAGAACTACGTGCTTGCCCTCGAGGCGATGAGCGGGTCACGCATCTCCGCGATCGGCGTGGGGCCCGACCGCGAGGCGATCGTCGTGCGGCACGACCTGCTAGCGGGCTAAATCCCGAACCACGCACGGGCGAGGTAGTAGCCCGCCCCGGAGCAGACGACCGCGATTCCGATGCTCATCGCCCAATTGGCGATGCTCGGGGTGACCGCTCCTTCAGGGTTCGGCCGGCTCGGGGACATAAGCGTTCTGCGCGCGCGTTCCCCCTCGAAGAACTGGGTGCCGTCCGCGGCGCGTTGCCCGAGAAACACACGTTGCGGGCTTCCGCGCAGTTCGAGCACGAGGGGAATCAGCCCCATCACCTCGAACATGAGCCCGAGCAGCAGCGCCGTGACATCACCCGAGGCGAAGAATGCCACGAGGAACAGGCCGCCTAACCCGCAGAACAGAATCGTCCAGGCCCATGGGGCGAGGGGCATCCCGAATCCTTGGGCCAGAAAGCCGGAGAGGCCGACGGCGATGAGTCCGCCGAAGATGCTCCACGGCAAGAAATCGGTCACATTCTCCGGACACTGCACGGCGATCTCGTATGGCCCGCCGGTTGCGCAGGACCCGCCCAAAGTCATCACGACCCAAACCGAAAGAGCGAAGAGACAGAACGAGAGCGAGAACAGAAACCAGGATGCCGCCGAGCCGACGATTCGCGTGAGAGCCGAGTTGCGCCATCCGGTCGTTGCAGAGAAAGTGAAGCTCACGTCGCAACTGTATCGGGGCGAGCGCATGCTGAATGGTTTCTGTCATAGATTTGTGCGCATGACTGAGAACGAGCCATCCGAGCAACTCGCGAGTCTGCGGCGCAGCATCGACAACATCGACGCGGCGCTCATCCACCTGCTCGCCGAGCGCTTCAAGTTCACTCAGCAGGTCGGCCGACTGAAGGCCGCGACCGGCATGCCGGCCTCCGACCCGGAGCGGGAACGCGTGCAGATTGCCCGACTGCGGGCGCTCGCGGAAGAAGCTCACCTCGATCCCGCGTTCGCCGAAAAGTTTCTGAACTTCATCGTCGCGGAGGTTATCCATCACCACCAGACCATCGCGAACACGGGCTCGATCGACACTCAGTAACTTCGAATACCCGCGTCATGATCGGGCGGCTTCGGTGTCTCTTAGGGCATGACCGCTTCAGGTGTTGTGATGATCCTGGCCCTGGTCGTGTTCGCCTGCTTCGGATACCTGGTGATTCTTTCCGTGCGGATGACCCGGCCACGGTACAAACGTCGCGAACGGCGACGCCGTCTGCCCGCTGACGGACGCTAGTTGCCGATGACCGGGCCGAACGCCTCCGAGAGCGGAGCGCGGTGCGTGCCGCGCAGCTCGTCGAGGCTCACGCTGAACTGATCCTGAACCTCAAGGGCACCGCTCGCGTCGGTGACTCCGATGCGCAGCGCGGGATACCCGCGGCCCTCGCACAGTCCCACGAAGCGCACGTCGTCTTCGCGCGGCACACTCACGAGCATCCGCCCGCTTGATTCGCTGAAGAGAGCGGTCGCGGCATCAACGCCATCGCGCTCCATGATTTCGGTCAGCCACACGCGTGCGCCGATGCCAAAACGCAGCACCGCTTCGGCGAGAGCCTGGCCGAGACCGCCGTCGGCGAGATCGTGCGCCGAGGCGAGAAGGGACTGCTCCGAGGCCGCCTTGATGAGTGCGGCAAGTCGGGCCTCGCTGGCGAGGTCGACCGCGGGAGGCAAGCCGCCGAGGTGGTTGTGGATCGCGCCGGCCCAAGCTGAGCCGTCGAGTTCTTCGTGAGTGACTCCGAGCAGGTAGATGTTGTTGCCCTCGTCTTGCCAGCCGGAGGGGATGCGCTTGGCCACGTCGTCGATCACGCCGAGCACGGCAACGACCGGGGTGGGGTGGATCGGCACATCGCCGGTCTGGTTGTAGAACGAGACGTTGCCACCAGTGACCGGGATCTCGAGTTCGAGGCAGCCGTCGGCGAGGCCCTCGACGGTTCGCTTGAACTGCCACATCACCTCGGGGTTCTCGGGAGAGCCGAAGTTGAGGCAGTCGGAGACGGCCACCGGGGTCGCGCCGGTGGCGGCGACATTTCGGAACGCCTCGGCGAGCGCCAACTGTGCGCCGCGGTACGGGTCGAGCTGGCAGTAGCGACCGTTCGCATCCGTCGCGACCGCGAAGCCGAGTCCGCTGTTCTCATCGACGCGCACCATCCCACCGTCGTCGGGGAAGCTCAGGGCGGTGTTGCCCATGACGTAGGTGTCGTACTGGTTCGTGAGCCAGGACTTGTCGGCGAGGTTCGGCGAACCGAGCAGCGCGAGCACCTGCCGCTTGAGTTCGGCACCGTCGCTCGGTCGGGCGAGGGTCGAGGCGCTGTCGGCCTGCAGGGCGTCGATCCAGGCCGGGTAGGCGACGGGGCGCTCGTACACCGGACCGTCGACCGCGACGGTGCGCGGCTCGACGTTGACGATCTCCTCGCCGTGCCAGTTGATGATGAGGCGGCCAGTGTCGGTGACTTCGCCGAGAACGCTCGTCTCGACATCCCACTTCTTGGTGACGGCGAGGAAGCCGTCGAGCTTCTCCGGCGTCACGATCGCCATCATGCGCTCCTGGCTCTCCGACATGAGGATCTCCTCAGCCGTGAGGCTCGGGTCCCGCAGCAGCACGCGCTCAAGTTCGATGAACATGCCGCCATCGCCATTCGAGGCGAGCTCGCTCGTCGCGCAACTGATGCCTGCGGCGCCGAGATCCTGGATGCCCTGCACCAAGTCACCGGCGAACAGCTCGAGGCAGCACTCGATGAGCACCTTCTCGGCGAAGGGGTCGCCGACCTGCACCGCGGGGCGCTTGGTCGGGCCGCCCTCGCTGAAACTGTCGGAAGCGAGAATGGATGCCCCACCGATGCCGTCGCCGCCGGTGCGCGCCCCGAACAGCACGACCTTGTTGCCCGCGCCGCGAGCATTGGCGAGGTGCAGGTCCTCGTGCCGCAGCACGCCCACGGCGAGCGCGTTCACGAGAGGGTTGGCCTGGTAGACCGCGTCGAACCAGGTTTCGCCGCCGATGTTCGGCAGACCCAGGCAGTTGCCATAGAACGAGATGCCCGACACGACGCCGTGAACGACGCGCGCGGTATCGGGGTCGTCGATGGAACCGAAGCGCAGGGCATCCATCACCGCCACCGGGCGCGCACCCATGGAGATGATGTCGCGCACAATGCCGCCGACGCCGGTCGCGGCGCCCTGGAACGGCTCGATGTAGCTGGGGTGGTTGTGGCTCTCGATCTTGAAGGTGACCGCCCAACCCTGGCCGACGTCGATAACACCGGCGTTCTCGCCCATCCCGACCATGAGGTTCTTGGTCATGTTGGGGGTGGTTTTGGAGCCGAATTGGCGCAAGTAGACCTTGGAGCTCTTGTAGGAGCAGTGCTCGCTCCACATCACCGAGTACATCGCGAGCTCGCCGCTCGTGGGGCGCCGCCCGAGGATCGTCTTGATGCGCTCATACTCGTCCTCCTTGAGGCCGAGCGCGCCGTACGGCTGCACCTTGTCGGGTGTCGCGGCCGCGTTGGCGACGGTATCGGCGAGGGCGGTGGAGCTTGAGGTCACGAGGCTCGATTCTACCGTTGACCTGAGTCGGTCTAGACGGGTGGGTGAAGAACCTGAAGCCCGAGGTGTTGTTCAAAGGCATCGAAGTCTCGGTCGTTGTGCAGCAGCACATGACCGGTTCGGATGCAGCCCGTGGCGATCATTGTGTCGACTGTCTTGCGAACGGTCACGCCGAGCCGCCTCAGGGCGCGGAAGTTCGCAGCTGCCTGGATGGCGGCATCGCGACCTCCCAACTTGACGAGCGTCAGCGACGACAGAAGACGTTCTGCTTGTGCAGCATTTGCGTCGGTGCCGAAGCCCTGAAGCACTTCGGCGAGCACAAGATCACCGATGGCGATCTCCTCGGCACCGAGTAGTGCGTCGAGGGTTGTCGCCGCCGGGGTGGTGTTGCCACGGAAATAGTCAATCCACACGCTCGAATCGACCAGGATCACGCGTCCCGCCGCATGGCCTCAAGGTCTCCGGTCCAGCCAATGCCGCGCAGGCGGCGAATCTCGTTCTGCTTGTCGAGGCGCACAAGCGCTCGCAGTCCCATTTCGACCGCTTCGCGCTTGGTCTTCGCCCCACTTGCGCGCTGGGCTTCACGCATGAGCTTGTCATCGATGACGATATTTGTGCGCATGTGTATGGTGCCTCCTCAACGTACACATTCTAGCGGCCCGCGGGCTTGGTCGATTGGGCGTTCCCTGATCTGTGGGAAAGCCGTGGGAAGCTAGTGCGGTGAGCGATGGTGTGACGAGCGCGCGCCTGAGCTGGGCGTTGGTTCCGGCGGTGCTGCTGAGCGGCTCCGCGCTGTTTCTCTTTCCGCTTCGGATGCAACTTGTGGGCTACGCGATCGTCGCGCTCGCCCTGCCGATCGCCTGGTATCTCGACCGCCGCGGCAACGGGTTGTTCCGCGACCTCCTGCTCGTCGCGGTCGGAATGGTGATCGTCAGCACGATCTCGGTGCGGGCGGACATCCGCTGGGCCAACTTCTTTCTGATCGGCGTCGTGCTCGCCGCTGCCGTGGCGGCTCCGTACCTGCTGTCCCGGTTCGTGTTCAAGGACCAGGTGATCCGGTTCAAGTGGCGCGGCGCGTGGCCGTGGTCGAAGCCGCAATGGGCATACCTGGTTGTCGTGCTCATGCTCGGCTGGCTGATTCTGCCCTATTACTTCATCTCCTCAGGGGTGTACCTGAACTGGCCGGCGGTGACCGCGCCAGACGAGATCGGGCGACTGTTTGTTGGGGTCAACTATGTCGGCGCTTGGGACGAGCTGTTCTTCGTCGTCAGCGTGTTCGTGCTCTTCCGGCGGCAGTTTCCGGTCTGGCAGGCGAACATTCTGCAAGCTGTGGTTTTCGTCTCGTTCCTGTGGGAACTCGGTTATCAGGCCTGGGGGCCCGTGCTCACGGTCCCGTTCGCGCTGATTCAGGGCTGGCTCTATTCCGCGACGAAGTCGATCGCCTATGTGCTGACCGTGCATCTGTTGTTCGACGCGGTCGTGTTTCTCGTGATCGTGCACGCGCGCAATCCGGGCGCGTTGCCGATCTTCCTGCTGTAGCGCGCTAGGAGCGGGCGAAGGCGGCGATGACGCTCGTGAAGAACCGCAAGCCATCCGTGCCCGAGCGCATCGCGTCCGGCATGTTGGGGCCGAAACCGGCCTCGGTCGCGTGCTCGGGATGCGGCATGAGACCGACCACATTGCCCCGCTCGTTCGAGACCCCGGCGATGTCGTTCATCGAACCGTTCGGGTTCACGTCGAGGTAACGGAAAACCACCTGGCCGTTGCCTTCGATGCGCGCCATCGTCTCGGCGTCCGCGACGAAGCGACCGTCGGCGTTCTTGAGCGGGATGACGATCTCGGCTCCCTCGGCGAACTGGTTCGTCCACGCAGTGCGGTTGTTCTCGACGCGCAGTTTCTGATCGCGCCGGATGAACTGCTGGTGGGCGTTGCGCGTGTGCGCGCCCGGCAGGAGGCGGGCCTCAGCGAGCATCTGAAAGCCATTGCAGATGCCGAGCACGGGCATCCCGGCGTTGGCCGCGTCGATCACTTCGGCCATGATCGGCGCGTGGCTCGCAATCGCGCCTGCGCGCAGGTAGTCGCCGTAGCTGAAGCCGCCGGGCAGCACGATCGCATCGACACCGTGCAGGTCGTGGTCGCCGTGCCAGAGCGCGACAGGCTCAGCGCCGGCGAGACGGATGGCGCGCTGGGCATCCCGATCATCAAGCGAACCCGGGAAGGTGATGACGCCGATGCGCATCAGTGCGTTTCCCCCGCAACCACGGTTTCGATAGCGGCCTGGTGCACGCTCACGACATCTTCGATGACCGTGTTGGCGAGCATGTCTTCGGCGATGGCGTGCACTTCGGCGAGGAGGGCATCATCTACCGGGCCGTCGACGGTGAGCTCGAAGCGCTTGCCGATGCGCACATCGCGGAACTCGTTCTTGCCGAGCCGCGCGAGAGCGCCGACCACGGCCTTGCCTTGCGGGTCGAGCAACTCGGCCTTGGGCATGACCTCGACGACGATTGTGGGCACCGAAACACTCCTGAGACTTCGCGGCTGGATGCGTCCAGTGTACGCGAGCGGGATTGGCCCTTGAGTGGCCGCCGGGTGCGCAAGACTTGGCGGGTGACAGATATTCCGGCGGGCGTGCAAGGCCGAGTCGTTCGCGCGCTCGTTGTCAGCCAAGTGCTCGGCGGACTCGGTGTCGGCGCCGCCGTGTCCATCGGCTCGGTGTTGGCGACAGCTGTCGCGGGCTCGCCTGCCTGGGCGGGCGCCGGTGCCACCCTCACCACGCTCGGTGCCGCGGGTGCCGCGATCCCGCTCGCCCGACTCGCGCAACGGCGCGGGCGTCGTCCCGCCCTGGCTCTCGGCGCGACTATTGCCGCCATCGGCTCGTTGATTACGATCGCCGCCGCCGGTCTCGGGTCGTTCCCCCTGCTGCTGCTGAGCTTCGCCATGCTCGGCGCCGGGTCCGCAGTCAGCCTCCAGGCGCGATTCGCTGCCACCGACATTGCGAGCGCCGATAAGCGCGGGCGCGATCTGTCGATCGTGGTCTGGTCGACAACGGTCGGGGCGGTTGCCGGCCCGAACCTCCTCGGGCCGGGGGAGCAACTCGCGGCTTGGCTGCATCTGCCCGAACTGACCGGGCCGTTCGTGATCGCCGCTGCCGCTCAATTGGCTGCGACCGCCGTGTACCTTCTGGGACTCCGGCCGGACCCGCTTGTTCTCTCGCGCGCTCGCTCGACCGCGGCCACCCAGGGCGTGACCGAGGCCGCCAAAGAAGCGCCTCGCCCCGCCCTGTTCTTCGCAATTGGCACGATCGCCCTCGGCCACGCGGTGATGGTCTCCGTGATGTCGATGACCCCTGTGCACATGACGATGCAGGGTGCAGCGCTCACGATCGTCGGCTTCACGATCAGCCTGCATATCGCCGGGATGTTCGCGCTTTCACCCCTGTTCGGTTGGGCAAGCGACCGGCTGGGCCGCATCCCGCTGATCCTGCTCGGGCAGGGGCTGCTCGCCAGCTCGCTCACGATCCTCGCGGTCAGCGGCGAGGACAACACGGCCGTGACCATCGGCCTGGTGCTGCTCGGCCTCGGTTGGAGCGCGGCGACGGTGTCGGCATCCGCGCTGGTCGCCGATCTCGTGACTGGACCCTCGCGACTACGCGTTCAGGGCCGCACTGACATGGTGATGAATATCGCGGGTGCGACCGGGGGCGGTTTCGCCGGACCCGTGCTCGCGCTGGTCGGATACTCCGGGCTTGCCATCGGTGCCGGCGCTTTCGTGCTGGCGGTGGTAGTCGGAGCGAGTGTCATTTTCGCGCGAGGTCGGTTGGCTGCGGCATGAGCACACGGCTCTAGGCTCGAGAGGTGGACACCACTGGGCTCGAAGCGTTTCTGAGCGATCAGCATTTCTCCGGCGTCGTTGTGCTGAAGCACGGCAACGCGACCCTGTTCGAGGCCGCGACCGGTCTGGTGACCCAGCGCTGGGGCATCCCGAACACCCTGGAGACGCGCTTCGACTCGGCGGGCATCACCAAACTTTTCACGAGCGTCGCGGTGCTGCAGCAAGTGGAGGCGGGCAAGCTCGACCTCGAGGCGTCGATTCACGAGTACGTCGACCTCGGCGAGACCACCATCGACCGCGAGGTGACGCTGCTGCACCTGCTCACCCACACGAGCGGCATCGCCGACGACGCGGACGAGGACGCCGACGAGAGCTACGCCGAACTCTGGCTCGATCGCCCCACGTACTCGGTCACCGCGACGCGCGACTTTCTGCCGCTCTTCGCGCACAAGCCACCGGTAAGCGCTCCGGGTGTCGAAAGCCGCTACTGCAATGCGGGCTACATTCTCGCCGGGCTTGCGCTCGAAGAGGTCACCGGTCGCAGCTACCGCCAATACGTGTTCGACGAGATCTTTGCGAGAGCCGGGATGCTCGACTCCGGCTTCTACGACCGTCGCGAGGCAGCCCCGCGGGTGGCCGAGGGCTGGGATCTGATCGACGACGGCTGGGTGCAGAACATCTTCAGCTACCCGCCGATCGGATCACCGGATGCCGGCGCCCACGTCACCGCGCACGACCTGCTGCGGTTCATGGACGCGGCGCGCGGCAGTCAGCTCATGAATCCGGAGTTCACCGAAGAGTTCTTCATTCCGCAGGTGGAATACGACGAGACCACGTCCTACGGTTTCGGCCTCGAGTTCGATCTGAACGAGGATGGCACGGTGCGGTCGTATTACAAGGACGGCATCAACCCGGGGGCTTCGGGCATCCTGCGCCACTATGTCGCCGAAGAGATCGACGTCGCGGTGCTCTCGAACTCCGAGGACGGCGCCTGGGATGTCGTGCTCGAGATCGACGAAAGGCTAGGCGGCTGACCTAGGAGTTGAGACCCGGATCAGGTTCGCCCAGGGGTCGTCGAAGCTCACCGTCGCCCCGTCATCGCGGGTCTGGATGCCGTGGTGTTTCATGCGCTCAACCAGCACACCGAGGTCATCTGTCGAAGGCACCTCGATGTCGACTTGAGCGAGCCCGAGCGCGAGCTGCCGCGGACCAGCACCCGGGCTGTTCCAGGTGTTCATCGCCATGTGGTGATGGTAACCGCCCGCGCTGACGAACAGGGCGGTGTTGCCGAGCGAGGCGGTTCGCTCGAACCCGAGGGTGTCGACGTAGAACTTGCGCGCCGTGTCGACATCTCCGACCTGAAGGTGAACGTGCCCGACTTGGGCGCCACCGATGAGGGGCTCGGCCGCCGCGGCCTCGGGGAGGTTCTGCTGCAGAAACTCGTTCGGGTCGAGGTAGAGGGTCGCCATTTCGAGGCTGCCGTGAATCCAACTCCAGGCGCTGCGCTCGCGGTCCCAGTAGAGCTCGACGCCGTTGCCCTCGGGGTCGCTGAAGTAGAAGGCCTTGCTCACGAGGTGGTCGGAGCTGCCGGTGAAGGTGTTCGGATACTTGCGGGCCACCGAGTACACGGCTGCCGCGAGCGCCTCCTCGGTCTCGAAGAGGATGGCGGTGTGGAACAGCCCGGCCTCGTGCGGGCTCGCGTGCTTTAACTCCGGCGAATGCTTGAGGATGATCACCGGCTTCGTTCCGCGGCCAAGAGTCACGGTGTCGGCGGCTGCGTCGAGCACCTGTAGTGCGACCGCATCGCGGTAGTACGCGGTCATCGCGTCAAGGTTGCCGACACGCAGCGTGACCGGACCCATTGCCGTGTCGGCGGCGAGTAGTTCGCTCATGCCGGATGCAACGCCCGCCGCGCTCCAGCTATTTCGTCAGCCGCTCGATCAATTCGCGATAGCGTGCAGCCGTTCGCGCGACGATCTCCGGCGGCAGTTCGGGCGGCGTGCCAGTGCGGTCCCAGTTGGCGCTCAGCCAATCGCGCACGATCTGCTTGTCGAAGCTCGCGGTGCGCTCCCCGGTTTCGTAGAGCGCGGCATCCCAGTACCGACTGCTGTCCGAGGTGAGCACCTCATCGGCGAGAGTCAGTTCGCCGGTGACCGGGTCGGCACCGAACTCGAACTTGGTGTCGGCAAGAATCACGCCGCGGGATTCGGCGATGGCGGATGCCCGGGCGAACACCTCAAGGGACCGCTCGCGCAACTCGCCCGCAACCTCGGCGCCGACGAGCTCGACGGTTCGCTCGAAGGTGATGTTCTCGTCGTGCTCGCCGAGCGGCGCCTTCCAGGCCGGCGTGTAGATCGGCTCCGGCAGACGATCGCCGTCAGCGAGCCCGGCGGGCAGCGCAATACCGCACACGCTCTGCGATTGCTGGTACTCGACCCAGCCGCTGCCCGCGAGGTAACCGCGAACCACGCACTCGACCGGGTACATGTCGAGCTTCTTGGCGAGGATGGCGCGGCCCTCGACTTCCGCGGGCACTGGCCCGTCGACGAGATGGTTGGGCACGTCGTCCAGTTGGGCGAACCACCAGCGGCTGAGCGTGGTGAGTAATTCACCCTTACCTGGGATGCCCGGCTCAAGCACGTGGTCGAACGCACTCACGCGGTCGCTCGCCACCATGAGCACGACGCCCGGGCGGGCATCCGAGGTGTAAAGATCCCGGACTTTGCCGGAGTAGCTGTGGCGCCAGCCTCTCACTCGACGACCCGGAGGGCGATGTCGCGGCGGTAGTGGCTGCCTTCGAGGTGGATGGTGTCGAGCGCCGCGTAGACCCGGGCGCGTGCGGCCGCGAAGTCGGGGCCCGTCGCCACGACGCTCAGCACGCGGCCGCCGGTCGCGACGAACTCGCCTTTGACGAGCGCGGTTGCGGCGTGGGCGATCGTGACGTTCTCGACATCGGCGAGGCCGGTGATCGGGCGGCCGATGACCGGGTCTTCGGGGTAGCCCTCGCTCGCCAGTACCACGGCCACGGCGACGTCGTCGGAAAATTCGGGGGTGGGCAGCGAGCCCAGCTCGCCGGTTGCGGCGGCGTAAAGCAGTCCGCTCAATGGGGTCACCAGCCGGGGCAGAACGACCTGTGTCTCCGGGTCACCGAAGCGCGCGTTGAACTCGATCACCCGGATGCCCTTGTCGGTCACGATCAGGCCGCAATACAGCAGACCGATGAACGGTGTCTTCTCGTTCGCGAGCTGGCGGATCGTTGGCAGGGCGATCGTGTCGACGACCTCCGCGACGAAGCCCTCCGGCAACCACGGGAGGGGGGAGTAGGAGCCCATGCCGCCGGTGTTCGGGCCTTCATCGTTGTCGAACACGCGCTTGTAGTCCTGCGCGGGCGAGAGCGGAAGCACGTTGTGCCCGTCGCTGAGCAGGAAGAGCGAGACTTCGGGGCCGGAGAGGAACTCCTCCACCAGCACGGCGCCGTGATCGAGCCAGTATCTGGCATGCGCCAGGGCGGCGTCCCGATCCTCGGTCACGAGCACACCCTTGCCGGCGGCGAGGCCGTCGGCCTTGATCACGTACGGGGCACCATATTCGTCGATCGCGGTGGCGACCTCGTCGAGAGTGCCAGCGCGAGCGGCTTTGCCGGTAGGAACGCCAGCTTCGTCCATGATGCGCTTGGCGAAGGTCTTGCTGCCCTCGAGAGCCGCGGCCGCCTTGCCCGGCCCGAACACCGCGATGCCGCGTTGGCGCAGCGCGTCGGCGACTCCGGCAACAAGCGGCGCCTCGGGGCCAACGATGACGAGTTCGATGTCGTTATCGAGCGCGTACTCGGTGACGATGTCTCCACGAGTGGGGTCGAGGGCGACCACCGGCACGACTGTCGCGATGCCCGCGTTGCCCGGGGCGGCAGTGATCTGGTGCGCCTCCGGTTCACTGAGCAGGGACGAGACGATGGCATGCTCGCGAGCGCCGGAGCCGAGGACGAGAATTCGCACGGGTCAACCCTATCGATCAGCGTCTAGCGTTGAACCATGCCCAGAAGGATCACCGACGAGGTGGGTCGCGCCGTGGTCTCCGAAGTGCTTGCCGGTGGGGCATCCCGAGATTCGACCGCGACTGCCGTGCGATACCTCTTGCAAGCCCTGGCGGATGTTGCGCCCGGCAATACCGTGGAGGTGCGCGTGCCGCCTTTCGGCGCGGTGCAAGCGGTGGCAGGACCGAAGCACACTCGAGGCACACCACCGAACGTCGTGGAGATGGACGCTACCGCCTGGGTCGCGCTTGCGACGGGCTCCTTGACCTGGGACGAAGCCGTAGCAGATGGTCGTATTTCGGCCTCGGGCCAAAGGTCCCAGCTGGAGAAATTTTTTCCCGTTTTCACTGAAACAGGAGCACACTAGACAGATAGTTCCACACCGGGGGGTGCAGGGGAAAATGCATGTGAAACAAGAGCCAAAAATTTCGGGGTTCATGGTCGTCGGTGGTCTCGTTAGCACCATCACGACCACTGTGTTGGTCTCCATGAATCCGGTCGAACCGGGTCTGGGTGTGAACCCCCTCCACGGACTTTTCGTGCTGGTCGGTGTCGCCGCCGGGGTCGGGGTTGGCTCTGGTATCGCGTTCGCCGAGGACTGGTGGTCAGACCACCATGTGACCCACAGCGACCTGCGGTTGCTTCAGAAGGAAGACCGGCACGTACTGCATGGTCACTGACCTCTAACTGAGCTGGTTCTGCTCGACCCACGCGAGGTACTCGGGGGTCACAGTGCCCGTGATGTAGTCGCCCGTGAAGCAACTCATCTCGAGGGCCGTCACATCCGACCCCTCCAGAATCGCTGCTTCCATGTCGGCGACCTCCTGGTAGATCAGGTAGTCGGTACCGAGTTCGGTGGCGATCTCGGGGATGCGACGGCCGTGCGCGATGAGTTCTTGGCGGGATGGCATGTTGATGCCATACACGTGCGGGTAGCGCACCGGCGGCGCCGCTGAGGTGAAGGTGACCTTGTTGGCACCAGCCTCGCGCGCCATCTGCACGATCTCTTTCGAGGTAGTCCCGCGCACGATCGAGTCGTCGACGATGAGGATGTTCTTGCCGCGGAACTCGCTGCTCATCGCATTGAGCTTCTGCTTCACCGACTTCTTGCGTTGTGCTTGCCCAGGCATGATGAAGGTGCGGCCCACATAGCGGTTCTTGTAGAAGCCCTCGCGGTATTCGACGCCGAGCTTCTGCGCGACTTGCATGGCGGCCGGCCGGGACGAGTCGGGAATCGGCATCACGACGTCGATGTCGCCGGTCGGCGTGTACTTCGCGATCGTGGTCGCCAGGCGGTTACCGAGGCGCAGCCGGGCCTCGTAGACCGAGATGCCGTTCATGACCGAGTCGGGGCGAGCGAGGTAGACGTACTCGAACGAGCAAGGCATCAGCACCGGGTTGGCCGCGCATTGCTGCGACGTCATCTGGCCGTCGGTGGCGATGAACACCGCTTCGCCGGGAGCGACATCGCGCACGATCTCGTAACCCGCGCTTTCGAGGACCAGAGATTCGGATGCGACGATCCATTCGTCCCCGACAAGCCCGGTCTGGCGTCGCCCCAGCACGAGCGGTCGAATTCCGAAGGGGTCGCGGAAGGCGAGCAAGCCGTGACCGGCGATGAGGGCGATGGCCGCATACGATCCTTCGACCCGCTCGTGCAGTCGCGTGATCGCCTTGAACACCTGGTCGGGGTCGAGGTCGGTGCCCGAAACCTGCGCTTGCAATTCGTTCGCGAGCACGTTGACGAGCAACTCGGTGTCGCTCGAAGTGTTGAGGTGGCGGCGATCGATGTGGAAGAGCTCTTCGGTGAGCTCGCGCGTGTTCGTGAGGTTGCCGTTGTGGATGAGCGTGATGCCGTACGGCGCGTTCACATAGAAGGGCTGTGCCTCTTCTTCGTTCGAGGCGCTGCCCTTGGTCGCGTACCGCACATGGCCGAGGCCCATGTTGCCGAGCAGGGACCGCATGTCACGGGTGCGGTACGCCTCGCGCACGTGCCCTTTGGCCTTCTGCATGTGCAGAGTGCTGCCATCCGCGGTCGCGATACCGGTGGAATCCTGGCCGCGGTGCTGCAGAAGAAGGAGCGCGTCGTAAACCTGTTGGTTCACTGGCTGGGATGACACGATGCCGACGATGCCGC
>SCSV01000387.1 GCA_004297555.1 Salinibacterium sp.
CTACTGCGCGCCGACCACGCGATGGACCTCGTCAGGGCGTGGAGAGAACGCAAGTGACCACCACCGACACCCTCTCGAGAGAACAGATCTGGGCGTGCGCGCAAATCGCGGTGTCCGAGCGCAATGTCCGCCTACTTGGCTACGTCGACGCCGCCCTGCGCGGCGGCCTCCGTCGCGGCAAAGCCGGTCGCGAGGCCTGCGCAGCGCTGCTCAACAACCGCGCCCGGAAGTCCAAATGAACCCCACCCCCAACTACCTACTGTTCTGCGGCACGGCCTACTACCCGGAGGGTGGCACCAATGATCTGTTTGGGTTCTACATCGAGCGCGGCAAGGCGGTGGACGACGGCCGCTACCATTGCAGCCAGTCGAGCTCGCACTGGTGGCACATCTACGCGCTCGACCAGCGCCGCATCGTGGCGTACGGCAAGAACAGCTACCTGTCGCCGAACTACATCGAGAACCTGGAGGCCTAGATGAAGAACCGCCCCTATATCAAGATCGTCATCACCTATCGCGACGGGGTTCGTGTCGATTCCAGGATCAAGGGCGCGCATGTCACGGATCTGATGATCAAGGCGGTCGATGACGCGCTCTACGTCTTGGCAACTGGCAAGCGGTTGCGTACACAGAAAGCGAGGCGCCGCAAACCATGAGCTACACCTTCAAGATCGACGAGCCCCTCCCCGCATTCTGTCGGCCCTTGCACGAAGGCCAGACCGTCGACGTCGTCCAGTACGCGGGCGAGTACACCGCACAGGGCCACGACGAGTCGACCATCCATCGCTACGTCGCAGCCTACGACAACACCCAAACCCTGGTCTGGACGCCGATCCCCCGCGGCTACTACAACCCGGTGCCCTACGTGCCACCCAAGGGCGCCGATCCGCGCTCGCCCAAGGTCAAGGCCAGCAGTCCCAAGCGCAAACGATGAGGTGCGCCTACTGCCCCGACACCGCGACCATCCGTCGGCGCTGGATCTCTGCGTACTGCCCGCGCAAGCAGGGCAAGCTCGTGGTGGCCAAGGCGCCGCTGATCTCTACCTGCTTGGCGACCTGGTGCCGTCAACGATTTCTCCAAAACCACCTCCACCGTTAGGAACCTACGATGTCTGCCCCCACCACCCTACGCGATCTTGCGTCGAAGGCTGTCGAGGCCGCGATCGCCGGCGTCATCGGCGAGATGATTCGCCAGTGCACCGACGGCAAGTGGCCACCGGCCCAGCTGGTCGAAGAAATGCTGGCGACCGGCCGGCTGTTCGCTACCCCGTTTCTCGATCAGTTCACTCCCGAGGACGAGCGCCGTGCCTACCGCCAAACGCTGATCGACGCCTGGCGCGATCGCACCGGTGTCCATCCCGACCAAGATCCCTATCGCTGTGAAAACTGCGCTCCCGAGTGGAGCTGCTGGCGGGGTGAGTCCCGCTGTCACAAGCTGCCGCCCGGAGACGCCCTATGACCACCAAGCCCCCGCTCGGCCCGTTCGAGCTCGAAGCCGCCGAGACGTTTCACTACCGCATGCACCGCGACGGTTCACCGGGCTACGCGCCGTGCACCCGCGACTGGCCGCACGATGGCCCATGTGCGCATCCATTAACGCCTCCCGAAGACCCGCCCCGCGACATCGACCGTCTACGGGCTCGCCTGACCGAGCGCGATCGCGAGTTCGCCGCCGAGCAGGCCGATGGTCTCGAGGCCCGCAGCCTCCTGGCCGCCGCGATCCGCGCGCGCGACCCCTCGTCCTCCTCGGCGCTGGTCGACTGTGCCCGCCGTATGGTCGAGCTGCTCGAACAAGAGGAGCGCATCAAGCACTCCATCCAAGCCGATGCGCAACGCGCCCACGAGCAACACGTCCATCACGCGTCGACGTCTACGATGCAGCTAAGCGAGAGCTACAAGTTCATGCTGCGCCAGCTGTTCGACGACATTGCACCCGGCGTGTCCTGGGCGCTCGCCAAGCGGGGGTTTGCCGAGTCGGTGGGGTTAGCATGTTCGGAAGTGCGTCGGCTAAAAACCGAACGTGGCTGCCCATGCCTGCACACCACCCCGTGCCACGACCACTGCGCCTGCCTGATGCCGCTGTCGTCGAGCGGGTGTCGGCGCTGCTGTTCGTACGGCTCACCCGAGCAGCAGAAGGCGATGGCCAAACACCTGGCGCGCATCCTCGACGCGCCGGACCCGGTACCGCCCCGTGACTCGTACGTGT
>SCSV01000388.1 GCA_004297555.1 Salinibacterium sp.
CGACTCTCGGCGCAGAGGTCCTCGTCGCAATCGGCGATAACTCCTTGCGCGTGCGGTTGGCCGAAACGGCTGCTTCGTTCGGCCTGAATCCGGCGACACTGATCGGCGCCAACGCGCATATTTCGCCGACCGCTCGCTTGGGCAACGGCACAGTCGTGATGAACGGAGCCGTGATCAATGCCGACGCCGCCATCTCCGACCTCGTCATCGTCAACACGGGAGCGACGGTCGACCACGACTGCAGCATCGGTCGGGGGGCACATGTGGGCCCGGGATCGAACCTTGCCGGCGGCGTGAGCGTCGGGGCGGATTCGTTCATCGGTGCGGGCAGCGTCATCGCGCCCGGCATTCGCATCGGCGCGGGCGCCATCGTCGGCGCCGGTTCCACCATTGTGCGGGACGTCGCCGCGGGCGATGTCGTCTTCGGCGAACGCGCCCGGTCAAGGACTGTCTCGTGACACCATCGATAACCAAGATCGAGCTGGCACAGCCCGACCTCGGTGGCAACGAACTGCGCTACGTGCAGGAATGCATCGAGTCTGGGTGGATCTCGAGCCACGGCCGGTTTATCGCTGACTTCGAGTCGGCGTTCGCTCAATTCGCCGGCAGCCGTTTCGCTGTCGCGACCAACAACGGAACCACCGCGCTGCACCTCGCCCTCGTCGCGCTCGGCATCGGCCCAGGCGACGAAGTGCTCGTTCCCACCGTCACCTTCGTCGCCACAGCAAACGCGGTCACCTATTGTGGCGCGACTCCCGTCTTGGTCGATGTGGAGCCCGGCACCCTCAACATCGATCTTGCGGATGCCCGGTCGAAAGTCACGGACCGCACCAAGTGCATCATTCCGGTGCACCTCTATGGCATCCCGGCCGACGTGGCGGGCCTTCGGGCGCTGTGCGCCGAAACGGGCATCCTCATGGTTGAAGATGCGGCGGAGGCGCACGGGGCGATGGTCGACACGGTTCCGGTCGGGAGCTTCGGGGACGCGGCCGTTTTCAGCTTCTTCGGCAACAAGATCATGACGACAGGCGAAGGCGGCATAGTCACCACCGACGATCCCGAGCTTGCTGAGCGGCTGCGCCTCTATCGCGGTCAGGGCATGGATTCACAACGGCGGTATTGGTTTCCAGTGGTGGGATACAACTACCGGATGACCAACATCCAAGCCGCGATCGGTCTTGCTCAGCTCGAGCGCATCGGCGAACTGATCGACGCGCGCCGGGTTATCGACCTCCGATACCGGGAGGCACTTAGGGGCATCGGGGACGTGTTTGAGCTGTCTGTAGTGCCGAACAACGTTGTTGCGGTTCCGTGGCTCTTCAACGTCTTTCTTCGTGACGGTGATGCCGAACTGCGCGATCGCGTTTCAGCGGCGATGTTGTCGGACGGAGTCGATACGCGCCCGATCTTTCGGCCTATGCACCAGTTGCCGCCCTACCTCGATCACGGCCAGTTTCCGGTTGCGGATGATTGGAGTCAGCGCGGCATAACCCTGCCGTTGCACACCGCGATGTCGGGCGACGACGTCGACCGCGTGGTCGCGACCCTGGTTCGCAGCACCCGCGATCAAAGCGCGAGGGCGCAGTGAAGGTCGCAATCGTCTCGTCTTTCGTTCCCTTCATCTACGGCGGTGGGCGCAACATCGTCGAGTGGCTCGTGCCCCACCTGGAAGCGGCCGGCCATCAGGTCGACGTGATCTACCTGCCGTTCGTCGAGACGCCGGACAAGATCTTCCCCCAACTCGCGGCGTACCGATCCATTGACCTGACCGATGATGCGGATGTCGTGATCTGCATTCGGGTGCCGGCGCACGTCATCCAGCACCCCCGCAAAGTGTTGTGGTTCATCCATCACTTGCGGTTCTGGTACGACTTGTGGGATACCCCGTACCGATCGTTTCCGGAGACTCTGCCCAATCTCGCCCGGCGTGAAGCGATTTTCGCGATTGACAACAAGGCCTTTGCCGAGGCGCACCGTATCTTCACCAATTCGCGTATCGTCGGGGACCGAATCCGCACGTTCAACGGGCGTGAGTCGGAGGTGCTCTACCCGCCCGTGTTCGAGTCGGAGCGATTCCATTGCGCCGGCGCGAACGATTCGATCGTCTACCTGGCCAGGCTCGAGCACCACAAGCGACAGCACTTGTTGGTCGAGGCGCTCGCCAAGACGAAGACGGGTGTTCGGGTCACCTTGGCGGGCACCGGGAGCAATCGCGAGTACGCCACGTATCTGCGCGCTCTGGCGGCGGAACTCGGCGTTGCCGACCGAGTCGACATTGACGATCGCTGGATCACTGAAGACGAGAAGGTGACTCTGCTGGCCAATTGCCTCGCGGTGGCGTACCTGCCGCTGGACGAGGACTCTTATGGGTACCCGGCGCTCGAAGCATCTCACGCGAGTAAAGCTGTGCTGACAACCACCGATTCGGGTGGAGTTCTCGAGCTCGTCGTCGACGGCCAGAACGGCTTCGTCACCGAGCCGAGCCCAGAGGCGCTTGCCGAGGCGATGGATCGCTTGCATCGTGATCGAGCTGCGAGCGAGAAGCTGGGAGTTGCCGCGCACGAGCGGATCGGCGAACTCGGCATCACGTGGTCCAATGTGGTGAGCCGGCTACTGGAATGAAGATCCTTGTCGCAAACAACACGCAGCCCTTTGTCTGGGGCGGCGCAGAAGACCTCGCCCAGAGTCTCGTCGCGAATCTGGTGCGGCACGGGCACGAGGCAGAGGTGCTGCGAATTCCGTTCCGCTATCACAAGGCCGAGGCGATTCCGTTGCAGATGGCCGCCGCGCGGATTTTGGAGATGGACAATGTCGATCGCCTGATCGCGCTCAAGTTCCCGGCGTATCTCCTCCGGCATCCGGCCAAGACCGTATGGCTCGTGCATCAGTTCAGACAGGCCTACGATCTCTTCGATTCCGGTATGAGCACTGTGCCGAGCAACGAGCAGGGCGATGAGATTCGCGCCGCGATCACTGCAGCAGACACCGAGGCGATGGTGGAAAGCCGCCGGGTGTTCGCGATCTCACCCAACGCGGCTCAACGTCTCGAGCGGTACAACGGCGTCGCGGCCGAGGTGCTGTATCACCCACTGTCCGATCCAGAGCTTTTCACGGGCGGAGAGTCCGAGGGCTACATTTTCGCCGGCGGGCGCATCAATTCGATGAAACGACAGCGGATGCTCGTTGAAGCACTCCCACACGCGAGCAGCGCCGTGAAGCTGATTATCGCCGGCCCGCCGGAGAGCGACGCGTTCGCCGCCGAGCTCGTGATTCTCGCCGAGAAGCTCGGAGTCGCCGACCGCGTCGTCTTCGATTTCGGCTACCTCCCGCGAGCGACAATCGCCGAGTACGTCAACGCCGCCGCCGCTTGCGCCTGCATCCCCTTCGACGAGGACTCGCTCAGCTACGTCGGCATGGAGGCGGCCCACGCCAGTCGGCCCCTGATCACGGCGCGCGATAGTGGGGGCATCCTGGGTCTCGTCACCGAGCGCAGCACAGGTTGGGTCTGCGAGCCCGAACCCAAATCGTTGGCGCACGCTATGTCGGAGGCGATCAGGACACCCAAGCTCGCTCGTCGCTACGGCCGCAATCTTGCCGAGAAACTTCGCTCACTGAACATCACCTGGGATCACATCATCGAGAGGTTGACCGAGTGAGGGTAACAATTTTCACCCCGGTGAGCAGGAGTTCGGCGATCGGGCGAGTCTCAATGCTCGTTGGTCGCGCGCTGCGCGAACTCGGCCACGAGGTCGTATTCATTTGCACGGAAGATCTCGGAACCGTTCCCGAAGACATGCTTCCGACGCCCGGCCCCGTTTCGCATTGGACTCAGGATGCGGACGTGCGCTTGATCCTCGAAACCACCGACGTCATTGTGCACCAGGTTGGTGACAACTACAGGTTCCACGTTGGCAGCCTCGAATGGCTCGATAAAGTCGGGGGCATCGTCTGCCTGCACGATTTCTTCATCGGTGGTCTCTTCGTCCAGTGGTCGGAGCAAGGCCATCAGGCCGAGGCCGACCGCATCATGCAGGAGTGGTACGGCAAGCCATTGGAGTGGTACTACGACTTGGCGCGAAACGGCAAGCACATCTCAGGCACCTGGCCCGAGATCACTTTCGGTGAATGGGTTGCGAGCAAGGCC
>SCSV01000389.1 GCA_004297555.1 Salinibacterium sp.
CCGCACCGCAGCTCGGGCCGACGCGGCGGAGATCGCCGAGATCCTCGACTACGACTTCACCAACTACGCCACCCCTGACGAAGCGTTCTTCAACGCGCACGGGAAGGCTGAGCTGCTGAAGATGCTGGAGCGGTTCGATCCGGCGGCAACGGCCGAGGCCTCCTCGCTGCGCAAGGACGATCTGGCCGTGTTCGTCGCCGAGAGAGCGGCTGAACACCGCTGGGCCCCGGATGCGCTGTCGTGGCGCCAGACCTCCAGCAGCGCTGACGTTGCCCCTGACTGCGAGGACCTGACGGACGGGGACGCCAACCCACCGAATACCGACAGCGAGGAGCCGGACAGCGCGCCGGACCTCGATGCGCCGCCCGAGGTCGAAGCCGCGCTCGCGGCTTAGGACCCGCGACGCAGGGCAGGGGGGTCGCTGCAGCGGCTCCCCTGTTTTCCTTTTTCCCACGGAGAACCCGTCATGCCTTTCCGTTTCGATGCGCCGGAGCAGCCCACCTACACTTTAGCTGACGCGATCATCGCCACGCTTGACCTATGCGATGCAGCACTCAACGAGCCGAAGGGTGGGGCCGAGCCAATCGTCCCGACCGCCGAGCACTACAACGCCCTTCAGGACCTCCTGCGCGACATCGTCCGGACCTGGAGCGGTCCTCAGGCCGCGTCCTCCGTCGGTCTGGTTCGGCTTCTCAACGACCACGGCCACCTCGAGGACCGGCTGGTCAACGCTGCCTACCCCGGAGGCGTCATTGACGCCTTGCGCGTCGCGCTGCGCGACATCCGGGCCGCCACGCCCATTCGCGAAGGTTGAGGGGGGCAGAATGCCGATTTTCCGCGTCTATGAGGTCCAGCGCGTCCGCGTCGTCAGGGAGGTCGAGGCCGACACCGCCGAGGCGGCGTGTCTGGCCTTCAACGACGGGGAGGGCGTCGCGGTCCATCCGGACGGCGACGTCATCTCCTCGGACTTCGTTTCGGCCACCCAAGTCGAGGGCGAGTGATGGCGGGTCGCAAGCTCTGCTATCGCTCTCTACGGGAACGTGCCGAGGCAATCCGCTGGTCGATGTGGCATCGCGCACAGCGTCTCTGCGAAGCCGCCGGCCTCGATTGCGCCGGCACCATCCACAACGCCCGGATCGACCGCGACCGTGGCCGCCCGTGGCGCGGCGTGGACTACGCCAAGGCCGACGCCGCGCACGACCTCTTCGGCCGCCAATTCATCGCCACCCGCTGGCTCTCGCGCCTCGTAGAGGCGCGGGGCCAAAGCGCCTTCATCTGGGACTAATCGCACGCATGGAAACCGTCATCATCCGCCGCGGAAGTGGCTACTCGGACTGCACGGCGTTCAACGGCTTCACCGTCATCGCCTCGCCGCTGCCCAATCGCGATGACCGCGTGTTCGGCAACGTCACGTACGCCAGCCACGCGGTGCAACTGGCGGCCGACGAGTACGGCGACCTGTTCGTCCTCCTGCAGCACGGGGGCGGCCGTCTGGTCGTGCGCTTCCGCCCCCCATCCGACGGCGGCGCCACCAAGGAGGCGCTCATCGCGATGCCGGAACGTGTCCTCTACGCCGTTCTCTACGCCCTCGTGACGACCGCCGAGCGCGCTGACGCCGTCGCGCGACGCGAGACCCAGGCCGAATGGGCCCAGGCCTACTGCGACGGCCGCATCAAGAAGTCTCGGGCCAAGCAAGGCTCGCGCCGGGTCGAGATCATCCCGGCCGCCGGCGTGGCGTCGTTGCCGCTCCACGCCTGAAAGGAGGAGGGAGGGCCAGAGGGGGCGACTTTCACCAGGAGCCCTACATGCCCGCCCTCTCCCAGAAGAGAGCCGCCGACCGCCGCCTGATGGCGGACGAGATGGCCACCATCGCCGCCAAGTTCGGCGCCGTCGTCGAGCGCGACGAATATCGTCTCGACCCGGATGAACTCTACCTCTGCCTCAAGCTGCCGGGCGCCAGCGTGTCGATGGGCTTCAAGCCCGCCGCCGAAGGGTCCGGCGGCTGGGGCTTCTTGGGCCATTGGGTCTGTGACCGTGGCTATCTCTTCGACGCGAGCTTCGCTGGACACTCGCGACCGCATCATAAGGCCACGACCTCGTCCGAGGACTTCTACGTTTTCGCGGCCACGATCCAGAACGGGCTCCGTCGTGTCGCCAAACGCTCTCTGTTCGCGGCGGCGCCGCAAGAGGGAGAGGGGGGGCAGGGGAGGTGAACCTTCAACAGGAGCTGCCCGTGCCCACGACCTCCACGCCCTTGCCCGCGCCGACTATTCACGTCGCCACCATCGACCATCGCCACGGCGTGAACATGTACGCCAGCGCGGACCGGGATGCCCTGCTTGCCGATCTGGCCGCCTACTGTGTCGAGTGGTGGGCCGAGCGCGCAGACGAGAGCGTGATCGACCACGCAGGCCTCACCAGCCAGGGCATTCTCGACGCCTACTTCGACGGCCACGACGACGAGTCCTACTCGACGTCCACGGCGACGCTGTCGAGCACTCCGGGCGAAGCCTCGCCGTTCGCGGACATCATCGAAGCCGGCCAAGTGCTCCACGACCTGGTCGAGGTGGCGATCACCACGCACATCTACGCCGAGGACGATGAGATCGAGGACGACTGCGGTTACACCGCCGGCGCCGCGGCGTGGGCGAAGCTCATGCCCGAAGCCCCTGAAGGCCCTTCGTCGTGAGCAGCTCCGACGTCTGGCTGACGCCTCCACCGATCATCGCCGCGCTCGGCGGCCCGGAGAGCTTCGACCTTGACCCCTGCGCGAGCCTGGACAGGCCGTGGGATACCGCCAAGCGCCACTACACGATCCTCGAC
>SCSV01000390.1 GCA_004297555.1 Salinibacterium sp.
CCAGGGGCTCCGCGCGACATCCGTAACCCCCGGCCGGTCTTGAATTAGGCCCGGACCCCCCGAGGTGCAAATTCCCCAAGCCCTCAAAGCGATTGGAAATGGATATAAGTATAGTATAAGCTTATATCCGATGAAGGATGCCCGAGGCTCCTCGCGTTTCCGCCAGGCCCTGCGTCAGACGGAGGAGCAGCGGACGCAGCACGTCCAAGCCCTCCTCGACGAACGGGGGCCCGTCGTGCGCGGCACCTTCCGCTTCCAGGGCGGACGCTGTGGGAACCCGCGCTGCAAGTGCTCCCGCGGCGAGTTGCACGAGAAGGCGGCGCTTTACGTCAGCGACCAGGGCAAGCTGCGCTGTACCTACGTCCCCGTGACCGACCGGGAACGGGTGCAGCAGCTCAACCACCGGTACCAGCACTTCCGCAAGGCCCGGGCGGCGCTGGCCAAGCTCGGCAGGAAGACCCTCGAACTGGCCGACTCGCTCCAGGAAGCACTGACCGAACCCTATCCGCCTCCCGACCGGACCACGAAGAACCCCGAGAAGCCGCGGCGCAAGCGCCGGCGCGAGGAGCCATCGAGCTGAGCACCGCACTGCAGGTGGGCGGGCCCGATGTTCAAGAGGTCCCCTCTTCCCCTGCAGGGTCGGCCCCGTCACTTGCCGTCACCCCGCCCACCTCGCAGGGTCAGACGACTTCACAACTCCCGAAGTGGTGGGCGCGGCCCAAGGACAGGCTCGCTCAGTTCATCAAGTACTGCCGCACCTATGACCTCTTCGGACAACTCAGCAAAGTCGAGGATGGGCGCGAGCGACCTCAGATCCCGACCGCAGACGTGGTCCTCGGTCTGTTCTTCACCGCCGTCCTGCGCCTCCCGAGCCTCAACGCACTCGAGGGCGAGCTCAAGAAGGCTGGCTTCCAACGACTCTTGGGCCTTCCCGTCCAGCTCAACGAAAAAGCCTTCAGCGCCGACACCGTTGCCCGGGTCCTCGACAGCCTGAACCTCGACCAACTCCGCGAGATCCTCCACGACGTCGTTCACAGGGCGGAGCGCAATAAGGCCTTCCGAGATGGCCCCACGGGAGCCCAGCGCCCGGTGGCCCTCGACGGCTGGCAACCCTTCGGTTCCTACCACCGGCACTGCAAGGATTGCCTGCAACGCAAGGTCAAGTTCAAGAACCCCGACCGCGAGGTCATCCAGTACTACCACACCTTCGTCGTGCCCTTGCTGCTCGCTGGCGATGCCGAATTGGTCCTCGATGTCGAGCCCCTGCGCACCGCCGACCTGCGCCGGCAGGACGGCGAGACCGCCGATACCCACGATGGCGAGCAGACCGCAGCGATGCGGCTCGTCGACCGACTCCAAGCCGAGTTCGGGAGCTTGATTGATCTGACCGTCCTCGATGCTCTTTATCCCAACGGCCCCATGATGACTCGCGTCACCGAGCGCGGCTACGGAGCCATCATGACGCTCAAGAAGGAGACGGACGAGCCCCTCAAGGATGCTCTGCTCCTCATGGCAGGACGGCCGCCGGACCTCGTCTGGGATGACGCGATCAAGAAAGAGCACATCGTCGCGTGGGATGTCGACGACATCGAGACCCTCGACACCTTCCAGGGCAAGGTCCGCGTCCTGCGGGCCGAGATCTCATCGCTCTCGAAACCGATGCAACCAACCCGGACGTGGTGCACGGGCGTCATCGGCGAGCTCGCTCGGCATCTGCACCCCCGGATAGTTCACGACCTCCACCGTCGCCGGTGGCATATCGAGAACACCGCCTTCAATCAGTGGACCCAGCACTGGCACCTCGGCCACGTCTACCGGCATAGCCCCAATGCCGTCATCGCCGTGATGCTGCTGTGGTGCCTGGCCTTCAACATGATGCAGCTCTTCACCTACCGAAGGCTGCGAAGGCCACGGGTGCCGAAGGATCCCTGCGATACCATCAAGGACCTCGTCACCCTGATGAAGGACGCGGTCGCCGCGCTCAAGGCGCCGATGCCCTGGAGGCTCCTCCGCGATACCTGAACTGCCGGCGGCCCCGCCCGTGAACGTCGGCCCGCGGGCGAGACCACCGGCAAACGGGCAATCGGCCGCCTAACCCCGGCAGTTGGAAGCTGCCGAAACGAGGTTCGGAAAACCCACCTCATAGGCTACACCAGCCTGCCTGGCGGGGAAAGCCTTTCCTCTTCACGGTTTCGCGCAAGCCGCCGCCGAACGCCCCGACCGAGATGCGGAGCCCCTGACGGCAGCGGACAGCGGCTTGACAGCCCGTCCCCCCGGTTCCTAAGCTCCGATCTCCCCCGGAGGCCCTGTGACCGCGAATTGCCGCTACCCGGTTGTGCTCGCCGTCTCGATCCTGGCCGCGTGCAGCGGCGGCTCGACAGCGCCCCCGCCGCCGCCCACGGCCTCGATCAAG
>SCSV01000391.1 GCA_004297555.1 Salinibacterium sp.
CAGCGGTGAGCGCTCACACCTCGGGCCACGGCGCCACCCACACCCAGAAGCCGCGCGGAACGAAGGCGTTGACCGCTCTGCTCATCTCCGCCGCTGCGATGGCCGTACTTGTCGCCGGCCTGCTGATCGCCGCCTTCGCCTTCCACCTCTTCTAATTCGTGCCCCGACTTCGAGCTCTCAACTAAGGACCATGTGACTGCATCTGCGCGCGCCCGCGAACTTCTGACCGTGGCGGCTCTGGCCGCCGACTCGAAGCAGGGTGAAGACCCAGTCGCACTCGACGTGTCCGGGCCGCTGCCGCTCACCGACATCTTCTTCCTGGTCTCAGGTCGCAACGAGCGCAACGTGCAGGCCATTGCTGGCGAGATTGAAGACAAGATGATCGAGGCCGGCGTAAAGACCATCCGCCGGGAGGGTCGCACCGAGGGCCGCTGGATTCTGCTGGATTTCGGGGATGTCGTCGCTCACGTCTTCCACGAAGAGGACCGCAGCTACTACTCGCTCGAGCGACTGTGGAAAGACTGCCCGGTGATTCCGCTCGAACTTCCGGTCACCAAGACCGCGGAGTAACGCGGCACGTCGCGTGTAGTAATCTTGACAAGCTGTCCTTCCGCGTGCGGGAGGCCACGGGTCCATGGCGCAGCCTGGTAGCGCACCTGCATGGCATGCAGGGGGTCAGGGGTTCGAATCCCCTTGGATCCACCGATGTGAGTAAGCTCATACAGCGGTTCGACCCGCTGGAAGGATTTTCCTCTTGGTACTCACCCTTCTCTTGGTTTTTGGTCTGGTTCTTGGTGCCTCAGCTTTGTTCTACAGTCGCAAGGCGAAGGCGAGCATGGCGACCGCCCAATCGATAGGCGGCGAACCGGCATTTATTTTCGTTGTAACGCCAGCCCCGCCGCTTAACCAATGGATTGCTGACGTTCACGCGCTACTCGGTGAGGTTGGCGCGCCGCCTCAGCTCACGCGCTATCACCGCCCCGCCGTCACGGTGGGCGCCAGCGGCGTGGTAATCAGCGAGAAGAAGTTGGGGCGGATTCTCACCATCCCTCGGTTGGTAATCCAGGGTGTGCAAGCTGGATCGATATCCCTGAAGCCCCAGGGCCACCTCGGCTCAACGACTTACCAGACGGTTTGGATGGCGATCGGGCACCGTGGTCAATCCCTTTCGGTCGCGCTCACGCCAGTTGTCGGTTCGTACGGAACGGTATCCACGATCTACGCCCAGTCGCTCGCGAACTCGATCGCTGAGACAATCCGCCCGAACGCCTAAGCGCGTCGCGGGCCTTCGCAACGCTGAGCCGACAAAGCGCGTCTTCCCTGACTGGATAAGGAGCCATGGCTGTGTTGAAGCACTCGCCCGACATCGACTTCCCAGAGTGGTATCAAGAGGTCCTCAAGAAGGCGGAGTTGGCGGACAACGCTCCTGTGAAGGGTGCGATATTCATCCGCCCCTACGCATACGCGATCTGGGAGCTCATGCAAGCCGAGATGGATCGCAGGATAAAGGCTGCCGGTGCCGAGAACGCTTACTTCCCTCTTTTCATCCCCCTCTCCTATTTCGAGAAGGAGAAGGAACATGTTGAGGGGTTTAGCCCCGAACTCGCGATCGTCACCCATGCCGGAGGTTCCGAACTACCCGAACCGCTGGCTGTAAGGCCGACGAGCGAGACGGTGATTGGCGCGTTCATGAGCAAATGGATAAGCAGCCACCGTGATCTGCCCCTGCTTCTCAATCAATGGGCGAACGTGGTCCGCTGGGAGAAGCGCCCTCGTGCGTTTCTGCGCACGACCGAGTTCTTGTGGCAAGAGGGTCACACGGCGCACGTGTCTGAGGGCGACGCCGCTCAGTATGCTCGCATGATTCTCGACGATGTCTATTCCGATTTCATGTATCGGGTTCTTGCGATCCCGACGATCAAGGGCCAGAAGCCGCCATCGGAACGATTCGCCGGCGCCACCAACACGATGACTTGCGAAGGAATGATGGGCGACGGCAAGGCGCTCCAGCTGGCCACGAGCCACGAGCTCGGTCAGAACTTTGCGCGGTCATTCGATATTCAGTTTGCCAATGCCGCGGGCGCTCGTGAGATCGCGTGGACAACATCGTGGGGATCATCTACCCGGATGATGGGCGGGCTATTCATGACGCACGGCGACGAGCATGGCCTCAGATTGCCGCCCTCAGTCGCGCCCTACCAAGTGGTGATCGTTCAGATCAACGACGACCCCGAACAGGAGCGCCTGGCCAACCAGTTGAGAGGCTCGCTGGTCGAGCTCGGCATTCGCGTGCGGGTTGATCGCGACACCTCCCGGGGTCTCGGAGCGCGCGTCACGGACTGGGAAATCAAAGGCGTGCCTTTGCGGGTGGACCTGGGCGCGCGAGAAGCCAGCGAGGGCGTACTCACGGTCCTCCGGCGCGACACGATGCAGAAGAGCAAGGTGCGACTCGATGAGTTCGTGCCAGCGGTGCCTGCGCTGCTCGCCAGAATCCAGGAGGACATGCTCGCATCTGCAATTACCCGGCGCGACCAACGTATTGGCGAAGCAAGCTCGGTGGCTGATGCCGTGGAACTAGCGCAAACGGGGTTCGTGCGGATGCCTTGGGCGATCCTTCGAGACGGAGGCGAAGAGCAACTCAAGCCGGCCGCGCTTTCGGTGCGGTGTCTCGTGACGCAGAACGGAGAGGTGCCATTGCGCGACGATGTAGATGATGCGATCGCGATAGTCGCACGGGCCTACTAGCTTCCTTCGGTGCGCGCTAACGCTCCTCGACCGAAGATCGCGTCGAACGCCGCGCGGTCTCCCTCGACCGTGGCACCGCGGGCCGCGAGTTCGTCAACGGTCAGAACACCTGAGGCGAGGGCGGTGAGGAGGGGACCGGGAGCGCGAAGCTCGGCCTCGGCTCGGGCATCCGGATCCTCGCGAACCTTCGTGCCTTCGGGGCCGGCAGTGATCACGAAGCGAGCTTCGGCGCAGGTCAACGCAACCGTGGTGGATCGTGCGGCCCGGGCATCCGCGAGAAAGGCATCGAGGGCGATATGCAGCCAGTCGGCGTGGAACGTGTCGTCCTTGAGGGGGCCGGTCGCCATTGCCGGCACGCACCAGCGAATGAGCGACGCCAGAACCTCGCGCAATCCCTCGCCCCAAGGTGTGAGCGCGTAGACGGACCCGCGCTCGGCCAACCGCCGTTCGACGATGCCATCGCGCTGCAACTCGGTCAGTCTACCGCTCAGCAGATTGGTCGCGACGCCGGGCAGTCCCGCGACGAGTTCGCTGAATCGCCGCGGTCTGACGAGCAGCTCGCGCACGATGAGGAGGGTCCAGCGATCCCCGATGAGGTCGAGGCTGCGAGCGACCCCGCAGAACTGGTGATAGCTGGACATGGTCCGCGCCTCCGTGTTACTTTATCGCGTAAAGCATGCTTGATAATATCAATTATGGATGGTGAACGATGAGTGTGACTTTGGAAACGCCGAGCTGGCTCGATTCGGAGCTCTACCCGTTCCGCAGCCGATTCATTGAAGTTCCGGATGCCCGCCTCCACTACATCGACGAGGGTGAGGGCCCTACGTTGCTCCTCATTCACGGCAACCCGACCTGGAGCTTCCTCTACCGCGACGTCATCCGGCAGTTGTCGACGGAGTTTCGCTGCATCGCCATCGACCTGCCCGGGTTCGGCCTCTCGGCCACTGGCGACGGGCGGATCTTCGACCCTGCTGACCATGCCTGCTCAGTCGCAGAACTGATCGAGCAGCTCGACATTCGCGATTACGTGCTTGTCGCGCATGACTGGGGAGGCCCGATCGGCCTGGCGGCAGCCCTCGAGGCGCCAGAACGACTCGCGGGATTGGCCCTTGGCAATACGTGGGCCTGGCCGGTCGCGGACGATCCGCACTTCTCGCGCTTCTCGTCGTTCATGGGTGGCCCAATCGGCCGCTTCGGGGCGCGAACCATCAACTTCATCATCAACGCGATGCTCCCCGCAGGGCACCGTCGGCGGCGACTCAGCGTCACCGAGCTGCGTCACTACCGGGCACCGATGACCACCCCGCGGCGTCGCGCGGCAACCTCGCGATTCGCGACCGCGATCGTCTCGGCCACGCCATTTCTCCAACAGCTTGAGGCGCGACTCCCCGAGATTGTCGATCGCCCCGCGCTCCTGCTCTGGGCCGACGGAGACATCGCCTTTCGAACCAAGGAACTCGACCGGTGGCGCTCGCTGCTATCGCAACTCCGTGTCATCCCGCTGGCGGGTGTCGGCCACTTCTCGCCCTCGGATGCCCCGAGCGAGTTCTCCAGCGGAATCCGCG
>SCSV01000392.1 GCA_004297555.1 Salinibacterium sp.
ACGCCAACGCGCGTTGGCGTAGGCGGCGAGCTGGAGCGCGGTCTCGCCGTAGGTGCCCGAGCCAGTCTTGATGTCCAGCAGCCACATGTGGCCGTCGATCTCCGCGATCGCGTCACCGGTGCCGCCGTACTTGTGACGGAGGCTCGCGACCATGAACTCGAGCTCGACGAAGCGCGGCTCGAAGTCGTCAAGGAAGCGCCGGTAGCCGTTGACGTAGGGCAGCGCGAGCGCGTCGACGTCGACGTCCTGCTCGCGGGCGATGCGCTCGGCGATGATGTGAACGCGCGCACCCAGATCGGCCGCCTGGTCGCGGCGGTAGTCGGGGATGCGCTTGAGCCAGTCGGTCGCGGCCTCGGCGCCACCCTCGACGACCATGCCGACGAGATGGCCGATGTTGCGGATCGCGCAGGCGGCCGTCTCGCGCTTGGCCCAGGCGTAAACCGTGGGTTTGTCCACGACGCCGATCGCCGACGTGACGCCGACCATGGGGCCTTCGCCTGCCCAGTAATAGCGGTGGAAGCGGTCGCGGCAGAGCCCGATCGGGTCGGGCTGCCAGGTCTCGCGGCGGGCGGCGGGCGTCACTGGACGCTCCCGAGGGCGAACAGAAGGCCACCGCCAACAAAGAACAGGAATGCCCCGGCAATCGCGCCGACGACCACCTTGACCACGTCCTGCCATGTCCAGGGCATCGGCTCAACTCGAACCGGGTGGGCGAGGTCGCGCCTCATGGCAGCCGCACCGGCAGACTCATGTCGGGCCGGTAGAGCACGAACAGCGCGAGCAGCAGAAGGAGCAGGGACCAGAACGAGATCAACCAGAGCTCAGTCAGGCTGAACCTCTCGGGGTCAGTCAGTTCGCCCAAGCGGCGCAGGAGGTCGGTAAGTCGGTCGAGGCGGCGGGTCATCGAAACATCCACAGGAGCGCGACGACGAGCCAGAAGGGGGTGGCGAAGGCGCAGCCGGAGAGAATGCCTCGGGTGAGTGGGTTCATGCGGCCTTCTTCTCGTGGCGGCGAGCGAGCGACTCCAGCCGTCCGATGATGGACGCGGCGTCGCCTTCGGCTTGGTGGAGTCCGTGGTAGCTGGCCGTGTAGTGCAGCCGCTTGGCCGGCGGGAGCAGGTGGCGGACCGTCTCGAGCGCCTCGTCTCGGAGGGCAACGGCCTCGGCGTGTGCCGTGAGGTATTTCAGGCGCAGCAGCGACTCGCGTCCGCGGACGGGACGGCTGGCGTTGGAAGAGCGCTGGTGGCGCGGCGTGCCCCGTACCGATCCCGACTCATCGGGTGCCTGATGCAACGCCCTTCCAACGGGAGCCGTAGTCACGCGACGGTCTGCGCTAGAAACGTTGACAACGCCTTGAGGTACTTCTCGGCGGCGTCATCTGTGACGACAGCCTGACCCTCGATTTGCGAGACACGAGCGTGCGTCACGTTCATGACGCGTGCCAGATCCGTCACCCGAACCCGACGTTTCGTCCGCTCGACCTTGAGTTGCAGTCCTGTCATGTAGTTACGGACGTTACGACGGTGCTCAACCGTTGTCAATAGGGCAGTAACAAAAAGCACCAATAAACGCGGGTTGTGTGCTACGTCCCCGTTACATTGCCGCCATGCCGCGCTTGAAGAGCGACGAACAACGGGGCTACATCGGCGCCTGGATGCGCAGAGAACGCAAGGCGCGACACTGGACTGAGTACCGCGCCGTTGAGGAGCTGGCCAAGCGCGGAGTCACCATGAGACCCGACTACTGGCGCCAACTAGAGGCGCGCACGGCAGGCCGGACGCCGGGCCCCGATCTCATGGAAGACCTAGTCGGCCTCTTTGGCACCCGGCCCGAGCCGCCAGTCGAACCGGAGGTCAAGGAGGAGCCGCCGGGTGAGATTGCCGCGGCTATCCGCGAGCTTGTCGCCGAAGTTCAACAATCCCGTCAGGAACAGCGGCAAAGTGTGGCGTTTCTGACCGATCTATTGGGGCTCGTGGCCCGGATCGCTGGGGGCGAAGCAGCGCTCGAACAAATCGCAGACGCAGTTCGCGCTCGAACTCCCGCCAGTCCTGAGTAATGTCGACGGTGGTCACGACCGTCCCCTCCAGAGAACCTGCCCCTCATTTGCGAGTCGAGGCGTCTGACTCGGCCGATCCTCGGCGTCGCAATGTCGACCGGCGTCG